>DASSMQ010000001.1:0-8374 GCA_035688805.1 Candidatus Limnocylindrales bacterium
CGAGGCGACACAGCCGAAGCGGAACCCGCGAGTGGCCGGCGGAGCAGCTGTCTGAACCTCATCTCCTAATCTCGACCGCCTGCCGACATAGCTCAGCGGTAGAGCAGCTGTTTCGTAAGTCTCCCGCCCTCTGCGCAGTGCTACCCCGAGTGGAGACCCGACGCAAACGGGCACACTTTCAGCTATTCGTTTTGAGGGGTTCCCGCCGAGGATCGGCGCTGCGGGCCGCTAGAGTCGAAGCCGACCTGACTACCCGAAATCATCCACAAACGGTCGGCCGATCCAGAGTCCGGTGCCGTACCCTCCGGCCCGCTGCTGGCGATCACGGTCGGAACCGGGTCTGGTTCTGATCCCCATCCAGGTCGAATGCCGACATCGACTCCGGGCGAAAACGTCGTGCGAACTCAACGATGGCGTTGCAGGCACTGCCGGTCACGCCCAAGATCCGTTGATGTGTTACGCATGGATCGTCTATCCCTGCGCGCCTGGCTCGCCATCATGCTGGCCGGGGAGCGCTGCTGTTTGTCATTTCACCGTCTCGAACTGGGGGTCGCCGGACCGGCGACGCCCGCCGCTGTGGCATCTTCCAGTCAGCCTGAGGGCGGAGGGGGCGAGGCCCGCTATTCCGACTCGCGTGTCGCATCAGTTAGCGAACCTGCCGAGATCCTCGTAAAACGGTTGTGCTCGACCGTTAGTCGACGGCGACCATCGCCGAGCAGCTCGGGTTCAGTCGGGTGAGACGACGCGACCATGGCCTGGGAGGTGCACGCCCGCGGTGACACGCTGGACCGCTACGGCGCTCTCCTCGTAGACACGTTCGACCTGACCTGCCGAGTCGGCCTCGAAGAGATCGAAAGCCCACTCTTCGTTGGGGACGAACGTGGTCGAGAGCAGTCGCACTGGTGAGCCGTCAGGCGCCAGGCGCCCCACCGCGACACGGATCCGCTCCGCCTGCGCCAGCGCGGTCTTCCGATCCGCCTGCGGTATGTAGCGCTCCCCGATGAAGACGGGCATCTGAAGCCTCACTCTTGGGGAGAACTGAGGGTCCGCCCCATCCTCTGTACTCTCGCGTCCCTGCGGTCACTTGGTCCACGCCGGCGCGCCGTCGTCCGCCGGGTCGTTCGTCAGACGGATCGCGCCGGTCCCGTCGGCATTCATCACGTAGATCTCTTCGTTGCCGTCCCGGGTGCTCACGAAGGCCAGCTGCCCGCCATCCGGCGACCAGGCGGGCTCCACATCATCGGCCGACTCGTGGCTGATCCGCGTCACGTCGCTGCCGTCGGCCCGCATCAGGTAGATCTCGAAGTCGCCGTCCCGATAGCTGGAGAACGCGATATGTGAGCCGTCGGGCGACCAGGCGGGCGACTGGTCGCCGGCTGAATCTTCGGTTAGCTGCGTCTCATCGGTCCCGTCGGTATCGACCACGAACAGCTCGAAGTTGGTGCCAGCCAGGTCGCGCTCGAAGGCGATGCGTGTGCCGTCGGGGGACCATTCAGGCGCCAGATCGTCGGCCGGATCGCTGGTCAGTCGCTTCACGCCCGTGCCGTCGGCACCCATGACATAGATGTCGGCGTTGCCCGCTCGGTCGCTGGCGAAGGCGATCCGCTTGCCATCGGGTGACCAGGCCGCGAAGGCGTCGCTGCCCGTGCCGTCGCTAAGTCGCTTGATGCCGCCGCCGTCGGCAGCCATGACGTAGAGCTGGAACTTTCCGTCGCGGTCGCTGGCGAAGGCGATCTGCTTGCCGTCGGGCGACCAACTGGGCTGGGCGTCCTTCGCCGGGTCGTCCGTGAGCTGGATCACGCCCGCGCCGTCGGCGACGTAAATGTCGGCATCGCCACCCCGTTCGCTGGCGAAGGCGATCCGCCCCACCGCAACTGTCGCGGTGGCAGGCCGAGTAGACGGCGCGCCGATGGACGGCGAAAGAGTCGGCGTGGAACTGGTGCCCGAGGGCGCCGGCATGGGCGTCGAACCTCCCACGGAACAAGCCGCTGCGGCGAGGCCCAGCAGCGCAGCGACGAGGGCGCTCCGCGGCCGTTCCCACCACGGGGCCAGGTGATTCGCGTTTCCCATCGCCAGGACCTCCTCGCCCTTCGAATGTCTCGAGCGGCTGCAGGAGCCTCCCCGGGAGGACCCTGCAGCCTTGGGTACGGTGGCGGTGGACGCCTACGGGGTGCAGGGCGGGTCGACCGGCACCGGATCCGCGGTGCCCGCCGGATAGAGTCGGGTCGTGAACCACTCGACCGTGGACAGCCCACCGTTCTTGGCGGGGTCGAGATAGGCGTTGAGGATGTCCCCGGGCGACTCGACATAGGCCTGACCGGCGCCCAGGTCGAAGGGCTGGCACGCGGCATCGAGGAACGTGATCGTGCCGATGGTGACGGTGACGATGACCGGTCCGTTGTGCCGGTGCCAGCCGAGCAGGGCTCCGGTCGGAGCCACCCTCGAGTAGGTCGTCTTGACTTCGACCGGGCCCTTCGTCTTGAGATGGATCCCTTTGCCGGCCATGTCGACGTCGTTGATCGTCGTCGACGTGAACGTGAAGCTTGAACCTGGCAGCGAGCCCGAGACCAGGCCACCGAGTGCGGTCCCGGCCACCGCGAAGACGAGCAGCATCGCCGCGGGGACGCCTCGGAGGGGGCGCAGCCACGCACGGGGCATTCGTCTGTTCATTGAGGTGCTCATCGTCATCCTCCGTACGAATGCGAGGCGCAGCAAGGGCGCCCGGACCCACGGTCGATAGCGACCCTTGCAGGGCATATGCAGGCGAGTTGCAGGTCGCTTGCAGGCGTAGCGGGGAGCGTGCGGACGGTGCGGTCGAGGGGCGTCGGCGCGGTCGCAGCGGGGAGTAGCATCGGCTCGTGGAGTTCCGCATCCTGGGTCCGCTTGAGGTAACGGACGGGGGCATAGGACTCCCGCTCGGCGGCCCGAGGCAGCGGCTCGTCCTCGCCTGGCTGATCCTCGAGGCAAACCACGTGGTGCCGACCGACCGCCTCATTGACCGAATCTGGGGCGACGGGCCGCCGGACGCTGCGCGCAGCGCCCTGTTCGCCTATGTCTCCCGCCTGCGGAAGTTGCTCGGTGCCGCGCGGATCCAGGCTCGCGCTCCGGGCTACATCCTCGTGGCGGACCGACGCGAGGTCGACGCGCTGCGCTTCACGGACCTGGTCAACGACGCCCACGAGCGAACCGACAACTTGGAGGCAACGGCGGCGCTCCTGACCGAGGCCCTGGACCTCTGGCGCGGCGGAGCGCTTTCCGATCTGGCCGAGTACGACGCGGTGCGTTCAGCGATCACCCGCCTCGAGGAGCAACGCCTCGTGGCGCTCGAAGATCGGATCGAGGCCGACATTGGCCTGGGACGACACCGCGAAGCCGTTGCCAGCTTGGAGACGCTGACGTCGGAGCACCCGCTCCGCGAGCGGCTGTGGAGTCAGCTGATCCTGGCCCTTTACCGATCGGGACGGCAGGGTGACGCACTCGGCGCCTTCCATCGCGCGCGGATCACGCTCGTCGAGGAGCTGGGGATCGATCCATCGCCCGAGCTCCGGCGGGTGCACGAGCAGGTCATCAGGCAGGACCCAGCGCTCGACTTCCAGCCGACGAGCCAGCCGGAAGCGGCCCTCGTGCGGGTGGACGATGGCGCGGATGTTGCGCCGCCCGTCCAGCCCGCGGCGGCCGATCGACTGCGCGGGACCCCCAGGACGCGCTTCTCTGTCATCGGTGGTGCTGTCGTCGTCGTATTGCTGGTATCGGCGGTGGCCGCCTGGTCGATTGCCAACGGCCAGAAGCGCCTTCCACGAGCAGACTGGGCGATCGGCCTGGACATGCCATTGTCAGGCCGAGCAGCCGAGCTTGGTCAGCCGGTTCGAAACGCGGTCCAGATGGCGATCGATGACCTCAACTCCGCCGGCGGCGTCGACGGGTCCACCGTCGAACTCCTGGTCCTCGACGACGCTAATGATCCCGCGCGGGCGGCCGCGAATGCCCGCGAGTTCGTAGCCCGCCCGACGATGGTGGCGATGATCGGTCCCTGGGGATCCGCGGCTGCTTTTCCCGTCATCCCGATCACCAACGAGGCTAGTCTGCTGCAGTGCAGCCCGACCAATACCCATCCCGGATTGACGAAACCGCGCGACGGCGCGCTCGACGTCCGCGCCGCGCACCCCGACGCCATCAACTATGTCCGCCTGGCGCCGTCCGACGATATCCAGGCGTCAGCATTGGCTGCCTTCGCATACCGTGACCTCGCGGCCCGCTCCGCCCTCGTCATCGACGACACCGCGGTGGGTCGCGGCATCGCCGATGCCTTCGAAGGGAAGTTCAAGGGACTCGGCGGCTCGGTCGTCCGCCGCGCGTTGAACCCCGACGCCGATGCGGGGACGGTCCTCGCGCCGCTTGCCGACGAGCTGGATCCCCCGGGACTGGTCTTCTTCGGCGGTGAGCCAGAAGCGGGGGCGGCGGTTCGCCTCGCAATGTCCGCGGCCGGTCGGCTGTCGACTCCGCTATTAAGCTGGGACTTCCTCTTCAACGGCTCTGGCGCAGAGAGCGGGTCGTACATCCAGCGTCTTGGCGCCGCGCAGGCCGTCGGGTCCTACGTCGCGCATGCGTCTCTGCCGGACCACAAATTCAGCTTCGCCGACGCCTATCGCACAAGATTCGGGACGGAGCCCGATGAGTACTCGGCGGCGGGCTACGCATGTGTCGAGATCATCGTGACCGCCATGCGCGGTATCGCCCCTCGCGGTCCGGCAGTCAACGACGTGCGGGAGCTGCTTCGCGCATATGCCGTGGATCCCGGCCATCGCTACGAGACGATCCTCGGTACCGTCGGTTTCGATGGCAATGGCGACGCCCTGCAGCAGTTCGTGACCTTCTATCGCGTCGAGGCGTCCGCGGCGGGCGGCACCGGCGACTGGGTCGTCTTCAAGAAGCAGGACTTCGGCCCGGCGCCTTGAGGACGCGACGAGTGGATCGACCCTGAAGCCGACCCGCCCGGCGTCGAACGCCATGGACCGTCGACACTCGACACCGGCAGCATGATTAGGACAGGCGTTCGAGCGCGCCGGACAAGAGTCGGACGTGCAACACGGGGGCCCAGAAGTGCGCGAGTCGTCGAGCGGGAAACGGCGCCAGGTATCGAACGAGCGTTCTGAACTCCGTCAGGAGGTCCACGTCGCGTCCTTTTATCAGCGGTTCGAGCGTTGTGCCAGGGATTTGAGCACGATGTCGAGAGTGTTCGCATGAGTGCAAATAGCTGATGTCCTTGAGCATCGGCTATTCTGGATCGGCGCCGGCATAGCTCAGCGGTAGAGCAGCTGTTTCGTAAACAGCAGGTCCTCGGTTCAAATCCGAGTGTCGGCTCCATCTCCCCCGTCACTCGACGAGAGCAGTTGTCCGGCGTCAGCCGAGCCTAGCCCCGCTGGCACGCCCGCCCAGGGGTGATGCCGCAAATGAGGTCGCCAGGCCGAGGAAGTAAGGCTTCGCCCGATGGCAGCCGGGCAGGTCGTCTCTAGCCTCCGGGACATCGCGATCACGCGACGGAGCCTGGAGAACGACGATGCATCCCTTCGGCATCTACCTGGCGATCACGGACAGCCAACGCGACAACGGCTGGGGTCAGGCCAAGGAGCGGCGCGGAGCATTCGCACCCGTCGACGCCCTACCGATCACCGAGCCCGAGTCCGAACCCGTGTCCCGGATCGGGCGCCTGGCCGCGATGCTGCGGCGGCGTGTCATGCGGACGGCCGGCGCCTGAACCGCTCCGCGGGGCGCCGACGCGCGTGCGTCGGGCGTTGCCCGAGGGCATTCCCGGGCGCATGATCGGGGCTGTGCCCCGTCGCGTCTCGAGCCCGATCTTCGTCGGCCGTGTCGCCGAGCGAGCGGCCCTGTCCGAGGCGCTCGAACGCGCCGCAGCCGGTCAGCCCGGGATGGTGCTCATCAGCGGCGAAGCGGGCGTCGGCAAGAGCCGGCTCCTCACCGAGCTGACGACCCTCGCCGCCACCGCCGGCATCACCGCGGTCCGGGGAATCTGCGTCGATGTGGCCGTGGGGAGCCTCGCCTACGCGCCCTTCGTCGATATCGTCCGCGACCTCCACCGCGACGGTTTCACGGCATCGTTGCCCGCGCCGACGCGTGCCGAGATCGCCCGCCTGGTCCCCGAGGCGGCGGCGGGGCGCAGCGAGCCAGGTGCCGGACAGGGTGGACAGGGGCGGCTGTTCGCGGCCATCCGCGACCTGCTTGCCGTCGCCTCCGCGTCCAGGCCGATCCTCGTCACCATCGAGGACCTGCATTGGGGCGACGCCTCCACCCTGGATCTCGTCACCTACCTGACCCGCTCGATGCAGACCGAGCGCTGCCTGTTGGTAGCGACCGCCCGGCTCGACACACTCCATCGGCGGCATCCGCTCCTGGGGATCGTCGCCGAGCTTGCCCGCCTGCCCTGGCTCGAACGGATCGACCTTGCGCGCTTCGATGAGCGCGAGCTGATGCAGCAATTGACCGGGATCCTCGGTCGGGTCCCTGACCCGGAGATTACGCACGACGTGTTCGAACGATCAGACGGCAACGCGTTCTTCGCCGAGGAACTGGTCGCGACGGGCGTCATCGGTGGCGGACCGCTGCCCGGGTCGCTCCGCGACGTGCTCGCGACGCGCCTGGCGGCTCTCGACGACGTGACCAAGGGGATCGTCCGGGTTGCGGCGGTCGCCGGCCGAGTCGTCAGCCACGAGTTGCTCGAGCAGATCGCCGGGAAGCCATCGGCGGAACTGATCGCAGCCCTCCGAGAGGCCGTGGACCAGCGCGTCCTGTTGCATGTCGACGATCCGGCGCCCGGATACGCATTCCGACATGCGCTCGTTCGCGAAGCTGCATATGAGGAACTCCTTGCGCCGGAGCGGGTCGCGATCCATCTCGCCATCGCCGACGCGCTCGAAGGCGACGGAGGGTCGTCGCCGGCAGGCGAGTTGGCACGGACGGGCGAGATCGCCTACCACGCGATGGCTGGCCATGACTTCCCACGGGCGCTCGTAGCGTCCCTTGGGGCCGTAGCGGTCGCCGAGCAGGCCTCGGCATTCGCGGAAGCCGAGATCCACTTGGATCGGATCCTCGACCTCTGGCCACGGATCCCCGACGCTGCCTCCCGGGTCGGCTCGGACCACCCCGCGCTGCTGGCGCGGACCGCGCGAGCAGCGGCGGCGGCGGGGCATCTATCGCGCGCCGTCTCGGTCGCGCAGCGTGCGCTGGCCGAACTCGACCTGGGCGATCCCGAGCGACTGGTGGCGACGCGGCTCGAGCTCTTCGATTACGCCTGGGAGGCAGCCGACATCGAGGCAGCGGACCGCGCGCTGCTGGATGCCATGCCGATGTTGCGGGACGAGCGATCCGCGATGGGTGCCCGGGCCTTCGCGGCCGAGGCGCTGCTCCGCTGGCATCACGGTTGGTACACGAGCGCTCGCCACGCTGTGGTCCGGGCGATCGCGATCGCGCGCGAATGCGGGGCGCGCCCGGAGCTCGCTCGGGCATTGACGATCCTCGGCCAGGTCCAAACGCACATGGGCGAGATGAACCACGCGGAGGAGTCGTTCGCTGAGGCCGCCGAGATCTTCCAGGACATCAGCGACCCGGACGTCCGAGCGCGATCGACTCGTTGGCGGGCATGGGCACGGTTCATGGATGGCCGCTTCGCCGACAGCCTCGCGCTGAATCGGCGCGGTCTCGACGTGGCCCGCCACGAGGGTTCGGACGGGCGCTATGGGGTGAACCTCCTTGATGGCGTCCTCGAGAACCTGATCGAGCTCGGTCGATGGTCGGAGGCTCGGGAGGTCGCGGATCACATCCGTTCCAGGATGAGCATCTCGCTCGAGATGGTGTACACCCATATGTCGCTCGCCCGCTTGGAGTTGCTCCAGGGTCGCTTCGCCGATGCCGAGCGTGAGGTCGCCCAGGGCTCGGAGCTCCCCGTCGTCGGTCCGCACAGGGTGTGGCAGCTCGAGGACGCGATCGCGCTGGCGTACGCGGCCGATCGGTTTGCGGACGGACGACGCCTCATGGAGACGGCACTGTCGGCATCGCCCGAGCTGGGGCGCGACGCAACACTGTGGTGGTCCTTGCTCAAGGCGGTCGAGGGCGAGGCCGATCGCGCCGAGGCGGCCCGCCGTCGTCGTCGGGTCCTCGAAGCCGAGGAGGCGGCCGGGGTGGGCCGGCGGTACGCGGACCTGTTTCGCGCAAGCGCCCGAGAGGCGATCGAGGCCGACACTGCGGGTCCGATGGTCAAGGCCATGCTGTCAAGCGCTGACGCCGAGGAGAGTCGCCTCGAGGGCGGGTCGGATCCCGCACGTTGGGCGATCGCCGTCGAAGCACGACGCGAACTCGACCA
>DASSMQ010000002.1:0-7048 GCA_035688805.1 Candidatus Limnocylindrales bacterium
GCCTCCGCGAGATGGGCGCCGAGGCCGACGGCGAGGTCGGCGACCGAGATCCGGTGATGGCGGTCCGCGACGCCATCCGTGGTCGGGATATCGATGAGCTGATCGTGTCGACGCTGCCGAAGGGCATGTCGCGCTGGCTCGGCGAGGATGTGCCCAGCCGGCTGCGCGAAGCGGTCGCCGTACCGGTGACCGTGATCACTCAGGAGGCGTAGCGTCCGGCGTCGGCGGCTGCGCGGCCGTCGCCCCGCGGGGTCAGGCCAGCAGCCGACCGGCCTCGCGCACCAGCTCCAACCAGGGTCGTTCGCGACCCATCGTCGTCTCGGGCCCATGACCCGGGAAGACCCCGACGCGATCGTCGAGCGCCATGAGGCGCCCGAGGGACTCGACCATGGCCGCGGCATCGCCGCCAGGCAGGTCGACCCGACCCCAGCCGCCGGCGAACAGCGTATCGCCGCTGAACAGAAGGCCGTCGTCGGCCGCGTAGAGGCAGACCGATCCGTCCGTGTGACCCGGCGTGTGCAGGACGGACAGACGGATCGACCCGAACCGGACCTCGCCGCCTTCGGCCAGTTCGACCGCGGGGACGGACGGCACGATCTCGAAGGGAGCCCAGAGCGGTTTCGGATCGGTCAGTCGCTCGCGGTCGAGCGGATGCACGGCGATGTCGGCTCCGGTGTGGGCCGAGACCGCCGCGTTGTCGCCGATGTGATCCCAGTGCCCGTGGGTCGACACGATGAGCTTGAGCGTCCAGCCGCGCGCGGCCAGCTCGTCGGCGATCCAGGCCAGGCTCGGAGTGGCGGTATCGATCGCGATGGCCTCGCGGGACCGTTCATCGGCCAGGATATGGACGTTCGTGGCGATCGGCCCGACGACCCGGTGGATCCGTTCCATGCTGCGAGTCGGCGAGGCTAGTCGCTCGACTCCAGCTTCGACTTCATGCACTCGAAGGTCTGGCCGATCATCTTGTTGGCGGTCCCCTCGATCAGCCGCGCGCCAACGCTCGCCAGCGTTCCGGCGATGTTCACGTCGGCCGACCAGTCCATGGTGGTCCCCCCGGCCTCGCCGTCCGACAGGCGCATCTCCGCGGTCGCGTCGACGGCGCTGCCGGGGGCCTGGCCGTGGGCCTTGATGGTGGCCGCATCGGGCGCGGTCATGTCGGCGAACTCCATGTTCACCACGAACCGGGCGGTGATGAACCCGATGCCGACCTTGGCCGTCGCCTTGAAATGACGGTCGTCGATGACCTCGATCGACTCGACCCCCGGGCCACATTGCCCGACCTGATCCGGGTCGATCACGAACGCCCAGACGCGGTCACGGGGCGCGGCGATCTGGACGTTCCCTTCGAAGTGCATCGGGTCCTCCGGTGATCAGCTGGGCATCGAGCGCGTCGACGGATCCGCGGCGAGGTAGACGCTCGGCTCCTTGATGAACCGGGTCCGGCACCCGATCGAGCAAAAGGCGTAGACGACCCCGTCGTGCTCGGCAAGGTGTCGGGCGTGGGCGCGTTCGACCGTCATGCCGCAGACGGGGTCGAGCAGCACGATGTCATCGACCACCGGCTCGAGGGTGATGGACGTGGGCAGCCCGCCGGCGACGGTTGCCGGACCGGGGGACGCGACGAAGTCCGCCCGTCCGCGACGGACCTGGACCAACTCGGCCAGGATCGACAGCGCCACTTCCTCGGCCGTCTCGGCGCCGATGTCGAGGCCGGCGGGCGCTCTGAGCGCCGCGATCCGGTCCTCGCCGACGGTGGTCTCCTCGCGCAGCCACTCGCGGACGACACCAGCCCGCGTCGGCGAGGCCACCAGACCGACGTACGACGCCTCGCGGGTCAGGGCCAGACCGACCGCCTCCTCGTCCCAGATGCCCTGGCTCGCCACGACGACATACGGCGAGGCGCCAGGGTCGAGGCCGCGGATGTCGGCCGAGGCGTGGACCCGGGCGCCCGGGAACGCATCGACCTCGGCGATCGGGTCGATGACCGTCACCTGCCAGCCGGCGGCAGACCCGAGGCTGGCCAGGGCACCGGCGATCGGGGTCGTCCCGACCACCCACAGGAGCGGCGAGGGCAGGTGCGGTTCCACGTAGATCTCCAGCGTGCCACCCGAGTGGCAGGTCATCACGAGCTCGATCACACCGTCGGCGCGGCGGCCTTCGGCCGGGCCCTCGCGCGAGAGTCGGAGCAGGCGGGGCTGGCCGTCGCCGAGAGCTCGGAGCGCCTCGCGCACGACGACCGGCTGGGCGCAGCTGCCGCCGACCCAACCCTCGATGGTGCCGTCCGGGTGGATGATGCCGCTGGCTCCCGGACGAGCCGACGTCGGCCGGCGGACGGCCACGACCGTGGCGACCACGAAGGGCCGCCCGGCCGTCTCCAGTTCGGCCGCCCGCGCGAACGTCGAGGCGGTCATCCGTCGAGACCAGGCACCGCGTCGATGCCGGTCGTCAGGAGATCCCCTTTTCGTGGAGGATCGCCCAGACCTTCTGCGGGGTGATCGGGATGTCGATGTTGCGGACACCGAGATGCCACAGCGCGTCGACGACGGCGTTGGCGATGGCCGGTGGAGCGCCGACCGTGGCCGACTCGCCGACGCCCTTGGCACCGATCGGGTGATGCGGTGAGGGCGTCGTGGTCTTGCCGACCTCCCAGGCCGGGGTCTCGACCGCTGTTGGCAGCAGGTAGTCCATGAACGTCCCGGCCAGGTTGTTGCCGAGCTCGTCGTAGGTGATCTGCTCGTACAGGGCCGGAGCGAGACCCATGGTCAGCCCGCCATGGATCTGGCCGTCGACGATCATCGGGTTGATGATGTTGCCGCAGTCGTCGATCGCCACGAAGCGCCGGACAGCGACCTGACCGGTCCCCTTGTCGATGTCGACGACGCAGACGTAGCTGCCGAACGGGAAGGTCAGGTTCGGCGGATCGTAGTAGTCGACCGCCTCAAGGCCCATCTCCATCCCCGCCGGGAAGTTCGTGTAGGCGGCGAACGCGATCTCCTGGATGGTCTTGGACCGGTCCGGTGAGCCCTTCACGCTGAACTTGCCGGGCTCCCAGTCGAGGTCGTCCTCGGACGCCTCGAGCAGGTGCGCAGCGATCTTGCGGGCCTTGTCACGGACCTTGCGCGAGGCCATCGCGGTGGCCGCCCCGACGACCGGCGTCGAGCGTGAGCCATACGTTCCGACCCCGTAGGGCGCCGTATCGGTGTCGCCGTATTCGATCTTGATGTCCTGCTGCGGGAAGCCGAGCTCCTCGGCGATGATCTGGGCGTAGGTCGTCTCGTGGCCCTGGCCCTGCGTCTGTGCGGCGATCCGTGCCAGCACCTTGCCGGTCGGGTGGACCCGGATCTCGCAGCCGTCGTTCATCTTCAGCCCGATGATGTCGAAGTCGTGCGACGGCCCCGCCCCGACGATCTCCGTGAAGCTGCAGATGCCGATGCCCATGAGTTCCCCGCGGGCCCGCTTCTCCGCCTGCTCCTTGCGCAGCTCGTCATAGCCGATCGTGTCGAGCGCCTTCTGGAGCGCTGCCGGGTAGTTCCCGGAGTCGTATTCCCAGCCGGTCGGCGTCTTGTAGGGGAACTGCTCAGGCTGGATGAAGTTCTCCATCCGGAGCTGCGCCGGGTCCTTGTCGATCTGATGGGCGAGGATGTCCACCATCCGCTCGATCGCGTGGACCGCCTCGGTGACCCGGAACGAGCATCGATACGCGACGCCGCCAGGCGGCTTGTTCGTGTAGACCCCGTCGACTTCGACGAACGCGTCATCGAAGTCGTACGACCCGGTGATGACGTTGAACAATCCGGCTGGGAACTTCGAGGGGTCGGCGGCGGCGTCGCTGTAGCCATGGTCGGCGATCGTCTTGACCTTGAGGCCGGTGATCTTCCCGTCCTTGGTCGCGCCGAGCTCAGCGTGGATGTGATAGTCGCGGGCGAACGAGTCGGCCTGCAGATTCTCCGAGCGGTCCTCGATCCACTTGACCGGCTTGCCGACGGTCAGGCTTGCGACGACGGCCAGCACGTAGCCCGGGTAGACCGGCACCTTGCCGCCGAACCCGCCGCCGATGTCGTGGGTCTTGACCCGGATGTTCTGCTCCGGGAGGCCGCTGACGAGTGCGAGGACCGTCCGGATGACGTGCGGCGCCTGGCTCGTCATGTGCAGGGTCAACTGGCCGCGGACCGCGTCCCAGTCGGCGACGCAGCCGCACGTCTCGATCGAGGCGACGTGGATCCGCGGGATGTAGATGTCCTCGCTGATGCGCACGTCGGCCGCCGCCAGTGCCGCGTCGGCGCGGGCGGCATCACCCGATTCCCAATGCCAGATGTGGTTGTTCTGCTTGCCCTCGCCGCGGTCCGGCCGGAGGACGGGCGCGTCGGCCTCGAGGGCCTTCCTGGGGTCGACCACCACCGGAAGGGGTTCGTAGTCGACGAGTACGGCCGCCACACCGTCGGCTGCCGTGTAGCGATCGGTCGCCACGATCGCGGCGACCTCCTGGCTCTGGTACATGACCGTGTGGGTCGGGAGCACCATCTGCTTGTCGCCGGCGAGGGTCGGCATCCAGTGCAGGCCGGCCTTCTCCAGGTCGGCACCGGTGATCACGGCCAGCACGCCGGGGATCTTGAGCGCCTCGGACGCGTCGATGCCCTTGATCGTGGCGTGGGCATACGGGCTGCGGACGATGTCCAGCCAGAGCTGGCCGGGCAGATTGACGTCCTCGATGTACTCGCCCTTGCCGCGGATGAAGCGCGGGTCCTCCTTGCGCTTGACCGAATGACCCATGCCGCCGATCTCGGGGCTGGTCCGGAGCGGGCGTTCCGTCTCTGTCGTCATGGTCGTCGCTCCCTGCTCAACCGGCCGCCGCCGGTTCGGCCGAGACGGCCTGGCCGTCGGTGGTCGCGGCGGCGACGACGGGCGCCGACTCGCTCTCGCGGAGCGTGCCGGCAGCCTGCTGGATCGCCTTCACGATGTTGACGTAACCGGTGCAGCGACACAGGTTGCCGCTGATCCCTTCGCGGATCTCCTCCTCCGAGGGATCGGCGTTCTCCTGAAGCAGCCAGTCGGCCTGCATGATCATGCCGGGCGTACAGAAGCCGCACTGGAGGCCGTGCTGGTCCCAGAACGCCTGCTGCAGTGGGTGGAGGTCGGCGCCGCTGGCCATCCCCTCGATGGTCTTGACCGCGCGACCGTCCGCCTGGACCGCGAGCATGGTGCAGGACTTGGCGCTGACCCCGTCGACCTGGACGGTGCACGCACCGCAGTTGCTGGTGTCGCAGCCGACGTGCGTGCCGGTCAGCCCGAACGTCTCGCGCAGGAGGTGGACGAGCAACAGCCGAGGCTCGACGTCGGCCTCGCGCGCTTCCCCGTTGACGGTGACCGTGACGTGCTGGGTGGTCATCGATGCCTCTCCTACGCGAACGCGAGGGCGCGGCCGATCGCGACGCGGAGCGACCGCACCGTGAGTTCGGCGACCATCGCCCGCTTGTAGTCGATCGGACCGCGGATGTCGGCGGTCGGCTGGCTCTGGGCCGCGGCCGCAGCGCCGGCCGTGCGGAACGTGTCGTCCGAAGGCGCGGCGCCGGCCAGCACCGCCTCGGCGTCCGTCGCGGCGAAGGGGCTCGGCGACACGCCGGTGACGCCGATCCGACCGGTCGCGATCGTGCCATCCTGCCCGAGCGCGATCACGGCAGCCACGCCGACGGTCGCGAAGTCGCCCACCTTCCGCTCGAGCTTGGTGTACCCGCCACCGACGCCCTTCGACCGCCGGGCGATCCGGATCTCGGTCAGGATCTCGGTCGGCTCGATCGCGGTCGTGAAGGTGTCGAGGAAGAATTCGCGGGCCTTGATCTCGCGCTGTCCACCCGGTCCCCGGCAGACGATCGTGGCGTTGGTCGCGAGCAGTAGCGCGGGCCAGTCACTGGCCGGGTCGGCGTGGGCCACGGAGCCGCCGATCGTCCCCCAGTTGCGGACCTGCGGGTCACCGATGCCGGCCGCGAGATCGACCAGTGTCGGGTAATGGTCGGCGATGATCGGATGTTCGTGGATCTGGCGGTGGGTGGCGCGAGCGCCGATGACCAAGTCGTCGTCGGTCTCGGTGATGCCGTCGAGGCCGGTCAGATCGCGCATGTCGACGAGCACGCCAGGTTGGGCGAGTCGGAGCTTGATCAGGGGGATGAGGCTGTAGCCACCCGACAGAAGCTTGGCCTCGCCCTCGCGGTCCCGGAGGATCGCCAGCGCATCGTCCAGGCTGCCCGGACGGACATAGTCGAACTGGCCCGGGATCATCGCGCTGCCTGCCTCCTCCCGCTCGCGCGGGGCTGATCGGCCCGCCCGACGGTCGGCGCGGACGGCACCGAGAGCGTGTGCGACGACGGTGGAACGGGCGGGCAGGTCGCGTCCTCTCGACCCGGCCGGTCCCCGTTTCGACGATGGTGGACGGAGTATCGACCCGGGTCGTTGGCACGTCAACGGATCGTTCCGGAAGCGGCGTGGGGTGGGCGTTCCGCGCGCCCCGCGCGCGGCCCCATTGGAACCTCCTGAGATTCCGATCGACCGACGAGGCGCAGAGATCCGCGACGCTGACCGCGCCCAGACGCGGTTCGGCATCTGATGCGTTTCCGATCCACGAACGGCCCGGCCCCCAGGACGCCTGTTCAGCCCGGTCGAGGGCGTTCAGCCGTCGATCGGAACCCCGGGATATGCCAGGGTCCCAAGCGCCTGAGGCAGCTCAAGCGGCGGCCGACGACCGCGAGGCCACGGTCGGCCATCATCAGCATGTGGATCCGATCCCGCCGGAGGCGCTCCTCGACGACTTCCCGCCGCCGATGCGGGCCATCGCTGACGAGCTGCGCCGCATCGTCCTGGCGACGTTCCCCGACGCCGTCGAGCGGGTGCGGCCTGGATGGCGCCTCATCGGCTACGACCTGCCGGGCGTGCGTCGCTCTGTGTACTTCGCCTACGTCGCCCCGGAGGTCGAGCACGTCCATCTCGGCTTCGAGCACGGCTGGGCGATGGACGATCCGCACGGCATGTTGCTCGGCGCCGGCATCACCAAGCAGGT
>DASSMQ010000003.1:0-17233 GCA_035688805.1 Candidatus Limnocylindrales bacterium
CGAAGGCGCGGTACTCGGCCTCGCCCTTCAGGGCGAGGTACTTGGTGATCGCCGCGGTGAGGCTCGTCTTGCCATGGTCGATGTGGCCGATGGTGCCGATGTTGACGTGCGGCTTGGTGCGCTCGAACTTCTTCTTGGCCATGGTGGTGCTCCCTAGACCTTGGACTTCTGGACGAGTTCCGAGGCCAGATTGGCTGGCACCTCGGCGTAGTGGCTGAACTCCATCGAGGACGTGGCGCGGCCCTGGCTCATGCTGCGCAGATCGGTCACGTACCCGAACATCTGCGCCAGCGGGACGAAGGCGCGGACGACCTGCGTCGAGCCGCGGGACTCCATCCCCTCGATCTGGCCTCGGCGGCTGTTGAGGTCCCCGATGACGTCGCCCATGAACTCCTCGGGCATCGTCACCTCGACCCGCATGATCGGCTCGAGGATCGTCGGGTCGGCACGCGTGAAGGCGTCCTTGACCGCCATCGAGCCGGCGATCTTGAACGCCATCTCCGAGGAGTCGACTTCGTGGTACGACCCGTCGAAGAGGGTCGCCTTGACATCGACCACGGGGAAGCCGGCGTAGATGCCGGTGTCGAGCGTCTCGCGGATGCCCTGGTCGACGGACTTGATGTACTCGCGCGGGATCGTCCCGCCGACGATCTTGTCGACGAACTCGTAGCCCGCGCCCTTCTCGGCCGGCTCGAGCTTGATGACCGCGTGGCCGTACTGGCCCTTGCCGCCGGTCTGCCGGACGAAGCGCCCGTTGCCCTCCGACGGGCGCCGGATGGTCTCGCGGTAGGAGACCTGGGGCTTGCCGATGTTGGCCGCCACCTTGAACTCGCGGATCATCCGGTCGACCAGCACGTCGAGGTGCAACTCGCCCATCCCGGCGATGAGCGTCTCGGATGACTCCGGGTCGGTATGGACGCGGAAGGTCGGGTCCTCTTCGGCGAGCCGCTGCAGGGCGATCGCCAGCTTGTCCTGGTCGGCCTTGGTCTTCGGCTCGATCTTGACTTCGATGACCGGCTCGGGGAAGGTCATCGACTCGAGGATCACCGGATGGGCCTCGTCGGTGAGGGTATCGCCGGTGAACGTGTCCTTGAGTCCCACGGCCGCCGCGATGTCGCCGGCGTAGACCGTGTCGATCTCCTCGCGGTGGTTCGCGTGCATCTGGAGGATCCGGCCGATGCGCTCCTTGCGACCCTTGGTCGTATTCATCACGTATGAGCCGGACTTGAGCGTCCCGGAGTACACGCGGAAGAAGGCGAGCTTGCCGACGAACGGGTCGGCCGCGATCTTGAAGGCGAGCGCGCTGAACGGCTCGCTGTCGTCGGGCGTGCGCAGGACCTCGGCGCCAGACTTCGGGTCGACGCCGATCATCGGGGGGACGTCGAGCGGCGAGGGCAGGTAGTCGACCACCGCGTCGAGCATCTTCTGGATGCCCTTGTTGCGGAGCGCCGAGCCGGTCAGGACGGGGATGATCCGGGTGGTCAACGTGCCCAGGCGCAGGCCGCGCTTGATCTCGGCGACCGTCAGCTCCTCGCCCTCGAGGTACTTGTGGGTCAGCTCGTCGTCCATGTCGGCGACGGCTTCGATCAGGGTGTGGCGATGCTGCTCCGCCTCGGCCATCAGGTCGGCCGGGATGTCGACCACGTCGATCTTGTTACCGAGGTCGTCGCGGTAGTAGATGGCCTGCATCTCGACGAGGTCGATGACGCCCTGGAACTGGTCCTCGCGCCCGATCGGGATCTGGACCGGCACGGCGTTCGCCCCGAGTCGCTCCTTGATCGACTCGACGCCGCGCCAGAAGTCGGCTCCGGTCCGGTCGAGCTTGTTGATGAAGCAGAAGCGCGGCACGCCGTAGCGGTCGGCCTGTCGCCAGACCGTCTCGGACTGCGGCTCGACACCGGCCACGCCGTCGAAGACGACCACCGCGCCATCGAGCACGCGCAGGCTCCGTTCGACCTCGACCGTGAAGTCCACGTGCCCGGGCGTATCGATGATGTTGATGCGATGGTCGCCCCAGAACGCGGTCGTCGCGGCAGCGGTGATGGTGATCCCCCGCTCCTGCTCCTGGGGCATCCAGTCCATCGTGGCCGCGCCCTCATGGACCTCGCCGATCTTGTAGATCTTCTTCGTGTAGAAGAGGATCCGCTCGGTCACGGTCGTCTTGCCCGCGTCGATATGCGCGATGATGCCGATGTTCCGCGTCCTGGCCAGCGGAACCTGTCGTGCCACGGTGTTTCCTACGCTCCCGCGTCTACCACTTGAAATGGCTGAAGGCGCGGTTGGCCTCGGCCATCTTGTGCGTGTCTTCTCGTCGCTTGACCGCCGCGCCGAGGCCATTCATGGCATCGACGAACTCGGCCGCCAGCTTCTCGCTCATGCTCTTGCCGCTGCGCTTGCGTGCCGCCTGGACGAGCCAGCGCACCCCGAGCGAGAGTCGGCGATCGCCCCGGATCTCCACCGGGACCTGATAGGTGGCTCCACCCACGCGCCGCGGCTTGACCTCGATGATCGGCGTCGCGTTGCGCATCGCCGCCTCGAGAATCTCGAGGCCGGGCCGACCAGCCTGGGCCTCGGCCCGCGCCAGCGCCTGGCGGAGGATCCGCTCGGCGAGGTTCTGCTTGCCGCCCTTCATCAGCTTCGCCGAGAAGCGGCTGCTGATGCGGTTGGTCGGAACGACCTCGTACTTGGTCTTGCGCGGGATCGAGGTGCGGCGCGGCATCTAGCGGGCTCCGCCCTTCTTCTCCGCCTTCGCACCGTACTTGCTGCGACCCTGCTTGCGGTCGCGCACGCCGGCGGCGTCGAGGGTGCCTCGGATGATGTGGTACTTCACCGAGGGGAGGTCCTTGACCCGCCCGCCGCGGACGAGGACCACCGAGTGCTCCTGGAGGTTGTGGCCGATGCCCGGGATGTAGGCCGTGACCTCCATCTGGTTCGACAGCCGGACGCGGGCGATCTTGCGCAGCGCGGAGTTCGGCTTCTTCGGCGTCATCGTACGCACCTGGAGACACACCCCGCGCTTCTGGGGGGCGCCCGGGATCGACACCTGGCGGCGGCGCAGGCTGTTCCAGTTCTTGCGCATGGCCGGCGCCTTGACCTTCTTGATCTTGGTCTGGCGACCGTGGCGCACGAGCTGGCTGATCGTCGGCACGAAGACGCTGCTCCTTATGGCGATACGGGGCGGTCGGCACCGACCGCGGGGCCGGCCCAGCGGAGCCGGTCACGCCCGCGGGCGATCCGGCTCGGGACCGGTGTTGGGTGATGGTGGCGGAATGGGTGACCGGCGCAGGCGCCGAAGGCGGACCCCTCCCGAGGCCACGAACGCGGAGTATATCGGGGGCCCGGAATCAGTGTCAAACGAACGGGCACGGCGAGATCGGGCTCGGACATGACGTGACCCCGGGCGAGGCCCGGGGTCACGTCACGGTCGCGCTGGTGCGACGCAGATCAGTCGGCCTTGCCCTCCGTATCGCCGTCGGTCGCGACGAACGGATTGGCGTCGTCGTCCGTCGATGCCGGGGCGCGGTCGGCCAGGAACGGATTCGACTCGCCGGATTCCTCGTCGCCCTCGGCGTCGCCGCCGGCGATGGTCGCGGCGAGTGCCAGTCCGGCGGTCTCCTCGTCGCGATCCGCGCCACGACCATCGTCGAGGAACGGGTTGTACTCGGCCTCGCCAAGTCCCTCGAGCGCCTCGCCGGCCAGTGCCTCCAGGGCGGCCTGGCGCTCGCGCGCCTTGCGGGCCGCCACGTTCGCGGGGGCCCCTGAGCCGGCCGGGATGAGCTTGCCGATGATGACGTTCTCCTTGAGCCCGATCAGGTGGTCCTTGGAGCCGTTGATGGCCGCCTCGGTCAGCACCCGGGTCGTCTCCTGGAAGGACGCCGCGGCGAGGAACGATGAGGTATTGAGCGATGCCTTGGTCACCCCGAGCAGCACCGTCTGGGCCGTGGCGGGCTCCCCGCCTTCGGCCAGGACGTGATTGTTGTGCTCCTCGAACTCGAGCCGATCCACGAGCTCCGTCGGCAGCAGGTCGACATCACCCGGCTGATCGATGCGGACCTTGCGGAGCATCTGCCGGACGATGATCTCGATGTGCTTGTCGTTGATCGTGACGCCCTGGCTCTTGTAGACCTTCTGGACCTCCTTCACCAGGTAGCGCTGGACGGCGTCCTTGCCCCGGGTGTCGAGGTATTCCTGCGGGTTGATCGGCCCGTCCGTGATGGCGTCGCCGGCACGGATCTGCTGGCCGTTCTCCACGAGCAGCTTGGCGTTGTGAGGGATGAGGTACTCGCGTTCGACGACGTCCTCGGCACGAACCGCCAGGCCGTCTGCGACCGTGACCAGGAAGCCGGCCACCGGCGCCGTCACGTCGACGGCCGTGCCGTTGCTACCCGAGCGCGCCACGACCTGCCCAGCCGCGACGGTGTCGCCCGGTGCGGCGAGCTGTTCGGCGCCCTTGGGCACGGCGAGTGACGTGTCATAGACCTCGGTCGAGACGACCTTGACCTTGGTCATGCCGTCGCCGCGGATGATCTCCACGACACCGTCGATGTGACTGATCTCGGCCTTGCCCTTCGGGATCCGGGCCTCGAACAGCTCCTCGACGCGCGGCAGACCGGCGGTGATGTCGAGACCGGCGACACCGCCGGTATGGAACGTGCGCATCGTCAGCTGGGTGCCGGGCTCGCCGATCGACTGGGCGGCGATGATGCCGACGGCCTCGCCCGCGCCGACCATCCCGCCGGTGGCGAGATTTCGGCCGTAGCAGGAGCGACAGACGCCGTAGCGGGCCTCGCAGGTGAGCGGTGAGCGGACCAGCACCTCATCGATGCCGGCGGTGTCGATCCGGGCGGCGAGCTCCTCGGTGATCATCTCGTTGCGCTCGACGAGCACCGGGGCTTCCTCGCCCTTCTTGACCTTCACCCGTGGATCGGGCAGCGCGGCCGCGGCGAGGCGCCCGACGAGACGACGCTGGAAGGCGCCCTTCTCGTCGCTCGACTCTGAGCGGATGATCCAGCTGCCTTCCTCGGTGCCACAGTCGTCGTCACGGGTGATGACGTCCTGGGCCACGTCGACCAGGCGCCGGGTGAGATACCCGGAGTCGGCCGTGCGGAGGGCGGTGTCGGCGAGGCCCTTGCGGGCGCCGTGGGTCGAGATGAAGTACTCGAGGACCGACATGCCTTCGCGGAAGTTGCTCCGCACCGGCACGTCGATGATCCGGCCCGACGGATCGGCCATCAGGCCGCGCATCGCGCCCAGCTGGCCGATGTTGCCCTTGTTCCCTCGCGCTCCGGACGCGGTCATCATCGTGACCGGGCCGGCCGGGTCCAGCGACTTCATCATCTCGTTGGACAGGTCGTCGGTCGTCTCCTTCCAGACGTCGACCACCTGCTCGTAGCGCTCGTCATCGGTGATGAGTCCGCGCTGGAACTGCCGGTCGATCTCGGCGACGCTCTCGTCGGCGGTCACCAGTCGAGCGGCCTTGTCCTTCGGGATCTCGATGTCGAACAGGCCGATCGTCATCCCACCACGGGTGGCGAACTCGAAGCCGACGCTCTTGATGCCGTCGACGAGATGGGCGGTCTCCTCGGGTCCGAGGTCCCGATAGCAGCGGTCGACGAGCTCCTTGAGGTCGCTGCGCTTCATGACCGTGTCGTGGAAGCGCAATCGGTCCGGCAGGATCTGGTTGAAGATCACCCGGCCGATGGTCGTGCGCCGCCGTTCGAGGCGCAGCGCCTCGGCGTCGGCGTCCCAGCTCTGGACCTCGACGTCGATGACCTCGTGGAGGGTCGCGCCGGTCTTCTCGCGGAGCTGGTAGGCAAGGATCGCCTCATCCTCCGACGCGAAGCCACGGACCGGCTTCTTCGATCTGGTCGGCGCGTTGGCGTCCATCGTCAGGTAGTAGCAGCCGAGGACCATGTCCTGGGTCGGTGCCACGACCGGGCTGCCGTCGGCCGGCGACAGCAGGTTGGCGGTCGACAGCATCATCGTCCGCGCCTCCTCCTGGGCGGCTGTCGATAGCGGCACATGGACCGCCATCTGGTCGCCATCGAAGTCGGCGTTGAACGCGGTGCAGACGAGCGGGTGGATCTGGATGGCCGATCCTTCGACGAGCACCGGCATGAACGCCTGGATGCCGAGTCGGTGCAGGGTCGGTGCACGGTTGAGCAGGACCGGGTGGTCCTTGATGACGTCTTCGAGGACGTCCCAGACCTCCGGGCGGACGCGCTCGACGATCCGCTTCGCGCTCTTGATGTTGTGGGCGAAGCCCTTCTCCACGAGCTGGCGCATCACGAATGGCTTGAACAGTTCGAGGGCCATCTTCTTGGGCAGGCCGCACTGATGGAGCTTGAGCTCGGGGCCGACCACGATGACCGACCGACCCGAGTAGTCCACGCGCTTGCCGAGGAGGTTCTGGCGGAACCGACCCTGCTTGCCCTTGAGCATGTCCGACAGGCTCTTGAGCCGGTGGTTGCCGGTCCCGGCGATCGCCCGGCCGCGGCGCCCGTTGTCGATCAGCGCGTCGCAGGCCTCCTGGAGCATCCGCTTCTCGTTGCGGATGATGATCTCGGGAGCGCCAAGCTCCAGCAGCCGCTTGAGGCGGTTGTTGCGATTGATGACCCGGCGGTACAGGTCGTTCAGGTCGGAGGTCGCGAATCGGCCACCATCGAGCTGGACCATGGGTCGCAGGTCGGGCGGGATGACCGGCAGCACCGACAGGATCATCCAGTCGGGTCGCGTGCCGCTGCGGCGGAATGCCTCGATCAGGCGGAGCCGCTTGATGGCCTTCTTGCGTCGCTGCCCTGAGCTCGTGCGCACTTCGACGTGGAGCGATCGGGCCAGCTCCTCGAGGTCCATCCGGCTGATGATCTCGCGGACGGCCTCGGCGCCCATCCCCGCCCCGAAGACGCGACCGCCCTTGGCCGACGACCCGTAGCGCTCGTCGAGCGCTCGGAATTCGTTCTCGCCGATGGTCTGCATCGCCTTGAGGCCCTCGAGCTCGTCGCGGACCTTGCGGAGTTCGTCCTTGAGGCCCTGGGCCTGGTCGAGCAGCCCTGCCCGCTCGTGCTGCAGGGTTTCGTCGACGCCACTCGACAGATCGGCGATCTTCTGCTCCACGGCGCGCGCCTCGTCGGCCTCGCGCTGCTGGAGATCGGCGTTGACCTGCTCGCTGTATTCGGCGACGACCTTCCGCAGTCGCGCGGTCGCGTCCTTGCCACCCTTGTCGCCCGCGGCGACGATGACCTCGCCGGTCGGGGCGAAGGCGATCGACTCCTCGGCGACGCCGGTCTTCAACTCCGCGAGGAGTGCCGCCGTCGCCTGGGCAGCCGCGGCGATCTCCTCTGTCCGGGCTGCACGCTGCGACTCGAGATCGGCCTTGGTTCGGGCAAGCTCCTCGTTGAGCTCGTCCTTCTGCTTGTTGACCTTGGCGCGCAGCTCGTCCTCGAGCTCGGCGAGCCGCTCGCCGGCCTTGCCGCCGCGGCCTTCGGCCTCCTCCTCGATCGCGGCGAGAGCACGCTTACGGGCGTCCTCGTCGACGTGGGTGACGATGTAGAGCGCGAAGTACAGGATCCGCTCGAGGTTCCGGGGACTGATGTCGAGGAGGATCCCGAGCCGGCTGGGCGTGCCCTTGAAATACCAGATGTGGCTGACCGGACTCGCCAGCTGGATGTGGCCCATCCGCTCGCGGCGGACCTTGCTGCGGGTGACCTCCACGCCGCACTTGTCGCAGATGATGCCCTTGTAGCGGATGCGCTTGTACTTGCCGCAGTAGCACTCCCAGTCCTTGGTCGGACCGAAGATGCGCTCGTCGAACAGCCCGTCCTTCTCCGGCTTGAGTGTCCGGTAGTTGATCGTCTCGGGCTTGGTGACCTCGCCCTTCGACCATTCCCGGATCTGGTCCGGGCTGGCGAGCGAGATGCGGATCGCGCTGAAGTTATTGACCTCGAGCATGGTTCTCCTCCACGCCGCCGCCTGGCTCAGCGACGTGATGCGGACCGTGAGCGAGCGGGGTCGTGTCGGCCGGGACGCGACCCCGCGGGAACGGTGCCTGGGTGCGAGTGCGGGTGATGAGGATCAATCCTCGAACCCGGCGAGGTTGATCCCGCCGAGATCGGGGAGCAGATATCCCGATGCGTCGTCTTCCGCCAGCGGGATCTCCTCCTCGTTCTGGTCCAGGATCTCCGCGTTCAGCCCGAGGCTGCGCAGCTCCTTGATCAGGACCTTGAACGACTCGGGGACCCGAGGCGGCTGGATCTCCTCCCCCTTGACGATCGCCTCGTAGGTCTGGACGCGCCCGAGGACGTCGTCCGACTTCACGGTCAGCAGCTCCTGGAGGATGTTGGCGGCGCCGTAGGCCTCCAGGGCCCAGACCTCCATCTCGCCGAACCGCTGGCCACCGAACTGGGCCTTGCCACCGAGCGGCTGCTGGGTGATGAGGCTGTACGGGCCGGTCGATCGGGCGTGGATCTTGTCCTCGACGAGGTGATGGAGCTTGAGCATGTAGATGTAGCCGACGGTGATCGGTCGATCGAACAGCTCCCCGGTCCGTCCGTCGCGCAGGTCGATCTTCCCGGTCTCGGGCAGGCCGGCGTCGCGCAGCTCCTCCTGGATCTGCCCCTCGGTCGCCCCGTCGAACACGGCGGTCGCGGCCTTCAGGCCCTTCTTGTGGAGGGCCCAGCCCAGATGCGTCTCGAGGATCTGCCCGATGTTCATCCGGCTCGGCACGCCGAGCGGGTTGAGGATGATGTCGACCGGCGTGCCGTCCGGCAGGAACGGCATGTCCTCCGCAGGCAGGATCTTGGCGATCACGCCCTTGTTGCCGTGGCGGCCGGCCATCTTGTCGCCCACCGAGATCTTGCGCTTCTGGGCGACCGATACGCGGACCAGTCGGTTGACCCCGGGCTGGAGGTCGTCGTTGAGCTCCCGACGGAACTCGCGGACCTCGACGACCTTGCCGCGCTCGCCATGGGGCAGGCGCAGCGAGCTGTCCTTCACCTCGCGGGCCTTCTCCCCGAAGATCGCACGGAGCAGCCGCTCCTCGGCGGTCAGCTCGGTCTCGCCCTTGGGCGTGATCTTGCCGACGAGGATGTCACCGGGGCGAACCTCGGCACCGATGTAGACGATGCCCTCCTCGTCGAGGTCCTTGAGCGATTCCTCCCCGACGTTCGGGATGTCCCGGGTGATCTCTTCGGGCCCGAGCTTCGTGTCGCGCGACTCGATCTCGTGCTTCTCGATGTGGATGCTCGTGAACAGGTCGTCCCGGACCAGGCGGTCGCTGATGACGATCGCGTCCTCGTAGTTGCCGCCCTCCCAACTCATGAACGCGACGAGCACGTTCCGGCCGAGGGCCAGCTCGCCCATCTCGGTCGAGCTCGAGTCGGCGATGGCCTGGCCATCGGCGACCCGGTCGCCGACGTTGACGATCGGCCGATGGTTGATGCACGTCCCCTGGTTCGAGCGGACGAACTTCTGCAGCCGGTACTCGTCGAGCTCGCCGGCGTCGGTCTCCACGGCGATCCGCTGGGCGGTCACGCTGGTGACCACCCCGCCGCGGCGCGCCACGAGGACCTGACCGGAGTCGCGCGCCGCGCGCTCCTCCATGCCGGTCCCGACGATGGGCGATTCGGGCTCGAGCAGCGGCACTGCCTGGCGCTGCATGTTGGATCCCATGAGCGCGCGGTTGGCGTCGTCGTGCTCGAGGAACGGGATGAGCGCGGTGGCGACGGACACGACCTGCTTGGGCGACACGTCCATGTACTCGATCTGCGAGGGTCGGGCCTCGGGAAACGTATCGCGATAGCGCGACGGGATCCGGTCGGCCGCGAAGTGGCCGTCCGCGTCGAGTGGCGCGTTGGCCTGGGCGACGACGTGCTCCTCTTCCTCGTCTGCCGGCAGGTATTCGATGTCGTCGGTGACGACGGGCCGGATCGGGAAGGCATGGGCCTTCTGCTTCTTGAGCTCCGCGGCCGCGGCGGTCGTGAACGTCTCGCCGGCCTTCAGCACGACCTCGCCGCTCTTGGCCACCAGGTCCTGGCCGGCCTGGTATCCGGTAAGGGCCGCATCGTCGTAGCCGACGCTGCGCTTGACCTTGCGGTAGGGCGTCTCGATGAACCCGTAGCTGTTGATCCGCCCGTAGGTCGCCAGTGAGCCGATCAGCCCGATGTTCGGACCCTCGGGGGTCTCGATCGGGCAGATCCGACCGTAGTGGCTGTGATGGACGTCGCGGACGTCGAATCCGGCACGCTCGCGCGACAGGCCGCCCGGACCGAGCGCCGACAGTCGTCGCTTGGAGGTCAGCTCCGCCAGGGGGTTGGTCTGGTCCATGAACTGGCTCAGCTGGCTGCCGCCGAAGAACTCCTTCATCGCCGCCACGACAGGCCGGATGTTGATGAGCGCGTTCGGGGTCGCCTTGTCGACTTCCTGGATGGTCATGCGCTCGCGCACGACCCGCTCCATGCGGAGCAGGCCGATGCGGAAGGCGTTCTGGATCAGCTCGCCGTTGGCCCGGATCCGTCGATTGCCGAGATGGTCGATGTCGTCCTTGGGATGGAGCCCGCGGTTGCACTCGATCAGGTGCCCGACGATCGCCGCGATGTCTTCCTTGGTGATGGTCCGCTGCTCACGCTGGAGCTCGAGGCCCATCCGAGCTGCGACACCGTCGAGCTTCTTGTCGAACTTGTAGCGACCGACCCGACCGAGGTCGTAGCGACGGAAGTTGAAGAAGAGGCTCTCGACCAGCTGGCGCGCGTTCTCGCCGGTGGGCGGATCGCCCGGGCGCAGCTTCTTGTAGACCTCGATCAGGGCCTCTGCCTGCGTGTGGGTGAGGTCCTTGTCGAGGGTACTGGCGATGTACGGGTGGTCGGCATCGATGTCGATCGAGCTGAACAGCCCACTGATCGCGTCGTTCTCCTCGTAGCCGACCGCGCGGAGCAGCGTGGTCGCCGCGATCTTGCGCTTGCGGTCGACCTTGACCCACAGCTGATCCTTGTTGTTCGTCTCGAACTCGAGCCAGGCGCCGCGGTTCGGGATGACCTTGGCGCTGAACAGCATCCGTCCGGATGCCAGGTCCTCCGCCTCGCTGTAGTAGACGCCCGGCGAGCGGACGAGCTGACTGACCACGACGCGCTCGGCACCGTTGATGACGAACGTCCCCTGGTCGGTCATCCACGGGTAGTCGCCCATGTAGACCCGCTGGCGCTGGATCTCGCCGGTCTCCTTGATGAGGAGCTCGACATTGACGTAGAGCGGTTTGCTGAACGTCAGGTCCTTGGTCCGGCACTCCTCCTCGGAGTACTTCGGCTCACCGAACTCGTAGTCCAGGAACTGCAGCTCCATGACCTTGCCGGTGAAGTCCTTGATCGGGCTGATCTCGTCGAACAGCTCACGCAATCCCTTCTCGATGAACCAGCTGAATGAATCCAGCTGCAGTTCGATCAGGTTTGGGATCTCGAACTTCTCGTAGCTGACCCCATCGACCTTCTTGTCGATGCGGGCGTACGAGATGCGACCCGACGGGGTCACGGCGCGAGTCGACGACTCAGCGGAAGACAGCATGAAGCACCGCTCCTTGACGGAGGAGGAAGGAGAAATGGGGGGCCGCGCTCACAGAAGGAGTAGGATACCGCGATTTCGTGTCTTGTCAAACACCTCGGAATCTGCTACCGGTCGGCTGTCGAGGCCTCATCCAGCCCGGCCGACCGAGGCAGATCGGCCAGCAGATTCAAGGGCGGGGCGAAGTAATAGGCGCCGCTGACCGGCCGTGAGAAGTCGGTAAGCCGATCGCGCAGGCCGTCGTCGCTCGTCCCGAACATCCGGCTGAGCATGACGTCGAAACGGGTCCGATCGGCCGAGAAGCCGACGAAGTAGAGGCCGTGCTCGGCGACGTTGCCGTACGGGACGCTTCGGCGGTAGATGGGCCGTTCGACCTCGGCCTCGTCCTCGATCTCGACCCGCGCGATATGGGCGGTGGCCGGCTTCGACTCCTCGTCCAATTCGACACTGTCGGGTTTCCTCCGTCCCACGATGCCCTCCTGCTCCTCGACGGGGAGGGCCCCGAACGCGACGAGGTCATGGACCCAGCGCATCGTCAGGACATGGCTCCCGCCGGCGCCCGGCCGCCCGTCCGCGACGAGGGCGGCCGTCGGTGCCTCGAGGAGACTCGGATTGGCCGTCCCGTCGAGGAAACCCGTGAGATCGCGACTGTCACGGTGCACGAACCCGTCGCTCTCGTTGGCCAGCGAGGCGACCGTATCGATCGCCAGGGCCGCCGCCCGCGTGTGCTCGAACACCACGTCCTGGGAGCTACCGTTGATCCACAGCCACAGGTCGTGCTGGGTCGCCGGAGCGTGGTGTCCACCCAGCCGCCCGACGGGCTCGAACCGCGCCAGGTCGGCGGGAGCGTCGCGCGGGGCAAGGACGTGCCAAAGGTCGGCCCCGAACGCGATGACGAGGTTCACACCGCCGGCCGCGACCGTGGGTCCGCGAAGCCTCCCGATCACCCTTGCCGCTTCGCCCAGGTCGATGCCCGCGCGAAGGTCCCATTCGAGGAACGCATGGGCGTTCGTGCCCTGCGCGAAGATCCCGAACTGGGGCACGGTCACCGTCCGGCGGATGCGCTCGGCAAGGGCCCGAGCGACCTGGCGCCCGAGCCCAGGAAAGCCCTCGATCATCGTGTCGAAGTCGCCGTGGTCGAGGACGAGGAGCCAGGTGTCGCCGTCGGCGATCGCCGAGGCGGTGCGAGGCCGCCCATCGATCAAGGCGATCTCGCCGAAGAAGTCACCGGGGCCGAGTCGCGCGATGCGTTTGCGGTCACGCTCGACGATGACGTGGCCCGACGCGACGACGAAGAACTCGTGGCCGGCTTCGCCCTGGCGCATGAGCACGGCGCCATCGGGCGCCTCAACCTCTTCCGCCAGGTCGGCCAGTCGCTCGATCTGGGACGGGTCGAGGCTCTGGAACAACGGCACCCCGCCGAGGAGCGCCACCTTCGGATCCTGGTCCACGGGTCGCCTCGCGATGAGCGAGTGGAGCATACGCCGGCCCGACGCGGTCCGGCCGGTGACGACAACGGGCCGCGAGCAACGGCTCAGTCGGGCCCGGCGGAAGCGCTCGCCGAAACGGGGGCCGGATCCGCCGATCCGGGCGCCCTGGCGGAGCAGGTCCTAGCCGGTCGATCGGTCGGCCCCGGCAAAGGCGCCAAGGGTGACCGTAGCCGACGATCCGGGCGCCCCGGCCGAACGCGACCGTGGCCGGTGGATCGGTCGGCCCCGGCGAAGGCGGCGTCGAGCGTGGGTGCGAGCGCACTGATACGTGCGTGAGCACCCACGCGCAGACGGCAACGCCCCGCTGGGACCGATCCGAGCGCCGGCTACTTGATCTCGACCTTGGCGCCCTGCTCTTCGAGGGCCGCCTTGATCTTCTCGGCCTCGTCGCGCGCGACGCCTTCCTTGACGGGCTTCGGCGCGGCGTCGACCAGGTCCTTGGCCTCCTTGAGGCCCAGGCCCGTCAGCTCCCGGACCACCTTGATGACCGGGATCTTGTTCGGGCCGACCTCGGCCAGCACGGCGCTGAACTCGGTCTGCTCCTCGGTGGCCGCGGCGGCGCCGCCGGCATCGCCACCACCGGCCGCAGACGGCGCGGCGGCGGCGGCGGCCGGAGCGGCGGCGGTGACGCCGTAGCGCTCCTCGAAGCGCTTGATGAACTCGGACAGCTCGAGGACGGTCATCTTGTCGATGGCTTCGAGCAGGTCGTCCTGGGACAGTGCGGTTGCCATGGGTTCTCCTTTAGGGGACATACGGGGGACAGCGGCGACGGTCTAGGCCTCGGCCTGGCGCTTCTGCTCGGCGACCTGCGCGAGGGCGTACCCCAGGTTGCGCAACGGCGCGGCGAACAGGCCGGCAAGGGTCGAGACCGGCGCCTGCATCCCACCGGCCAGCTTGGCCAGCAGGACCTCGCGCGCGGGGAGCGCCGCCAGACGGGTCACCGCGTCAGCGTCGATCGACCGGTCGCCCAGGACGCCGCCCGTGATCTTCACGATCTTGTTGTACGGGCGGGTGGCATCGAGGACGGCCTTGGCCGTCGACGCCTCATCGGTCCCGAACGCGATCGCGGTCGGGCCCGTGAGCAGCGGACCGAGTGCGGCGCCGACCGTGTCGGCAGCGGCGATCCGCATGAGCCGGTTCTTGACGACGCGATACGAGACGTCCTGCTTGCGCAGGGCGCGCCGGATCTCGGCGATCTCCTTGACCGTGAGGCCGCGGTACTCGGACACGATCATCGTCCGGGCCTTCGCGAGTTCCTCGCGAAGCTCGGCGACCGTCTCTCGTTTGGCCTCTGTGGGCAAATCGAGCCTCCATTTCCTTCGGCACGCGGACCGGCGTGCGGCGGCGGGCAGGTCGGACGGTTCGTCCGACATCCCCTGCGACGGATCCCTTGGCAACCTCCTGAGGGAGGTCGACCCCGGCTCGCAGGGGCGCACCCACCGAACGGTGGAGGCACCGACTGCCTCGGCGTGCTCGTCGTCGTCCCCGCGGCCGCCTGGCGACCCGGTCCGGTCCGACGGATCAAGTCCGGCACGACGACCCATCGGTCGCGCACTACGGACGCAGGCTGTCTGCGGCGGTCCGTCTATCTGGTCGACGATGGCGCGCCTCTCGACCGCCACCACGTCATCACGCCGGGCATCCCCGCCCGGCAGGGGTCAGGCGGAAGCGGCCGCCAGGACGGCGGGCACGTCGATCCGGATGCCCGGACCCATCGTGCTCGCGATGGTGAGGGTGCGCAGGTACTGGCCCTTCGCCCCCGATGGCTTGGCGCGGTTGATCGCGTCCACGAGCGCGGCAAGGTTGGCGACCAGCGCCTCCGGCTCGAAGCTGCTCTTGCCGACCGCGACGTGGACGATGGCCGACTTGTCGACCTTGAACTCCACGCGGCCGCCCTTGACTTCCTTGATCGCTCGCTCCAGATCGAAGGTGATCGTCCCGGCTTTCGGGTTCGGCATCAGTCCCCGACGACCGAGGATCTTGCCGAGGCGCCCGACCAGGCCCATCGAATCGGGCGTCGCGAGTGCGACGTCGAACTCGAGCCAGCCGGCCTCGATCTTCTTGACGAGGTCCTCGCCGCCGACCTCATCGGCGCCCGCGCGGAGGGCCTCCTGGGCCTTCTCACCCTGGGCGAAGACCGCGACCCGGACGACCTTGCCGGTGCCGTGCGGCAGGACGACCGTGCCCCGCACCATCTGGTCGGCGTGGCGCGGATCGACGCCCAGGCGCAGATGCGCCTCGATCGTCGCGTCGAAGTTGACGGTCGTGGTCTGCTTCGCGAGCTCGGCCGCCTCGTCCGGCGGATAGAGTCGCTCCCGATCGACGAGCTGGGCGGCGTCTCGGTACTTCTTGCCGTGATCGGCCATGTGCATGTCCTCCTGACGGCCGGCGGACCCGGCCTTCCCCTGAGATCGTTCGCGGCCCGGGGTGGGCTGCCGCGATCGAGGTCGATGCCGACCTAGTTCGAGACGTCGATGCCCATCGAGCGGGCAGTGCCTTCGATCTGCTTCGCTGCGGCCTCGACGTCGTTGGCGTTGAGGTCGGCCATCTTGATGGTCGCGATCTCGCGTAGCTGGTCGCGGGTCACACGACCCACGCTGTCGCGTCCGCTCGTCCCCGAGCCCTTGTCGACCCCGGCGGCCTTGCGCAGCAGATCGGCCGCGGGTGGGGTCTTGAGGATGAACGTGAAGGAGCGGTCCTCGAAGACCGTGATCTGGGCCGGGATGATCTGCCCGGCCTTGTCGGCGGTCTTCTCGTTGTAGGACTTGGTGAACTCGACGATGTTGATGCCGTGCGGACCCAGCGCGGTGCCGACCGGCGGGGCAGGTGTGGCCTTGCCGGCCGGCAGCTGGAGCGTCAGGACGATGCGGATCTTCTTGGCCACGGGGTCTCCTAGAGTTTCTCGACCTGGAGGAAGTCCAGCTCGACCGGCGTCTCGCGGCCGAAGATGCTCACGAGGACCTTGACCTTGTTGCGCTCGGGATTGATCTCCTCGACCGTCCCGATGAACTCGGCGAACGGCCCGTCGGTCACACGGACACTCTGGCCCTTGGTGAACGCGACACGGTACTTGGGCGTCTCGACGCCCATGTGCCGCAGGATCTGCTTGACCTCGGTGTCAGTGAGCGGGATGGGCTCACTTCGCACGCCGGGGATGTTCGCCCCTCCGACGAAGCTCGTGACTCCCGGGGTGTTGCGAACCACGAACCAGCTGTCCGGATCGAGGATCATCTCCACGAGGACGTAGCCCGGGTAGACCTTCTTCTGGACGGTATGGCGCTGGCCCTGGCGGATCTCGATCTCGTCCTCCATCGGGACGAGCACCTGGAAGATCTTGTCCTCCATGCCCATCGACTCGATGCGGTGCTCGAGGTTCGTCTTGACCTTGTTCTCGTAGCCCGAGTAGGTATGGATGATGTACCAGCGCTTCTCGGGGGCTTTGGTCTCGGCGGTGCTGAGGTCGGTCATCACGTTCCCTAGCTCACGAGGTCCAGGAGGCTCACGAAGACGCGATCGAGCACGGTGATGTACAGCCCGACCACGAGGCTGATCGCGAAGACCAGCACGGTCAGGGTGCGCACCTGCTCGCGGGTCGGCCAGCTGACCTTCTTCAGCTCGGACCAGACCTCATCGAAATAGCGTCGAAGTCGCTTCACGTCGTCGTTTCTTCTCTTCCTTCAGTCGTGCGTGTGGTCCGGGCTACCGCGTGGTTCGTCGTACGGCTACTGCGTCATGACGTGACGGCGTAGCATCTCCGACGGCAGAGGCGACGCTCCCGCGAGCCATCGGCCGGAGGATCTGGCAGGGGCGATAGGACTCGAACCTACAACCGCCGGTTTTGGAGACCGGTGCTCTGCCAATTGAGCTACACCCCTGCGGCGGCGAGAGCGCCGGCCTACTTCGCCTCGCGGTGAAGTGTATGCCGTCGCTCGCGCGGGCAGTATTTCATGAGCTCGATCCGGTTCGGATCGTTCTTCTTGTTCTTGCGCGTCGTGTACGTCCGCTGCTTGCACTCCGTGCATGCCAGCTGGATCGTCGGACGGGCTTCGACTCTCGCCATGTCGTCCCTACTCGACGATGCTGACGATGGCGCCGGCGCCGACGGTCCGGCCACCCTCGCGGATGGCGAAGCGCTGGCCGACCTCGAGGGCGATCGGGGTGATCAGCTCGACCGACATCTCGACGTTGTCGCCGGG
>DASSMQ010000004.1:0-10798 GCA_035688805.1 Candidatus Limnocylindrales bacterium
GGCTTGAGGACCACCGTGTTCCCGGCCGCCAGGGCGGGCGCGATCTTCCAGGACAGCATCAGCAGCGGGAAGTTCCACGGGATGATCTGGGCGGCGACCCCCAGCGGCCGCGCGACCCGACCCGGGAACGCGAAGTCGAGCTTGTCGGCCCAGCCGGCGTAGTACCAGAAGTGATTGGCCGCGAGCGGCACGTCGACGTCGCGGCTCTCCTTGATCGGCTTGCCCGAATCCATCGATTCGAGGACGGCGAACTCGCGCGACCGCTCCTGGAGGATCCGGCTGATGCGGAACAGGTACTTCGCCCGTTCCCGGCCGGACAGCTGACCCCACGACCGACGCTGGGCGCGGCGCGCGGCGCGGACCGCCTTGTCGACATCGACCGTCGACGCGCGGGCCACCTCGGCCAGCGGCTCTTCGGTCGACGGATCGATCGACGCGAACGTCGCGCCGTTCGCGGCCGGCACCGAGCGACCGTTGATGAACAGCCCGTAGCGCTCCTGGAGCGTGACGATGTCGCGCGCCTCGGGTGCCGGGGCGTACTCCCAGGGGATCGCCGCGCCGTCGCCGAAGCCCCAGCTGTTGGGACGCTGCTCGGGGCTGGTGATGACGCTCGTCTGACTGCTGCGCTCGGCCATCGGCCGCATTATGGCACCGGGCGCCCCGGTTCCCGGTCCGGCGTCCCGGCGGGTCAGCAGTCGAAGAGCGCGACGGGGTGCACCTTCTCGCAATAGCGGATGTGGAGATGGTCGTCGTGCCCGGTGTACCAGCGTGTCAGGCCCTCGCGGATGAGCACCGGATCGTTGAAGTAGATGAGCTTGACGTGGCCCGGCGCCGTCGCCCGGATCGCCTTGATCAGTGCCCGGGTCGCGGTCCGATCGTAGCTCGCCAGCCGGTAGCTGCCGCCCCAGCGGCACTGGAGTCGATCCTTGCGCATCGGTCGGACATCGACCTCGAGTCCGTACTCGTGGAACGTGTGGCCGGCGATGTCGCCGCCGTGCTCGAGGCTGATGTCGCCGACGGCGACACGACCGTAGCCCGCGGCGACCATGGCCCGGCTCGCCGCCTCGATCTGGCTGATCGCGGCACCGGTGCCCCAATCGGCCGGGCCGTTACCGACCTGGTAATCGCAGATCTTCGACCCGAACTCGGGCCGCTCGAAATGGCTGACCAGCCGGCGCCAGAACTGCGCGCCGACCGCCGCCACCGGGGTCAGTCCGACGTGACGCTGGAAGGCATTCACGGCGGCCTCGGTCGGCGCATCCCACACCCCGGTGATCGCCAGGCCCGCCGCGCGCTTCTCGTCGAGCTGCCGCTGCAACGCCCGGACCGCCTCTCCGGACGACGAGCGATCGACCCGGACCACGATGGCCGTCCACGTCGCCTCGTCCGCACGACCCGTCACCGGCAGGCCGCGCTCGGTCTGGAAGGCCCGTACCGCGTCGACCGTCGTGCTGCCGAACACGCCATCGACGCCGATCGTGGCGCCGGCCTGGCGCAGCAGCGCCTGGAGCGCGCGGACGTCGCTGCCGCGGTTGCCGAGGCTCTGGTCCGGGTAGAGCGGACCGGCGGCACTGACCGTGCCGGTGGCGAGGACCATGGCCGCGCTGACGGCCGCGACCAGGAGGGATGGTCGGAGGCGGCGGAGGACAGGGATCATCCGCGAACGGTAGCGTCTCGCGGACGCGCTAGGCTTGGCCGCCATGCGCCGCGTCACCGACGTCGACGAACTGCTCGACGGCCCCCTCGATGACCAGGCCGCGCTCGTCCAGAACCTGCACGACCTGGCTCTGGTCAACCGCCGCCTCGGTGGCGTCCGGGTGAGCAAGCAGGCGGTGGACGCGCTCGCGCCCGGGCCGACGGCCCTCGAGCTGCTCGACGTCGGGACGGGTGGCGCCGACATCCCGCTGGCCTTGATCTCGCGTGCGCGTGCAGTCGCGCGCGCGCTGCGGGTCACCGCTGTCGACCGCCGGCCCGAGGTCCTCATCGCCGCGGCCCTCGCCGATCCGCGGGTGACCGCGACCGGGGAGCTGGCACTCCACGTCGCGGACGGCCTCGCGCTCCCATTCGACGATCGGTCGTTCGACGTCGTCCACGCGTCACTCCTGATCCACCACCTCGATCGGGACTCGGCGATCTCGCTGCTCGCCGAGATGGCGCGGGTCGCCCGGCTCGGGATCGTCGTCAACGACCTCGTCCGCGGCCGACTCGCCTATCTCGGCGCGTGGCTGCTGACGCGCACCCTGACGCGCGGTCGCTATACCCGGCACGACGCGCCGCTGTCGGTCCGGCGGGCGTATTCGGTCGACGAGCTCATCGAGCTGATCGGGGCGGCCGGCCTCGCGGTGAGCCATCGGTTCGACGCGCCGTTCGGCCATCGCGTTGCGCTGGCGGCTCGTCGAGCGGGCGACTGATGGCCGACCCGGTCGTGGACGTCGCCGTCGTCGGTGGTGGACCCGCGGGTACGGCCCTCGCCGCGCTGCTGGCCCGGCGCGGGATCGACGTCGTGGTCCTGGAACGCCAGCCGGTCTGGGGGTGGCGCGCCGGCGGGGTGTTCGCATCCCCCGCGGCGATGACGGCACTCCGACGGATCGGGCTGGCGCCCGCGGTCCTCGAGGAGGTAGCCCGACCCATCCCGGCGATGCGCCTCGAGACCCCGCGTGGTGCCGCCGTTCGGCTGACCTATGGGTCGGACGCGGGCGGTCCGACCGCGGTCGGATTCGATCGGTGCGCGCTCGATGGGGCGCTCGAGTCGCTGGCAGTCGCGGCTGGAGCGACGGTCCGGCGAGGGATCGGGGTCACCGGCCTGGAGCTCTCGAGCGGCGATGGTCCGACTCGCCTGCGGACGACCGATGGCGAGCTACGTGCCCGGATCGTGGTCGGCGCGGACGGATCGCGATCGATCGTCGCGACCACGGCCCGCGTCGCTCGCCCGAGCCGGCTGGCGCCGCGCGTCGGGCTGACATGGCATGTCGCAGACCCGCGGCCGACTGGCGCCCACGAGGCGCGGCTGGTCATCGTGAAGGGCGGCTACGTCGGGCTCGCGCCGGTCCCGGGGGGTCGGCTCAACGTCGGCATCGTCCTGGGGCCGGCCTGGCGGGCTCGGCTCGTGACCATGGGCGCACGCGCCGTCGTCGCCGACGTCCTGGCCTCCATCCGCCCCGCCTCCGACGACCCGACGGCATGGGACCAGGCGGCCGCCTGTGACCGCATCGCCGGTGCGTGGCCGCTGGGTGGTCGGGTGACGCGTCGGGCCGGGCCGGGTTGGTTCCTGGTCGGCGACGCGGCCGGCTTCCTCGATCCCTTCACCGGCGAGGGGCTGCACCGCGCCCTCGTCTCGACCGAGCTCGCCGCATCGGCCGTGGAGGCCGCGCTGGCCTTCGACGGCCGTGCGGCCGCCGGCGCCGCGGACGCCTACGATCGCGCGATGACCCGCCGGTTCGCCTCGAAGGATCTCGTGTCGTGGCTCGTCCAGACGTTCCTCGCCAGTCCCGCGCTGCTGGAATATGCGGCTCGCCGGCTCGAAGCGCGCGCCGACGTGCGTGCGACCATGGGCCTCGTGATGGGCGATCTGGTGCCAGCGTCGGGGGGTATCGATCCGCGCTTCCTCGTGTCCCTCCTGCGGCCGTGACTCGTGCATAGCAGCGTCACCATCGACATCGACGCGCCACCCGCGCTGGTCTTCGCCCTGGCCCGGGATCCCGAATGGTGGTCGGCGTTGCTGCCGCATTACGCGCACTCGCGATCGGTCGGCCACGACGCCCGGGGTCGGCCGTTCATCCGGTTCATCGCCCGGCGACCGCTCGTTCCCGTCGTCGGCCTCGGTTTGCCCGTCATCTGGACCGCGCGGACCTGGAACGAGCCCGATACACGGACGCTCCGGTTCGAGCACGTGGCGGGTGCGTCGCGCGGGATGGACGTGACGTGGCGGATCGAGCCGTGCGCGGGGGAGGCGGGCTGTCGGGTGACGATCAGCCACGAGTTCGCCCCGCGGCTCCCCGGGTTCGCCTGGTTCGTCGATCGGGTCTTCACGCGCCCGATCGCCGGCCGGACGCTGGCGACGTTCAAGGCGATCGCCGAGGCGGTGCAGTCCACCGAGGCTCCGCCGACGAACCCTTCGATATGACGAGCGACCGTCGACGCGTCTGGATCACCGGCATCGGGGTGGTGACCCCGATCGGGACCGGTGTGGCCGATCTCCGGGCAGGCCTGCGTCGTGGCGTCTCCCCGGTCAAGCGCATCGACCGATTCGACCCCTCCCCGTTCCGGAGCCAGGTCGCGGCCCAGGTCGACGACTTCGACCCGTTGGCATGGATGCCACCGAAGACCGTCCGGCAGCTCGATCGGTTCAGCCAGTTCGCGATGGTGGCGGGCCAGCTGGCCCTCGAGGACGCCGGTCTCGTGCCCGGGGCGGCCGGGGCGCCGGACGCCGAACGGATCGGGATCTACCTGGGTTCGGCGCTCGGCGGCATCGCCTTCGCCGAGGAGCAGCACGAACGCTACCTCGAGAAGGGCATCCGGCAGGTCGCCCCGACCCTCGCACTCGCCGTGTTCGGCGGGGCGGCCCCGGCCAACCTCGGCATCGCGCTCGACGTCCGCGGCCCGATCCTGTCCACGGCCAACTCGTGCGCCTCGGGGTCGGTCGCGTTGGGTGAAGCGCTCGGGGACCTTCGAGAGGGCCGGGTCGATGCGGCCATCGCCGGCGGCGTCGAAATCCCCCTCTCACCATTGGCCTTCGGCGCCTTCGACATCATCCGAGCGCTGTCGGCCGGGTACAACGACGACGCCGGTCACGCGGCACGGCCCTTCGATGCGGGGCGCGACGGGTTCGTCATGGGCGAGGGTGCGGCGCTGCTCGTGCTCGAGGAGGCCGAGACGGCCGAGCGCCGCGGTGCGACACCGTACGCCGAGCTCCTCGGCTATGGCGCCACGTCGGACGCCCACCACATGGTCCAGCCGCGGGCCGACGGTCGCGAAGCCGCCCGTGCCGCCTCGATCGCCCTGGCCGATGGCGGCGTGGAGCCGGCCGAGATCGACTATGTCAACGCACACGCCTCATCGACCCCGATCGGCGACATCGCCGAGGCGCGCGCTCTGACCATCGCGCTGGGTGAGCGAGCCGCGACGGTGCCCGTCAGCGGGACCAAGGCGCTGTATGGGCACCCGCTCGGGGCGTCCGGCGCCATCGAGGCAGCGATCTGCGCGCTGGCGATCCGCGATGGCTGGGCGCCCGCGTCGGTCAACCTGGTCAGCCCCGAGCCCGAGCTCGACGCGCTGCTGCCGGGGCTGTTGCGAGCGGGCCGAGAGGGAGGCTACCGCCGGGTGCTGAGCACCTCGTTCGGGTTCGGCGGGCTGAACGGCGCGATCGTGCTGGGCGCGGTCGACTGAGTCGCATGCACAGCCTCCTGGCCGACCGTGCCCCGGCCGACCGTGACCAGGCCGCCGCGTGACAACCGCCGCCACCAGATGAGCGCCCCCAGCCCGGTGACGAGCGTCAGCGCTCCGCCCAGGGCGACCGTCGGGAGGATGCCGATCGAGGTCGCGAGCGCGCCGGCCGCGAGGCCACCGATCGGGGTCGATGCCGAGAAGACCGTGGTGTAGACGCTCATCACCCGGCCGCGCAGGCCGTCGGGCACCGCCAGCTGGATGGTGGCATTGGCCGTGGCGGCCATGACGATGCCGCCGGCGCCGACCGGCACCATCAGCAAGAGCGAGAGCGGGAACGAGTGCGACGTGGCGAGCAACAGGGAGGCGATGCCCAGCACGATCGGGCCGAGCGCGATCCGGATCGGCCGAGGGCGCCCGCCGATGACCAGGGCGACGGCGGCGGTCAGCGCGCCCAGGCCCGACGCGGTCATCAGGAAGCCGAAGCCGGATGCATCGACCCCGAGCGCGTCGCGGGCCAGCGGCGGGATGACCACCTGGAAGTTCATCCCGAACGTGGCGGTCAATCCGAGCGTGGTCAATGCCATCAGCACCATCGGGGTCCTGCGGACGAAGGCGAGGCCCTCGGCCAGGTTGTCGACGACGGCCCGGGCGGAACGGGGTCGCGGCACGAGCCGCGATGGATGGAGCTCGTCGTCACGCATGGCCGCCAACCCGATGATCACGGCCAGGAAGCTGACGGCATTGATGGCAAAGGCAGGGCCGATCCCGAGAACCCCGATCGTCAAGCCGGCCACGGCCGGGCCGACGACCCGCGCGCCGTTGAACATCGCCGAGTTGAGCGCGACCGCGTTGCCGATGTCACGGGGGCCGACCATCTCGATCGCGAAGGCCTGGCGTGTGGGCATGTCGATCGCGTTGGCACAGCCGAGCAGCAGGGCCAGCACGATGATCATCCAGATCTGGACGACGCCCGTGACCGTCAGGATGGTGAGGACGACCGCCAGCAGCATCATCACGGCCTGGACCGCGATCAACGTCTGGCGCTTGGGCAGCACATCGGCGAGCACGCCCGCGAACAGGCCGAGCACCATCGGCGGCAGGAATTGGGCGGTGGCCACGATGCCGAGCCAGATCGGGTCCTTGCTCAGGGTGAGCACGAGCCAGGCCTGGGCGACCTGCTGCATCCACGTCCCGACGAGCGACACGGCCTGACCCGCGAAGAACAATCGGTAGTTGCGGTGGCCGAACGCCGACGCGGCCTTGGTCCTGGCGAGGCGTCGCGGAGCGAGGGTGGACGGTCCGATCATCGACCGGGCTCCTGGCGAGGTTCCCGCACCGGGGCGGGTTCGGCGTGCGGTTCGAGGCCGGCGTCGAGGGCCGCCAGGTGGCCGTCGAGATGGGCCTTCCGGGCGCGCGCATCGTCGATCATCTGGTCGAGGCGCGCCTTCTTGTGCTCGAGGGTCTCGATCTGGCGGTCGACCCGGTCCAACGCGTCGAGCAGGAGAGCGCGGCGCTCGGCCCGGTCGGTCGTGGAGCGGAGTCGGATGCGGTTCCGTTCGCGGGCCCGCTCGTCCTCGAGCAGCTGGCCGATCTGGGCCAGGGAGAACCCGGCGTCGTCACGCAGCGAACGGATGAACCGCAATCGCTCCAGGTCCGACTCGTCGTACAGCCGATAGGCCCCTTCCGAGCGGGCGGCCGGCTCCAGCAGGCCGATCTCCTCGTAGTAGCGGATCGCCCGCGTGGTCAGGCCGGTGTCGGCGGCGACGTCCTGGATCCTGAGGAGCGTGGTCTCGGGCAGCATCGCCGCGATGATACCAGAACCTTGACGTTCACGTTAAGGTCAGCCATGTCCCCAGGCGGCGGACCCGGTGCGCCGGAACGACAACGACGGGGTCAAGTCCTGGGCGGATCCGACGGCGGCCGATGGGTCGCCCCCGCCCGCGCCCCGAACCGCGCCCGCGCCCCGAACCTCGCCCGCGCCAGAACTTGCTATCCATTCGCGAGGTGACTGGCCGCGCAGATTCGCCAGCCCGATTCTTCGGGCTCAGTCGTCAGGCGACTGAGCAGCAAGCGATCGCGCAGGCATCCGAGCCCCTGGGCCTTCCGCTAGTCGCCTGGCGAGTAGACCGGAAGAACCAGGGGTCGGCGGTCGTCGATCCGGTTCAGGACGCCGCCACGACACGACCGTCGGGCCGACCGGCACAGGCACGGGATGCTTCCCCCGCGGGAACCAATGTGCAGGGCCCGCCGCGAGTCAGTCGATCGTGAAGTGGTCCGGGTCCTGGTAGCGCCCCGTCCGCTGGAACTGGATCTGCATCAACACGTCGTTGAGCAGCGACGATGCCCCGAACCGGAACCAGTCGGGGCTCATCCAGCGCGGGCCGAGCGTCTCGTACAGGATCACCAGGTACTGGATCGCTTCCTTCGCCGTGCGGATGCCGCCCGCGGGCTTCATCCCGACCTGGCGGCCCGTGGCCCGCTCGAAATCGCGGATCGCCTCGAGCATGACAAGGGTCACCGGCATCGTCGCCGCCGGCGTGACCTTGCCGGTCGAGGTCTTGATGAAGTCCGCGCCGGCGGCCATCGCCAAGATCGACGCGCGGCGGACATTGTCGTAGGTCTCGAGCTCACCGGTCTCGAGGATCACCTTCAGGTGCGCGGACCCGCACGCCTCCTTGACCTCGACGATCTCCTCGAAGACCGTCGCGTAGTCGCCGGTCAGGAACGCCCCGCGGTCGATGACCATGTCGATCTCGTCGGCGCCGGCGTCGACGGCCGCTCGGGTCTCGGCGAGCTTGATGTCACGGAACGTCTGGCCGCTGGGGAACCCGGTCGCGACGCTGGCGACCTTGACGCTGCTCCCCGCGAGCGCGTCCTTGGCGTCGGCGATCATCGCGGGGTACACGCACACCGCCGCGACCGACGGGATGGTCGGATCGCCAGGCTGCGGATGGATCGCCTTCACGCACAGCGCCCGGATCTTGCCCGGTGTGTCCTTTCCCTCGAGGGTCGTCAGATCCATCATCCGGATGGCGAGATCGAGCGCCCACAGCTTCGACGCCTTCTTGATCGACCGTTTCTTCAGGGCATCGACGCGCGCTTCGACGCCGACCTGGTCGACCGTGCTGACGCGCCCGAGGAGGCTGCCGAGTGGATCCCCGATCGATCTCGATCGACCGTCCCAGGCCCGGATGAGCTCGTCGGCGCGCTGGCGAGCGATGGTGTCGGGGCGTCGGGTCGCCGTCATGGGACGGTGAGGATAGCGCCGTCCGGCCGATCACGGAGTGGTGCGAAACCGTGGGGCCGGTACTGACGTACCGCCCTCGACGAGAACATCGATGACGGATGGCAGGGAGGCGAGGGATATGGATCGACGACGACTGAGCTTCATGGCGGCGGGCGCCGTGGTCGCGATGCTCGTCGCGGCGGGCACCGCGGTCGCCGCGGACCAGGCGGTGACGATCGCTGGATTCGCGTTCTCGCCGAAGACGGTCACCGTCAATGTCGGCGACACCGTGACCTGGACCAACAACGACACCGTGACGCACACGGCGACTTCCGCCGGGAACTTCGACACCGGGAGCATCGGCGGCGGGGCGTCCAAGAGCGTGACCTTCCAAACGGCCGGCACGTTCGCCTACGTGTGCTCCATCCATTCCTCGATGACCGGGACGGTAGTCGTACGCGCAGCGAGCGGCGGTTCGACCGGCCGCTCGACCACTCCCCCGACCGACACGGTGCCGTCATATGGCTCGAGCAACGACGATTCGGGGCTCACGGTGACGCTGTCGATCCTCGGCCTGTCGCTGATGGCCGGCGTGGTGATCGCCGACCGGAGGTACCGCCCCAAGGGCTGATCCGGCTGGCGCCGCCGGAGTCATTGATCACCCCGCGTGATCGATTTCGGGTCGAAGGCCCGGTCCCACGTGGTGGTCGGCGACTTCTCCATCCGAACGATCGCTGACAGTGATCGATATCGGGTCGAAGCGCCCAAATGAGCCGCGTGGCGGGTGCATCCCGGGCCAGATCGATCACTCGGGGTGATCGGACGGGGCCGAAGCCACCGGCGCAAGCCGCTAGGCGGGTGTATTCCGGGCCAGATCGATCACTCCGGGTGATCGGACGGGCCGACGGCAAGGACCGCGGGTCCAGCCGGCAAGTTCCCGCAAACCGATCACTCGGCGTGATCGCTGCGCCCGCCCTCTGCCGTTGTGTGCCCGGCGGTCGGACCGGGTCTACCATCGACCCGCGCCATGGCCGACCAGCTCACCCTCCCGCTCGATGCGACCGCCGACCGGTTGCCGGACCTGCCAGCGCTCCGGCCGATGCTCGCCCGGCCCCTGCCCGACGCCTTCGACTCCGATCAGCACCTCTTCGAGCCGTGGTGGGGCGGCACCCGCGCGCTGATCGCCGTCGGCCCAGCCGACCGGCCAGGAAGCGGCGAGGTACGGATCGTCGACGCGGAGGGGATCGACCGGACGGCGGCCCTCCCCGAACTGGCCGGCACGGCCGTCCGCCTGGCTGCACGCTCGGCGATCCTCGATGGCGAACTGGTCGTCGTCGATGCCGATGGCCGTGCCGACACCCCGGCCCTCGCCCGACGTCTCGATGGCAAGCCCGGCCGCGCGGTGGCGTTCCTTGCGTTCGACCTGCTCCACCTCGATGGCGTGAGCCTGCTCGGTCAGCCCCTGGTCAAGCGACGCGAGGCGCTGCGCCGGATCCTGCGACCAGGCGACGAAGTCGTCGCCGTGCCGGCCATCGCCACCGAGGGTCGGGCGCTCTTCGACGCGATCGTGGCGCAGGGCCTGGCCGGCATGATGGCGCGACAGCGGCAGGGGCCGTACCTTCCCGGGATCCGCAGTCGACTGTGGCGCTACATCCCGGCAGTCGCCGGCAGCGTTCCGGCCGCCGACCTCGCCGACGCTCCTGAGGAGGCGGCTTCGGCGACCGCACCGGTCCTCGCCTTGCTCAACCGATTGCCCCTCGACGACGAGGCCTGAACGGGCCGGGTCCTAGCACCGCGACGGGTTCGGCGTCCCGGATCAGCCAGACGAGCCGATCACCCTGCCCGACGCGCGGCCGCCAGGAACGCTCGCCAGCCCGGCCGCTGCCCGTAGAGCAGCACGCCCGTCGCGTAGATCCGGATCGTGGCGAACCCGACCAGCCCGATGACCAGGACCAGGATCGCCACCGACAGCACGACCTCCCATGGCTGGACGGTGCTGACCATCAGCCGAGACAACATCGTGAACGGGCTCAGCGGCGGGATGAACGAGGCGATCCGGGCGAACAGCCCACCTCCGCCGAGCAGTACCAGCAGTGCCGACAGGTAGCCGGCCATCGCGATGAGGCTCAGCGGCAACGACAGCGTCTGGAGGTCGTCGGGCCGGCTCACGAACGACCCGACCGCGGC
>DASSMQ010000005.1:0-7430 GCA_035688805.1 Candidatus Limnocylindrales bacterium
CCGGAGATCGACTACGACAAGGTGGACCGTCTCCGCGGGCTGGAGATCAGCATCGTGACGACGGCGAAGACCGACGAGGAATCGAAGAAGCTCCTCGAGCTCCTCGGCATGCCCTTCGCCTCGTAGGCGCGGGGAGGGAGAACCATGGCCAAGAAATCGATGATCGCCAAAGCGGGGCGCACCCCGAAGCACAAGGTCCAGGCCTATCACCGCTGTTTCGTGTGCGGACGGCCGCGTGCCTTCATGCGTCGCTTCGCCCTGTGTCGGATCTGCTTCCGGGAGCGAGCGCTCCTGGGTGAGTTGCCGGGCGTCACGAAGTCGAGCTGGTAGGAACACCGAATGAACATCTCCGACCCGATCGCAGACATGCTGACGCGCGTCCGGAACGCCTCGCGAGCCCGCCACACCGAGGTGGTGGTCCCGGCGTCCCGGACCAAGCGTGAGATCGCGCGCATCCTCAAGGACGAAGGCTTCATCGCCGACGTCCACGAAGAGCAGGATGGGCCCGGCGCGGTCCTGCGCCTGACGCTCAAGTACGTCGACGGCAAGGTCCCGGTCGTCTCCGGCCTCAAGCGGATCAGCAAGCCGGGCCTGCGCGTCTACGCGCGCAAGACCGACATCCCGCGGGTCCTCGGCGGCCTGGGCATCGTCATCGTCAGCACGAGCCGCGGCATCATGACCGGCCAGCAGGCGCGTCAGGCGCAGCTGGGCGGCGAAGTCATCGCGTACGTCTGGTAGGCGACGACCATGTCTCGGATCGGACGACTTCCCATCGCCGTGCCACCGACCGTCGACGTGACGATCGATGGCCGCCAGGTGACGGTCAAGGGGCCCAAGGGCACCCTCAGCCGGGTGCTGCACCCGGACATGTCGGTCAGTCAGGAGGACGGCTCCATCGTCGTCACCCGCCCGACCGAGCAGAAGACCCACAAGCAGCTCCACGGCCTGACCAGGACGCTGGTCAACAACATGGTCGTCGGCGTGACCGACGGCTACCGCAAGGGCCTGGAGATCACCGGGGTCGGGTACCGGGCCACGCTCAACGGCCGAAAGCTGACGCTCAACCTGGGCTACAGCCACCCCGTCGAGATCGACCCGCCCGACGGCATCAGCTTCGAGGTCGAGAACCCGACCCGCCTCGCGGTCATCGGCATCGACAAGGAGCTCGTCGGCCAGATCGCCGCGCAGGTCCGCGCGACCCGCAAGCCCGAACCCTACAAGGGCAAGGGCGTGCGCTACGCGGGCGAGCGCATCCGTCGCAAGGCCGGCAAGGCCGGCAAGATCGGCGGCAAGAAGTGATGACCAGCGAAGGACACGCCCGATGACCAAGGTCGCCAGTCGCGGCGCCGCCCGACGCAAGCGCCACGACCGGATCCGCCTCGACCTGGCGGGGACGGCGGGGCGACCGCGTCTGGCCGTGTTCCGCAGCCTCAACCACATCTACGCGCAGGTCATCGACGACGCGTCCGGCCGGACGCTCGTCGCCGCCTCGACCGTGGAGAAGGAGCTCCGCAGCTCGTCCTCCACGAAGTCCGAGGAGGCCGCCTCGATCGGTCGGCTCGTCGCCGAGCGAGCGAAGGCAGCCGGGATCGACCGCGTGGTCTTCGATCGAGCCGGGTTCCGGTACCACGGGCGGATCAAGTCGCTCGCCGATGCCGCCCGCGACGCCGGCCTCGACTTCTGATCCGGAGGAACCATGGCACGCATCGATCCCAACAAGCTCGCGCTCGAGGAGCGCGTCGTCCAGATCAACCGGGTGGCGAAGGTCGTCAAGGGCGGACGCCGCTTCAGCTTCAGCGCGGTCGTCGTCGTCGGTGATGGCGCGGGCCACGTCGGGGCCGGACTCGGCAAGGCGGGCGAGGTGCCCGAAGCGATCCGCAAGGGCGTCGAGGATGCGAAGAAGCACATCATCCGCATCCCGATGGTGGGCACCACCATCCCCCACGAGGTGAACGTCGAGTTCGCCGCCAGCAAGGTGATGCTCAAGCCCGCCTCCCAGGGCACCGGCGTCATCGCCGGCGGCTCCGTCCGCGCCGTGCTGGAAGCCGCCGGGGTCCGCGACATCCTGTCGAAGATCTATGGCTCGACCAACCCGGTCAACGTCACGCGCGCCACCATCGAGGCGCTGCGTGGGCTGCACTCCGCCGAGGAACTGTCCGCCCGCCGGGGCGTCCGGCTCGTGAGCCGGATCTCGGGCCAGCCGGCTCCGGTCATGGAGGCCGCCGATGGCCGCTAAGCGGGCCTCCGTGAGTGATGCCGCGTCGGTTCCCTCGACCGGCGCGCGTCTCAAGGTCACCCAGACGAAGTCGACGATCAGCCACATCGCGCGCAACCGGGCGACCGTGAAGGCGCTCGGCCTGCACGGGATCGGCAGCACGAGCATCGTCGCCGACAACGCGGCGACGCGGGGGATGGTCCGGCAGGTCCGCTTCCTCGTCAGTGTCGAAGAGATGGCGGATCCGGCCAGCACGCCGTCCCGAGATCACGAGGAGAAGGCATGAAGCTCCACGACCTGCGTCCCGCCGACGGGTCGCGCAAGGAGCGGACCCGCGTCGGGCGCGGCATCGCCGCGGGCAAGGGCAAGACGGCCGGACGCGGCACCAAGGGCCAGAAGGCTCGGGCCGGCGGCTCGATCCCGCCCTGGTTCGAGGGTGGCCAGACGCCGCTCCATGTCCGCATCCCGAAGCTGCGCGGGTTCAAGAACCGCTTCAAGATCGTGTACGAGGTCGTCAACGTCGGCGCCATCGGCGCGGCCGTCGAGCGCGGTGCGTTCGCCGTCGAGGCCCCGACCGGCACGCGCCGCGGGAAGGCTAAGTCCGACGCGAGTGCCCAGATCACGATCAATCAGGACATCCTCCGCGCCGCCGGCCTGGTGCGCAGCCTGGACAAGCCACTCAAGATCCTCGGCGCCGGCGAGCTGACCGTTCCGTTGTTCGTGGTCGCCGACGCGTTCACGGTCTCGGCACGGACCAAGATCGAGTCGGCGGGCGGGAGCGTGAACGTCCTCGAGATCCCGACCGCGCCGACCCGAGCGCTCGGGGTCGACGCGACGGACCGGAAGGCGACCGCGACCGCCCCGGATGGCGCCCTGGCGGCGCCCGATGCGAACGCCACGGAGCCCGCCGACGAGCCCGACGCCGCCGACGACGAGCCCGCCGCGACCGAGGCCCCTACCGAGACCGAGTCGCCCACCGCGAGCGACGAGTCCGAGACCGACGGCGCGCCGTCCGGCGACGACACCTAGTCCGTGTTCGAATCTCTGCTCAACGCATTCCGGGCGCCGGACATCCGGCGCAGGATCCTGGTCGTCCTCGGCCTGCTGATCGTGTTCCGGTTCCTGGCCGCCGTGCCGGTGCCCGGTATCAACCGCGATCAGCTCGCCTCGTTCCTGTCGGGCAACCCGTTGTTCGGTCTGCTCGACCTCTTCTCGGGCGGCGGGCTATCGCACTTCTCGGTCGTCGCGTTGGGCATGAACCCGTACATCAACGCCTCGATCATCATGCAGTTGATGCAGGGCGTCGTGCCCTCCCTCCAGGCCCTGAGCCGCGAGGGGGAGTACGGGCGCAACAAGATCACCCAGTACACGCGCTACCTGTCCGTCCCGATGGCGATGCTCCAGGCCTACGGGTTCCTGGCGCTGCTGAACAGCAACAACGTGCTGGTGGGGCGCTTCGACCTGGGCAGCTTCGACACCCTGACCCAGATCGCGACGCTGACCGCAGGCGCGGTGGCGCTGATGTGGATCGGCGAGCTCATCACCGAGCGGGGGATCGGGAACGGCATCAGCTTCATCATCTTCGCGGGCATCGTCAGCCGCGCCCCGGGCGCGATCGGAGCGTTCACGGTCAATCCGAACATCGCCGCGCTCGTAGCCTTCGGCATCGTGGCCATCGCGGCGGTCGCCGTGATCATCTACATCCAGGAGGGCCAGCGCCGCATCCCGGTGCAGTACGCCAGCCGTGTCCGTGGCCGGCGGATGTACCAGGGCGGCCAGACGTTCCTGCCGCTGCGGGTCAACCAGGCCGGGGTCATCCCGATCATCTTCGCGGTCAGCATCCTGCTGTTCCCGGTCCAGCTCGCGTCCTACTTCACCGCGTCGGAGATCGGCGTCGTCAAGAGCGTGGCCGAGGGCATCGTGACCCTGTTCAACCCCCGGTCGGTGCTGTACGTCGTGCTCTACTTCCTGCTGACGGTCGGGTTCACCTACTTCTATACGGCGTTCACCTTCAAGCCCGACGAGACCGCCGAGCAGTTGCGCAAGAACGGCGGATTCATCCCCGGGATCCGGCCCGGCCGCCCGACCCAGGACTACCTGTCGAAGGTCGTGACCCGGATCACCTTCGCGGGGGCCTTGTTCCTGGCGGTGGTGGCGGTGTCACCCACCCTGATGGGGATCGCGTTCCCCGACCTTGGGGCCATCGGCCTCGGCGGCACCAGCCTGCTCATCGTGGTGTCGGTGGTGGTCGAGACCATGAAGCAGATCGAGGCGCAGTTGATGATGCGCAACTACGAGGGCTTCATCCGATGATGTCGCCGTCCCCAGCGGCCGATCGGGGCGTTGCGGGCTGCGAGCGGTCGCTCACGCACATCGGCGTGCGCTCGCTCCCGTTCTCGCCCGCGCCTTCGGCTCGAGTCGCCGGGGCCACCGACCGGTAGGTCGCCGATGACCGTGGTGGTACTGCTGGGGGCGCCCGGAGCGGGCAAGGGGACGCAGGCGATCCTCCTCGCCGAGCGCCTCGGCGTTCCCCATGTCGCCACCGGTGACCTGTTCCGGGCCGCGGTACGGGACGGTTCGCCGATCGGGGTCGAGGCCCGCCGGTTCATGGAGCGCGGCCAGCTCGTGCCCGACGACATCACGATCCGCATGCTGCTCGATCGATTGGCCCGACCGGACGCCGCGGGCGGCGCGGTCCTGGATGGCTTTCCGCGGAGCCGAGCCCAGGCCGAGGTCCTGGACGCCGCCCTCGGCGAGCGCGGATCGGCGGTCGACCTCGCCGTCGACATCGAGGTGCCGACCGAGGACCTGGTGAAGCGATTGTCGGGTCGTTGGGTGTGCCGGGACGCCGGACACGTCTACAACGAGACGACCAACCCGCCGCAGATCCCCGGTCGCTGCGATATCGACGGCTCCGAGCTGATCCAGCGCGACGACGACACGGCCGAGACCATCCGGGCCAGGTTGGACCTCCAGCTGGCGAGCCTCGGCGACGTAGTCGACCACTACACCCGGACCGGCGTCCTGCGCACCGTCGACGGACGTGGCTCGATCGATGCGGTGTCGTCCGCGATCCACGCGGTCGTCGGTGGCGTGGGCCAGGAAGCTGGCTGAGGTGGTCACTCGCAAGTCCCGGGCCGAGATCGCCAAGATGCGCCGAGCCGGCCGCGTCGTCGCTGAGGTCCTCGAGCTCGTCGGGGAGCAGATCCGACCCGGCGTCTCGACCGCCCACCTCGACCGCATCGCCGAACGGCACATCCGTGCGAGCGGCGCGACGCCGTCGTTCAAGGGTTATCCGGGCGTCAACCCGCGCCGGCCCTTCCCCTCGAGCCTGTGCATCTCGCTCGACGACGAGATCGTCCACGGCATCCCAGGCGACCGGACCATCCGCGAGGGGCAGATCGTGTCGATCGACGCGGGCGCCATCGTCGAGGGCTGGCATGGCGATGCGGCCCGCACCTTCTTCGTCGGGGTACCGCCGGCGCCGGTCCAGCAGCTGATCGAGGCCACCCGGGCGGCGATGCTGGCGGGCATCGCCGCAGCCGTCCCGGGCAACCATATCGAGGACATCTCGGCGGCGGTCGAGGACATCGCCCGGCCGCACGGCTACGGCATCATCCGCCAGTTCGTCGGCCATGGCATCGGCACCGAGATGCACGAGGAACCGCAGGTCCCGAATTACCGGACCGGCCGACGTGGTCGCAAGCTGGAGCCGGGATTGTGCCTGGCCATCGAGCCGATGTTCACGCTCGGCGACTATCGAGCACACATCCTCGATGACGATTGGACCGTGGCGACGATCGACGGCTCCCTGGCCGCGCATTTCGAGGACTCGATCGCCATCACCGAGCACGGTCCCGAAGTGCTCACACAGGTCTGAGGGGAACCCGAGGTTTGCCTCGATCGGCGAGTTTTGATACGCTACGCGTTCGTGTGTCGGTCCGCCCGGACCGGCACTCCGCGTGAGAAAGGGAAGCACTCCGACCTGTGGCCAAGAAGGATGCGATCGAAGTCGAGGGAACGGTCATCGAACCGCTACCCAACACGATGTTCGCCGTCGAACTCGAGAATGGCCATCGGGTGCTCGCCCACATCAGCGGCAAGCTTCGGATGAATTTCATCCGCATCCTGCCCGGTGACCGGGTCCGTGTCGAGTTGTCGCCCTACGACCTCACGCGCGGCCGGATCACGTACCGACTCAAGTGATCACCAGCCCAGCACCACGAGCATCGAGGATCCGTTGAAGGTCAGAGCTTCCGTCAAGGCGCGCTGCGACAACTGCAAGGTCATCCGTCGCCACGGCACCGTGATGGTCATCTGCAGCAATCCGAAGCACAAGCAGCGGCAGGGGTAACCGATGGCACGCATCGCCGGTGTCGATATCCCGCGAGAGAAGCGGGTCGAGGTCGCCCTTACCTACGTGTACGGGATCGGTCTGCCAACGAGCCAGAAGATCCTCACCCAGACGAACATCAACCCGGACACCCGGGTGCGCGATCTGACCGAGGAGCAGGTCAATCGCCTGCGCGAGCTGATCGACCGGCGCTACAAGGTCGAAGGCGACCTGCGTCGCGAGACCGCGCTCAACATCAAGCGGCTCGTTGAGATCGGCTCGTATCGCGGCCTGCGGCATCGGCGCAACCTGCCCGTGCGCGGTCAGCGGACCAAGACCAATGCTCGCCAGCGGCGCGGACCGAAGAAGACGGTCGGCATCCGGCGCAAGAAGTGACGAGGGACTGACGAGGCATGGCGGAACGCAAGCGAGCGGTCAAGACACGTCGGCGTGAGAAGAAGAACGTCCCGCAGGGGCACGTGCACATCCAGGCCACGTTCAACAACACGATCATCACGATCACCGACCTCAATGGCGCGGTCATCAGCTGGGGCTCAGCCGGGGTGGCTGGCTTCAAGGGGTCGCGCAAGAGCACGCCGTACGCCGCGGCGCTGTCGGCCGATGGCGCCGCCAAGCGGGCGATGGAGCACGGGATGCGCCAGGTCGAGGTCTACGTGAAGGGACCGGGTGCCGGGCGTGAACAGGCCATCCGCTCGCTGCAGGCTGCCGGCCTCGAGGTCAGCGCCATCACCGACGTCACCCCCATCCCGCATAACGGCTGCCGCCCGCCCAAGCGGCGCCGCGTCTAACCCGGAGATCCATGGCTCGCTACACCGAATCCGTCTGCCGGATCTGCCGGCGCGAGGGCGCCAAGCTCTTCCT
>DASSMQ010000006.1:0-90726 GCA_035688805.1 Candidatus Limnocylindrales bacterium
TCCCACTCGGACTTCAGCCAATCGGTGTTCACCTCCTCCGACCCGGGTCTCGCATCGGGCGTCCGGCGCGCGGCCGACCGGCCTGGACGCTCACCCCGAGGGCACAGCCATCGAAGCCGGCGGAGTCTACCCGAGGGTGCAGGGCGGGTCAAACGTGCGAATCCGTGCGAATCCTGGTGTCAAGACGAGGACCGGGTGGCGATCCAGTAGACGAGCGTGAACGCGCCGAGGAGACCGACGCCGATGGCGACGATGACGGCGAGCCCGATCCTCTCGACCACCACTGATATCGCGAGGTACGCGGCGCCCAGAAGCAGCACCCGAACGAGCTGCCCACCGATCCGACCCAGGAACCGAGCTGAATTCTCGTTCGATTCGCGAGCGGCGCGATGCCAGACCGAGGCGACCAACCCGAGCGCAATCGATACGGTCAGGATTAGCACCACCGGCGCAGACCCGTCCGATGCCGACGAGCTGAGCAGCCCCGCCGTGACCAACGCAGCGGCGAGCAGGCCAGACATGGCCATCACGAACGGTCCCGGAATGATACGTCGGTGTCCTGGCCGCCCGCCCGGTCGCCGTGGATCACTCCAACCTTCTGGAACACTGCGGCGACGTCGTTGGATCGCCGCGTACGCGATTGCTTCGACGAGGTAGATCACGACCACGACGAGCACCCCTCCGGAGCCCATCGGGATCAACGCGATGACGGCGAGGGGCGCGAGCATCGCCATCGCGAACCCGTGACGCGAGAACAGAGCGACCGCGACCGCGTACACGACTTCCTCGTAGCTGCGTCCTTCAGGATCAGTCATGAGGTGGCCCGTGGCCGCACCAGCGCCGCGGTCGAGATCATGACAGCGCCGGCCAACGCTGCCCGAGCGCGAGCATCCAGTACGCGTCCGCGACGGCGACGACTGCCCAGAACCCGATGATCAGCGTCGGCCGCCGCAGGAAGCATTTCGACCAGGACACACCGAGCGTGATCGACTTCGCATACAGCGCGATGGCGACGATCGCGACGATCAGCACGAACACGGCCGGCGTGACGACCCAGGCGATCAGCCCGACGGTGCCCATCCGGCAGAAGGTGAACGCCATGCGCTCGTACTTCTCCGGTCGCGACAGGGGTGGTCGGACGTCGCTCCCGGGCCCGACCGTGCCGATGGCGCTCACGACCGCACCCCCACGCTTCGACGGGCCCGCACATCATCGAGCGAAACCAGCTCGCGGGCCGGGACCATGCCCGCCGAGGTCGTCCGGCGCAGGCCGCCGAACAGTTGCCGGGCGCAGAACGGGATCCGCACCGGGTTCGCTTCGCCATCGGTCGAGCCGACATGCACGCAGCATTGCTGCAGCCGCTCGACGTTGAGTGTCCAGGCGTCCATGAACGACTTGACCGAGAAGCGCTTCACGCGGAGGGCGATCTCCTCCACTGCGGCGTCGCGGTCGAAGATCCATCGACCCAGGCTCTTGAGGAACCCACTGACCCCGAGATCGCAGGCATCGCAGATCCGCAGCAGGTGGTCGACCAGCTCCGGCCGCGAGACGAGGGTCGTCTCCGACATCATCCCGACCAGCGCCGTCCACATCACGTCATCCGGCGCGATCCGGTTCGAGACGAGACCGAGATACCCCTTGAGCCGGTCCACCCCGAGCATTCGAGGCACCGAGCGCCACTCCCCGCTGTCGCCGCGCACGAAGTAGGTGATCGATGAGCAATCAGGATGGGAGCACGGCAAGGCGATGAAGTCGTCGGGCCCGACGCGGTCGGTCTGGGCCCCGAGCCGGTCGAGCGTCCCGGTCGTCGTCGCCCGTCGCATCGGATCGATCGGGCTCATCCGACCGGATCCGAACACGGGCTGGTACGCCACGCCGGCGATGAAGTCGGTATCCAGAGCGAAATCGGCGATGGCCCCGACCTCGCGGTCGTTGACGCCCTCCGCGACCGCGACGGCCAGGGTCGTGAAGACCCGCTCCGCAGCCAGCCGGCGGAGTGCCTCCGCCTTGACGTCGCGGAGGTCCTCGCCACGGTGGTAGAGGTGCGACCCGAGCTCGAACCCGTCGAACTGCAGGTAGACCTCCACCCGGCCGCGCAGCCGCCCGAGCGCGGACACGAATCGGTCGTCCTTGGCGATGCGGATGCCGTTCGTGTTGAGGATGACGCGCGTGACGGATCGCTCCGTGGCGGCCTCGATGATCTCGAGGACCTCTGGGTGGACCGTCGGTTCACCACCGGACAGCATGAGCACGTCGACCCGCCCACCCTCGCGTTCGATCGAGGCGTCGAGCGAGCGGAGGATGTGGGGCAGCCGCGCGAATCGTCCGATGCCGGGTGCGGCGGCGGCGAAGCAGGTCGGACATTCGAGGTTGCAGTTCTCGGTGATGTCCAGCAGCAGGACGCAGGAGTGCTGCGTCTGGAGGTCGCCGAGGCCGTCGGCGTAGCCCATCGGGATCGGCCGGGCGTTGCCGACCGTGTCGGGGATGACCTGGCGGGTCGGGGTGCGCCACTGCTGGAGGTATTCCCAGCGGGCGTGGTCCTCCTCGTAGAGGCTGGTCACCTCGCCATGGCCGCGGCGACAGGTGCGGCGCAGGTAGACCGCCCCGTCCATCGCCACGAGGTTGCCTTGCAGGATGTCGGTCTCGTAGTCGATCTCCCGGTCGGGATCGTCGCTGAAACATTGGCCGCAGACGGTCAGCACCATCCGCAACGGGAGATAGGGACGCAGCTCGAGCATCACGTGAACTGCACGAACGGCAGGCACGCGCCGGCGATGCCCACGAGCAGGACGACCGGGACGACGAGGAACACGACCATCGCCCGTCCCACGCGGGTCGGGTCGGGCTTCCGCCAGGCCAGCCAGACGACGGAGATCGCCAGGCCCACGATCAGGGCGCCGGTCAGGATGCCCTGGTACGCACCGCCGTAGGCGGACCCTCGGACGAGGTACTGCGTCGCGAAGAGCACCCACACGGCCACGTAGGCGGCCACGACGATCCAACGCGCTCGTCCGCGGATCGGGCGGATCGCCGCCTGGTCCCGGACCATCTGCGTCGCCGCCTCGATCTCGGGCGGTGTGTAGCCGGCATCGATCGCGGCCTGGCGCAGCGCCTCGGGTGTGAACTCGTCGCGGTTCGTGGCGAGGTACCGGGCCAGCTGGGGGATGCGGCTGTCGGGTGACGCCACCCAGCCGACGGTCGGCCCGGGGGGTGTCGTCCCCGCGTTCGCGGGTCGCTCGTCGGTGGGTCGCGCGTCCGACGGTCGCTCCTCGGTCGGTCGCTCGTCCGTGGGTCCGGATCCTGCCATGCCATTCCCTCCTGGTCGTGTGCCGGGTCAGCCCACGTCGGCCGCCATCGGCCTCGGTGCCGGCGGGATCGACCACCCGGCCGACCGATAGCGCCGGACGAAATGGATGACGACCCATGCCGTCATCGGGATCAGCACGATCTGGGGGCCGGTCAGCCCGAACGCCTGGACCTCGTTGCCGCGCACGAACTCGACCAGGAACCGGAATGTGAAGGCCGCCAACAGGTACAGCTTCAGGAGATCGCCCTGGACCGGGACCCGTCGCCCGTAGCGGAGGATCAGGGCGGCAGCGATCAGGTTGAACGCGATCTCGTACAGCATCGATGGGTGCATCGCCACGTCGCAGCCCGGACACCGCGCGAACTGGGCGGCCATCTCCGATGAGACCCGCACGCCCCACGGCAGGTCGGTCGGAGTGCCCAGCGGCAGCTCCGACAGGAAGCAACCGATCCGGCCGATCACGGTGGCGACCGGGATCGCCAGCGCGTACGCATCGCCGGTCGAGCGCGTGTAACCGAATGCCCGCTTCGTGAGCACGATGGCCAGATACCCACCGGCGATCGCGCCCAGCAGGCTCTTACCGCTGTGCTCGACGACTTCGGTGAAGGGCCGGTCCCCCAGGTCGGCGTACACCTCGACGTGTTCCCATGAGGTGATCAGCCGCGCGCCGACGATCGCGCCGAACACGGCCGCCACTGCGATCCAGACGATCGTCGCATCCAGCCAGCCGCGCCGACGCAGGTCGCGGTGATAGATCGCCAGCCCGACGACGAGGGCGAGCACCGTGAACGCGTCGTGGGTCAGGATCCGCCAGGGACCGAACTCGATCAGGATCGGGTGCACCGGGCCACCTCATCGATCGCGTCGTCGCGTGGTCCGATCGTAGCGGCCCGGCGTCGGCACGAACGTGCGACCGCGACATTCGGCCACGCTCGACGTCGTAGCATGCGACACCCCATCCGAGGCCGAGGCTCCGATGTCGCGAACGCTCCTCGATCTGCTCGATTCGTCCGTCGCCCGCTACGGCCATCGGCCGGCGCTCGCGCTCCGACACGACGACGGGACGACGACGTCCTGGAGCTATCGCGAGCTCGACCGGCGGGCGCGGATCGCCGCCTGGCGACTGCGAGCGCTCGACCTCGAGCCGGGCGACCGGATCCTCACCTGGAGTCCGTCGACGCCCGAGCTGCCCGCGGCCTACTACGGCGCGATGCATGCCCGACTCGTTCTGGTGCCGCTCGACTTGCGCATGTCGCCGGATGCCATCGAAACCATCGTCCGCGCGTCCGGCGCTCGCCACCTCATCCTGGGCACAGGCCGGGATGCCCCGGATCCGCGCGAGGCCGGTCTCGCCGACTTCCCGACCACCACCGTCGACGCGTTGACCGCCGATCCGGCCGAGGACGACCCGACCTTCCCGCCGGACTGGGAAGCACGCCAGGCCGCGTGGCGGCGCCCGACCGCCGATGAGATCGTGGAGCTGGTGTTCACCAGCGGGACCACGGGCGTCCCGAAGGGCGTGATGCTGACCCATGACAACGTCGTCGCGTCGATCGAATCGTTCCATCGGATCGTGCCGCCGATGGAGCACCGCCTCGTCTCGCTGCTGCCGCTGTCCCACCTGCTCGAACAGGCCGTCGGGCTGTACTACGCGCTCGACGTGGGCGCCGACATCCTGTACGTCCGCAGCCGGAACCCACGGGTCATCTTCGAGGCGCTCCGCGATCACCGGGTCACGAGCATGGTGGTGGTACCGCAGATCCTCGACTTGTTCTGGAGCGCCATCGAGCGGGAGGTGGAGAAGTCCGGCCGGGCGGCGACGGTGGCTCGGTTGCGCGCGATCGCGCGCCGCCTCCCCCAGCCGCTCCGGCGCTGGATGTTCCGGAGCCTCCACCAACGCCTCGGCGGTGAGTTCCGCCTGTTCGTGTCATCGGGCGCGTTCCTGCCCCCGGCCCTGCAGGCGGCTTGGGAGGACATCGGCGTCACCGTGCTCCAGGGCTACGGCGCCACCGAGACCGGCACGGGCAGCTGCACGACCCTGGACGATCACGGCTACGGCACGGTCGGACGGGTGCCGGAAGGAATCGAGATGCGCCTGGCGCCCGATGGCGAGATCCAGTTCCGGGGCCGGACCGTCTTCGACGGCTATTGGCAGGCGCCCGAGCTGACCGCCCAGGCGTTCACCGACGATGGCTGGTACCGCACCGGCGACCTCGGACATCTCGACCCCGAGGGCCGGCTGATCCTCAGCGGCCGGATCAAGGACATGATCGTCCTGCCCAACGGCTTCAACGTCTACCCCGAGGATATCGAGAACGCCCTGCGCGTCGCCGACCTGCGGGACGCGGTCGTCGTCGAGACCGCGCCCGGACGGATCGAGGCGGTCGTGCTCGCGCTCGACGGCGAGGATCCAGTGGCGACGAGGAGCCGGGTCGATGCGGCCGTGAAGGCGGCCAACCGGAGCCTCGGGCCCAACCAGCGCGTCGCTGGCTGGCGCGTCTGGCCAGGTGACGACTTCCCGCGAACCCACACCCTCAAGATCAAGCGCGACCCGGTCCGGCGGTGGGCCGCCGTGGACGCGCCGCTCCCCGTCAGCGAGTCCGCCTGAAGCGAGCCTCCTGGCGGCCGGATCCCGCCCGCTACGAGGGGACGACGACGCCGCTGCCCACCGTCTCGAGGGCGGCCTGGATATCCGGCTGGCGCGGATCGACCGCTCCTTGCGGGACCCACGAGTAGAGCACGACCGTCGACCCGACCAAGCGCAGGATGTGGCGCGCTCCGAAGGCCGATTGCACCTTGGCGGGGCCGGTCGCCAGGTACGCCGCCTGATCGCGGGCCGCCTCGGCCGCCGCCGTCGGGTCGGCGAAGTCGTAGACGACGATGAACCCTTCCTCCGGCGCTTGGGGCAGGATCACCTGGTAGAGCGCACGTGGCGTCGTGGTGAACCGGGCGTCCTCCGGTGGTCGGAACGGGGCCTGGGAATCCTGGAGCACCAGGTTCTTGGTGCCGAGCGCCCGCACCAGCTCCGCGCGCGTCTGGACCACGGCGCCGCCCGTCGTCCCTTGGGGCCCGGGCGATCCGGCGACCGACGGTGTGGTGCTCGGCACCGCGGTCCCGGTCGGGGCGCAGCCGACCATCATGAGGGTGAGCCCGCCCAGGACCAGGCTCATGACCGCCCCGCTTCGCCGTCGAGGCGTCAGCCGGGCGGCCATTCGAACGCCCGACCACCCATGAGATGGATGTGGAGGTGGTCGACCGTCTGACCGCCCCAGCGGCCGACGTTCGAGACCAACCGATAGCCGGCCTCGGCGATACCCTCCGAGCGGGCGATGTCCGCGGCGGCCGCGAAGAGCCGCCCGACGACGGCCGCGTCCGCATCGGTCAGGTCCAGGGCGGACGCGATGTGCTCCCGGGGCAGCAGCAGGATGTGGGTCGGTGCCCGCGGAGCGATATCGCGGATGGCGATGACGAGGTCGTCCTCGTACACCCGGGTCGACGGGACGGATCCGGCGACGATGCGGCAGAACAGGCAGTCGTCGGTCATCCGAGGCTCGGTTTGGTGCTCATCAGGAACCCGATCAACCCGACGAGGGCGGCCATCAGGTAGGACATGTAGCGCTGCCGGCGAGCGCGGCCCGACCACACGCGATCGTCGGCCGCCGCCCGGACCCCGATCAGCCGTCGGAGGTTCGGCCGCTGGATGAAGAACGCCAGCACGAGGTTCAGCGCGTAGACGAGGAGCGCGATGCGCAGCCACGGCTGCTCGAGCAGGCTCGGGCCGAGCGCGGCGATCAAGCCGAGGCCCGTCAGGGCCAGGCCCGCTCCGATGAGCAGCGTCCCGTGCGACTGGAACCACAGGAGGGACCGCACCACCGAGTGCTCGGAGTCGATCGTCGCCCGGCGCGCGCGCAGCGTGAACGGCAGCAGGATGGACGGCAGGAACAGTCCGATAGCCAGGACGATGTGGGCGATCAGCAGTACCGGGAAGAGCGGGGCGGGCATCCGCCCGATGCTACAGGAATCGATCGCAACCCCTACCCGCGATCACCCTCGCCATGGGCGCGGGCGATCAGGGCCACCCAATCGCCCTCGAGCATCCGGACCGCGATCCCGAGTCCGGCCGACTCGAACGCGGTCCGAACCTCGTCCTCGCGATCGATGAAGATGCCCGACGCGATCAGCGTGCCGGAGGGTCGCAGCTCCGCACGGAGCGCTGCCGCCAGCGGCACGAGCACGCCCGAGATCAGATTGGCGAGCACCAGCTCCGCGGGGGCCTCGCCGCTGGGCAGGCTCCCGCGGCGCGCCGTGAGCCGACCCGATAGGCGGTTCCGACGCGCGTTCGCCTCGGTCGACTCGATGGCGATCGGATCGGTGTCGAGGCCCAGCGCCGTGCTGGCACCGAGCTGCAGGGCCGCGATGGCCAGGATGCCCGAGCCGCAGCCGACGTCGAGGACGCGCGCGCCCTTGACTCGGCCCTCGTCGGCGCATGCGTCGAGGGCCGCGAGACACAACCGCGTCGTCGGATGGAGGCCGGTCCCGAAGGCCATCCCGGGATCCAATGCCAGGACGACATCGCCTGGGCGCCGCCGATGCCGGCGCCAGGTCGGCCGGATCACGAGACGGCGACCCACACGCATCACCGGGAAGTGGGCCTTCCACGCATCGGCCCAATCCGCTTCGTGGACGATGGTCGTCCGCAGCTCGCCGATCGAGCCGAGACCGAAGGCCTGGAGGTGGCCGAGCGCGGCGGCCACGTCAGATCGCGCCCCCTCCGCCGCGCTCGGATCGCGCGCCGGGACGTAGCCACGCACCGTCGCCGACCGGGTCGGATCGACACGCGCCGCCAGGCCCTCCTCCTCGAGCGTGAACGCCGGCTCGACGGAGGTGCCGCCGGTCGCGACCCGACCAAGGATCTCGGAGACGGCTTCGACGGCCTCGATGTCCGCCTCCACCGCCAGTTCGAGCCAGGCGCCGGACGCCACGCCGGCCTGGCGCGTGGTCGGCCGGGCGGTCACCCGAGCCCGAGCTTGTCGAGGAAGCCGCCACCGCCGACCGACTCGCCGGACTCCCTGGCATACGCCTCGAGGAGCTCACGCTGCTTCTTCGAGAGCTTGCGCGGGACCTCGACGTCGACGAGGACGTGCAGGTCGCCGCGGGCCCCCGGTCGCCGCAGGTGGGGCACGCCCTTACCGCGCAGCCGGATCTCGGTGTCGGGCTGGGTGCCCGGCTTGATGTCGACCTCCTCGTCGCCGTCGACCGTCGGGACGTGCAACGTCGTGCCGAGCGCGGCCTGGGCGATCGAGACCTGGGCCTCGTAGTAGAGCTCGGTACCGTCGCGCTTGAGGACGGGGTGGGGCGCGACATGGACCGCGACGTACAGCGAGCCGGGCGACCCGCCGCGCGGCCCGACCTCGCCCTCGTTCGTGAGGCGGATCTGGTGCCCTTCGTCGATGCCGGCAGGGATGGTCACGCGAAGCGTCCGCTTGCGCTCGGTCCGCCCCTCGCCACGGCACGTCTCGCACGGGGTCTCGACGATCTTGCCCTCGCCGCGGCAGCGTGGGCAGGCACTGACGTTGACCATCTGGCCGAGCATGGTCTGACGGACGCTGCGGACCTCGCCGCGGCCCTCGCACTGGGGGCACGTGATCGCCGAGGTGCCCGGCTTCGCCCCGCTCCCCTCGCATGTCTCACACCGGCCGAGCGCTCGAAAATCGATCTCCTTCTCCGTTCCCCGGACGGCCTCTTCGAAGGTGATCCGCAGGTCGTAGCGAAGATCGGAGCCCGGCTGCGGGCGACCGCGACGCGCCCCACCCCCACCGGCGGCCCCGCCGAAGAAGGCATCGAAGATGTCGCTGAAGCCGCCGAACCCTTCGAAGCCCGCGCCGCCGGGCCCGCCGTCGACGCCGGCCCGCCCGAACGTGTCGTAGCGCTGGCGTCGCTCGGGGTCGGACAGGATCTGGTAGGCCTCGCTGACTTCCTTGAAGCGGGCGGCCGCATCCGGATCCTGGTTCACGTCCGGGTGCCACCGCTGGGCGAGCTTGCGGAAGGCGCGCTTGATCTCGGCGTCGCTCGCGCCGCGCTCGACGCCGAGCACCTCGTACAGGTCGCGCTCGGTGGTGGCCATCAGGCGGAGAGTCTACGAGAGGTCGGCGATAGCCACGCCGTGACCTAGGTCAGGCTCAAGAGCCGGATTCCCGTCGCGAGGTCCCAGACCATGAACATCACGAGTCCGAGCGCCCCGAGCGCCCCGAGCGCCGGGCCGACCACCGGCACCGACATCAAGACCGATGAGAGGCCAGCGACGATGAACCCCGCGCCACCGAGGACGCTGAGCCCCACGAGCCATGTCGGCCAGCCGGCCGCCGCCATCGCCGTGGCACTCGCGAGCAACCACAGGCCGAGGCCCATCGACTGGACGAGCTCGGCTCCGCGCTGGGTCGCCAAGTTCGAATCGGCGGCAGCGGAATAGGCGGGGCTGGCGCCTTCGCTCGTGATCCCGGGTCCCGTGGCGATGACCCAAAGGCCGTGGTTGAGCGAGAACACGAAACCCGCCGCGACGACGACGGCGAGGATCAGGAAGCCCATCCCGATGTCGATCCACGGTCCGACGTCGGCCGTTCGGAGAGACGTCGCCAGGCTCACACCCGCGGGAATCAACAGCAGCGCCCCCAGGTGGAACAGGGCGTTGACGATCGGGAAGCTCGCTCCCGCTTCGGCGATGCGCTTCAGGGCTGTCGAACCGTCGGTCTGCGAGCTCACACCGATCCGGCTGTACAGGAGTGCGCCGACCACGAGGATCGGGACGAAGGCGACGAGGCAGAACCCACCGAGACGCACTGCAGACACCACGGTCACCCTCCCTCGGTTCGGCGATCCCCGATCGCGAGCCTACGCTTGCCTCCGGGCCGGATCGACCGGACCGCGTGACGGGTGAGTATCTGCGATGACCGTTGCCCGGCCCATGACCGCGTCGAACATCGCCGGGGTCAATCGGCCCGTGAACGTGTTCTGCTGGCTCGGGTGGTACGTGCCGACGAGGCGATACGGCCCCACCTCGACCTCGGCGCCGTGGCCGAACGTCGGTCGCGAGCCGATCGGCACCATCCCGTTCGCTGCCATGGCCCGCAGAGCCGCGTCCCAGCCGAACGCGCCGAGCGCCACGAGCACTCGCAGCCGAGCGAGCAGCGCGAGCTCCCGCGCCAGGAATGGTGCGCAACGGTCCCGCTCGTCGGGTGTCGGGCGGTTCGCGGGCGGCGCGCAGCGCACCGCCGCCGCGATGTAGACGTCGTTGAGGACCAGCCCGTCGTCGGCGCGACGCGAGGCGGGTCGGTCGGCCAGATCGGCCCGATGGAGGGCGGCCCACAGGAAGTCGCCCGAGGCGTCACCGGTGAAGACCCGCCCGGTTCGGTTCCCGCCGTGAGCAGCGGGGGCGAGCCCGACGAGCAGGATGCGGGCGTCGGGATCGCCGAAGCCCGGCACCGGGCGACCCCAGTAGGTCTCGTTGCGGAACCGCGCGACCTTCTCACGGGCGACCTGCTCGCGCCACGCGACCAACCGCGGGCAGCGCCGGCACGCGACGATCTCATCGGTCAGGGCCGCCAGCGCGGCCCGATCGGTCATTGCAGGAGCAGTCGGTCGATCCGCCGCGAGACGACGAACAGCCCGATCGCGCCCATCGCCAGCAGATACGCCACATGGACGAGGAGCACCGGCGAGATGGCTCCCACTGCCAATGACCGGATGAGGTCCACGCCCTGATAGAGCGGCGTCACCTGGACGATCCAGCGGATCGCCTCTGGGTACGTCTCGATCGGATAGAACGTACCCGAGAACAGGAACAGCGGCAGCACCACCAGCTGGATGAGGTCGAAGTCCTGCCAGGTCTTCATGAACGAGGTCGCGGCCATGCCGACCGCACCGAACGCGAGCCCGACGAGGAGGGCTGCCGGGACCGCGAAAACGACCCACGGCGAGACCGCCAGCCCGAACACGACCATGACCGCCATGAATCCGATCGCGTACAAGCCTCCGCGGATCAGCGCCCAGGTCAGCTCGCCGACCGCGATGTCGCCCGATGACAGCGGGGTGGCCAGGATGGCCGCGAAGGTCTTGTCGTAGTTCAGCTTGAAGAAGAAGTTGAAGGTGCTCTCGTTGAGCGCCCCGTTCATCGACGCGCTGGCCAGAAGGGCCGGGGCCACGAATAGCTGGTACGGGATCTTCGTGCCGTCGGGTCCCAGGACCGAGCCGACCAGGGCCCCGACCCCGAAGCCGACACCGAGCAGGTAGAACAGCGGCTCGAAGAATCCCGACAGGATGACCATCCATCCGTGGCGGTAGACGTACAGGTTGCGCTCCACCAGCCGGAGCGATCGCCGACTGCCGATGAGGAAGACCGAACTGAGCGGCAGCGCCGTCATCCGCGCACCAACCGGGTCGTCACGGTCCGCACCGCCAGGGCCGACCCGATCGCCACCCAGGCCACGAGCACGACGACATGCACGATCGCCATCGGTATCGTCGGGTTGGTGCCGAACGTTCCCAGGGACAGGCCGCGGGCCAGCACGACGCCGTGGTACAGCGGGGTCAGCCAGGCCAGCGGCTGGACGATCTGCGGCAACGCTTCGACCGGGTAGAACGTGCCGGAGAAGATGAACAGCGGCGTGATGATGAACCGGAAGATGGCGGCGAACCGATCGGGGGTGCGCTGCGTCGCGGCGAAGGCTGCGATCGGCGCCGCGAACGCGAGGCCGGTCAGGATCGCCACCGGGATGGTCAGGACGATGAGCGCCGAGGTCGCCGCACCGAACGCGACGATCACGACCGTGAAGACCGTCGCGATGAGCAACAGCCGACCCCCGATCCAGACCAGGTTGCCGAGGGCCACGTCCCGCGGTGAGATCGGTGTCGCGTACATCGCGTGGAAGATGCGGCTCCAGACGAGGCCGCCCATGATCGGGAACGTGGCCTCGAACGACGCGGCCTGCATGCACGACGAGATCAGCAGCCCGGGGGCGAGGAACGCGATATAGGGCACGCCGCCGAGGGAAACGTTGGAGCCCGAATCGATGTAGCCGCCGAGCCCCAGGCCCATCGCCGTCAGGAACAGCACGGGCGACAGGAACGAACTGAACAAGCTCGCCCGGAACGTGCGTCGATAGGCCAGGAAGCGGTGTTCGAAGACCCGGCCGATGCCGGCCACAGAGGATGGGGTCGCGCTGACGGCCGCCATCAGTCGATCAGCGACCGTCCGGTCAGTCGAAGGAAGACGTCCTCGAGCGTCGAACGGCGGACCAGCACCGTCTCCGGCCGCAGGCCGCGAGCGTGGGCGGCCGCCACTGCCGCCTCGCCGTCGTCGGCGTACAGCAGCACTCGGTCGGGCAGTCGCTCGATCCGTTCGGCGAGGCCGTCGAGCTGCCCGTCGAGGGCATCCTGGTCACCGGCAGCGAAGCGCAGCTCGGTCACCTCGCGAGTGGAATAGCGCTCGATCAGCGAGCGTGGGGAGCCCTCCGCGACGATCGTCGCCTTGTCCATCACGACGAGTCGATCGCACAGCTGCTCGGCTTCGTCCATGTAGTGCGTCGTGAGGACCAGGGTCACGCCACGCTGCTTGAGTCGATACAACCGATCCCACAGCAGGTGGCGAGCCTGCGGATCGAGCCCGGTCGTCGGCTCGTCGAGCAACAGCAGATCGGGCTCGTTGATCAGGCTGCGAGCGATCGTCAGGCGACGTTTCATCCCGCCCGACAGGTGCTCGACCCGGTCGGCGGCACGCTCGGTCAGCTGCGAGAAGTCGAGGAGGTCGTCGGCTCGCCGGGCGCACGCCGAACGCGACAGGCCGAAGTATCGGCCGTAGATCAGGAGGTTCTCGCGCACGGTCAGCTCGGTGTCGAGCGTGTCCTGCTGGGGCACGACGCCGAGACGGGCACGGATGACCGGGCCGTCGAGCGCCGGGTCGCGGCCGAGGATCCGCAGGGTGCCGCCGGACAGCGGCGAGACGCAGCCGATCATCCGCATGGTCGACGTCTTGCCCGCCCCGTTGGGCCCAAGGAACCCGAAGCTCTCGCCCGGGGCGACGTCGAGATCGATCGCGTCGACGGCCGTGAAGTCACCGAACCGCTTGGTCAGGCCGCGGGCATGGATGAGCGATTCGGTCGAGTCCACAGACTCGCGGTCGTCCGGCATGGGCGGGCATGGTACTCCGCGGAGCCGGGCGCGCGACGGTCGCGGCGTATCGGATGCAGAACGTGCTATCGGGAGGTAACATGTACCGCGAACACACGTCGACGCGTCAACCTGGCCGTCGACGCCGTCGCTGTCGGAGCCTGTCATGCGTACCCTCGCTCGCCCGATCGGTCTTGGTCTCGCCGCGCGCGGCGATGTCGACGAGGTCGTCGGCTGGGCGCGCCGCGCCCGCGATCAGGGCCTCGATTCGATCTGGGTGCACGACAGCTACTTCGAACGCGACGGGGTCAGCTTCACGACGGCCATCGCCCAGGCCATCGCCGCCGGGGACGACGACGGGCATGAGGCCGGATTCCGCGTCGCGCTCGGTGCGGCCAACCCGTTCACGCGTCACCCGGTGGTCCTGGCCATGACCGGCTCCGCGCTCGACGAGATCCTGCCGGGCCGCATCGTCCTCGGTCTCGGGACCGGGTTGCCGTTGCGCCTCAAGCAGATGGGAATCCCCTATGAGCCGGACGCCGCGGTCGAACGCGTGTCGTCGGCGATCGACCAGATCCGCGCCCTGTGGGCCGGCGAGCGATTGCCGTCGGCGACGCCCGGCCTGCCACCGATCCAGCCGATGTTCCCGCCGACCCATCGCATCCCGATCGTGATCGCCGCGTACCGCAAGGCCTTCGTCGAGCTCGCCGGCCAGAAGGCAGATGGGTACCTCGCTCGCCCGGCCGAGTCGATCCCGTCGCTGCGCGGGATCCTGGAGCGACTGCGCAGCGCCGCGGAGGCGGCGGGCCGCGACCCGGCCTCGCTCGAGACCGCAGGCTACCTCCTGTCGCTCGTCGATCAGACCCGGCGCGAGGCACTGAATCGGGCGAAGCGCGAGCCGTTCGTCATCTACATGATGTCCGTGCTCTCGGATGTCTCACTCCAGCGCGCGGGGTTCGAGGCCGACCTGCGGGACCGCATCGCCGCCGCCTGGCGCGCCGAGGACTACACGACCGCCGGCAACCTGATCCCGGACGAACTGCTCGACGCCTTCATGCTGTGCGGGAGCCGAGAGGACGTGGCGGCCGGTGCGATGGCATTCCACATCGAGACGGGACTCCAGCTGCCGCTCCTCCAGCCCGTCCTGCAGGAGGACCGCCAGATCGACGAGCTGATCGCTGCCGCGGCGATCTTCGCGTCGGTGCCCGACACGGCCACGGCGCGGCTCGAGGACGCGAGCGTCGGGGTGACGTCGTCGGACCGGCCGGCGTCCCGGACCCTCGCCGACGACCGCCGGCTCGGGTTCGGGGAACGGGTCCGGCGCCGGGCGGCCGGTCTGGTCGAGATCGTCCGGCCGTTCGCGTTCACCGCATCGGCGATCCCGGTGCTCGCCGGCGCAGCGCTGGCCTGGGTCGACGGTCTCTGGTCGTGGGCTCCATTCCTGGCGGCCCTGGTCGGCGCGCTGCTCCTGCATACCGGCACGAACGTCGTCAACGAGGTGTACGACGTGCGCAACGGCATCGACTCGATCACCAGCCCGCGAGCCAGCCATGCCATCGTCAAGGGCCGGATCACGGAGCGTGGCGCGCTGCTGCTCGCGGCGATCGCCTTTGCGTCAGCCGTGGCGATCGGCCTCTACCTCGTCTGGCTCCGGGGGCCGGCCATCGTCGGCCTCGGCATCCTCGGGCTCATCGGTGGCTGGGGCTACACCGCGCCACCGCTCCAGTACAAGAATCGAGGCCTGGGCGTGCCGCTCGTGTTCCTGCTCATGGGCCCGCTGATGGTCGGCGGGGCGTATTTCGCGGTCAGCGGCACCTGGTCGCTCACGGCGATCGTGCTGTCGATCCCGGTCGGGCTGTTGGTCGCCGCCATCCTGCATGGCAACGAGTGGCGCGATATCCGCGAGGACACTCGGGCCGGCATCACGACCCTGTCGTCCCGTATAGGGCGACGCTGGGCGCACGACGGGTATGTGGCCCTGGTGCTCGGCGCGTACGTCGTCCTCGCCCTGTCGGTCATCGCCCGGGTGCTCCCGGCCCCGACGATGCTGGCCATCCTGTCGCTGCCCTTCCTCGCCCAGGTGATCCGGTCCGCCGAGCTCGGTGCGACCGGACAGGCCCGGGCCATCGCCATGATCGATCTGCAGACTGCCCGGCTCCACCTCGCCTTCGGGTCGCTGCTGGTCGTCGGGCTGGTGCTGTCCCGGGCCATCGGTGGCTGATCGATCCGAAGCGGGCCGGGACGCCTCGCCCGGGACGGTCGCGCTCGGGCTGCTGGCGGCCCAGGTCGCGTTCGCGGCCACATTCCGCGGACCGCGCCATCGATTCTGGCAGCGGATGACCATGACCGGGCTGGGGCTGGGTGCCCTGGCGTTGGCGACCAGCGGCACTGCCCGCGCGACCCGTATCGGCGCTCGCGACATCGCGCTCGGCCTCGCCTCGGCGGGGACCCTGTACGCGACGTTCAAGGCCGGCGATGTGTTCGCGCGTCGGTTCGTCCCGGGTGGGGACGCCCAGATCCGCGACATCTACACGCTGCGGACGCTCCGCCCGAAGGGCGAGATCGCGACGCGGCTGGCGACCGTCATCGGGCCCGCTGAGGAGCTGTTCTGGCGCGGTCTCGTCGCCGATGTGCTCATGACCCGTTACGGCCGATGGCGCGGGGCAGCGCTGGCGGCCGCAGCGTACGGCGGCGTCCACATCATCACCGGCAACTTCACGCTGTTCGGCGCGGCGGGTATCGCCGGCGCGCACTGGTGCGCCCTGTACGCGGCCGGGGTCCCGCTCGGGGCGCTGATCGTCAGCCACGTCGCCTGGGATGTCTGGATCTTCCTGCTCCAGCCGACCGGCGAGATCGAGCCCATCCGACCCCTGGCGGCCGCGACGGCGTAGTCGCCCGCGTTGGTGGGCGGCGCGGTCGGGCGCGGCGACTGCGTCAGTCGAGCCGGACGACCCGGCCGCGGACCGCCCAGGCTCGAGCCGGGATCACGAACGCACCACTCGGAAGCCGTTCGCGAAGGCGTTCGCGCAGCGCGACGCGTCGTTCGGGATCCAGGCGCACCGTGTAGGCACCCGCCGGACCGACGCCGCGCGTGAAGGGCTCCCACCATTCCGCGAAGCTCGGGTGCTCGAGGTCGGCGACGAACGTCACCTCGATGACGTTCTCCAGCCCGGCCTCCATGAAGAGTGCGGCCAGCTGGCCGGCACGGGCGCCCGGCAGCTCGGATTCGTCGGCGACACCGGGATCGAGCTCGCGTGCCACGGTCCAGAAGAGGCCGAGCGGACCCAGTCCGCCGGCATGGTCCCAGACGCTCGCGGCAAGGACCCCGTCTGGACGCGTGACACGGGCCATCTCCGCGAGGCCCGCGATCGGGTCCGGCATGAAATGGACGACGAGCTGGGCGAGGGCCGCGTCGAAGGCCGCGTCCGGGAACGGCAACGCGTCGGCCGATGCCTGCCGGACGTCCACGCCCGGGTTCCGCGCTCGCGCAGCCTCGACGAACGGCGCAGACGGGTCGACTGCGGCGACCGACGCCTCGCCGAGCCGCGTCACCAGCTCGCCCGTGAGCGCCCCCGGGCCACAGCCCACGTCGATGACGCGCTGACCCGGCGCGACGCCGGCGAGATCGGCCAGTTGCGGCGACAGCAGCCGCGAATAGCGGCCCATGAACGCGTCATAGGCATCGGCGGCGACGTCGAAACTCATCGGGTGAGGGTACGGCGTTGCAGGAAGAGAGATAGCGAATACGCGGGTACGTGGACTGAGAGTGCGCCCGACACAGTCCCCGACGATGCATCCATCCGATTCGGGTCGAGCATGCGGGCGCTCCGTCGCCGGAAGCGTTGGACCCAGCAGCGCCTCGCCGACGCGGTTCGGGTGTCCCGCTCGGTGATCGCGGGAACAGCGCCGGATCGCGCCGCGCGAAGCTCGGGCCGCTCGACCGCTCGGGCCGCGCGAACGCCGGGGCCGCGTGAACGCCCGGCGCCGCGTGAGCCCCCGAGCCGATGCCCGGGGTCAGACCTCCTTGAACTCGCCCTCGACGGCCTCGTCGCCTTCGGCCGCGCCGGGCTCGCCAGCGCCTTCCGCGCCACCCGCTCCGCCCTCGCCGCCGGCACCATCGCCGGAGCCGTTCGACGGCCCGGCTTCGGACGCGGACGCCTGGTAGGCGGCCGTCGACACCCGCTGGAGGGTCTCGGCGAGCGCCGTCGCTCCGGTCCGGACCGCGCCGACGTCGGAGCCCTTCAGGGCCTCGCGGAGCGAGGACACCTGGTTCTCGACCTCGAGCTTGTCCTCGGACGAGACCTTCTCGCCCAGGTCTTTCAGGGTCCGTTCGGCCTGGAACGTGAGCGCCTCGGCCTGGTTGCGGACCTCGACCTCCTCGCGCCGCTGCTTGTCCTCGTCGGCGTGCTCGGCCGCGTCGCGCACCATCTGGTCGACGGCGTCCTTCGACAGCATCGACGAGGCGGTGATCCGGACCTGCTGCTCTTTGCTGGTCGCCCGGTCCTTGGCCTTCACATCGAGGATGCCATTCGCGTCGATGTCGAACGTGACCTCGATCTGGGGCACGCCCCGTGGAGCCGGCGGGATCCCGTCGAGGATGAACCGGCCGAGGGTCTTGTTGTCCGCCGCGAAGTCGCGCTCGCCCTGGAGGACGTGGATCTCGACCTGCGACTGCGAGTCGCTGGCGGTCGAGAAGACCTGGGACTTCGAGGTCGGGATGGTCGTGTTCCGCTCGATGAGCTTGGTCATGACGCCACCGAGCGTTTCGATGCCGAGCGACAGCGGCGTGACGTCGAGCAAGAGGACGTCCTTGACGTCACCCGCCAGGACCCCGGCCTGGATGGCGGCACCGATGGCCACGACCTCGTCCGGGTTCACGCCCTTGTGCGGCTCCTTGCCGCCGAACATCTTCTTGACCGCCTCGACGACGGCGGGCATCCGGGTCATGCCACCGACCAGGATCACCTCGTCGATGTCGCCGGGCTTGAGGCCGGCGTCCTTGAGGGCTGCCGACACCGGACCCTCGGTCTTCGACACGAGGTCGGCGACCAGATCCTCGAGCTTGGCTCGCGAGAGCGAGAGCACGAGGTGTTTCGGGCCGGACGCGTCGGCGGTGACGTAGGGCAGGTTGATCTCGGTCGTCGCGGTCGAGCTCAGCTCGATCTTGGCCTTCTCGGCGGCCTCCTTGAGCCGCTGGAGCGCCTGCTGGTCCTTGGACAGGTCGATGCCCTGGTCCTTCTTGAATTCGGCCAGCAGCCAGTCGATGACGCGCTGGTCGAAGTCGTCGCCACCGAGGTGGGTGTCGCCGTTGGTCGCCTTGACCTCGAAGACGCCCTCACCGAGTTCGAGGATCGAGATGTCGAACGTGCCGCCACCGAGGTCGTATACGGCGATCTTCTCGTCGTGCTTCTTGTCCAGCCCGTAGGCCAGGGCCGAGGCGGTCGGCTCGTTGATGATCCGCTTGACGTCGAGGCCGGCGATCCGGCCGGCGTCCTTGGTCGCCTGCCGCTGGGTGTCGTCGAAATAGGCCGGGACCGTGATGACGGCCTCCGTGATCTTCTCGCCGAGATACGCCTCCGCGTCGGTCTTGAGCTTCTGGAGGATCATCGCGCTGATCTCGGGCGGCGTGTACGTCTTGCCGTCGGCCAGCTTGACCGCGACCCCATCGGAGTTGGGGTCCTTCTCCATCTTGTAGGGGACGAGCTCGCGCGAACGCTTCACTTCGGGGTCGTCCCAGCGGCGACCCATGAAGCGCTTGATCGAATAGACCGTATTGGTCGGATTGGTGACGGCCTGGCGCTTGGCCAGCTGGCCGACCAATCGCTCGCCCGTCTTGGTGAACGCGACGACCGACGGAACGGTCCGGCCGCCCTCTGCCGACGCGATGACGGTCGGCTCGCCGCCCTCCATGACGGCGACGACGGAGTTCGTCGTGCCAAGGTCGATGCCGATGATCTTGCCCATGGTGTGTGTTCGCTCCTCGCTCGGGATGGCTCGTTCGGTCGGTGGTCAGTCGGGTCGATCGGTGGTGGTCGGTTCAGACGCGGCGGCGACGGCCACGAGGGCCGGCCGCAGGACGCGGTCGCGCAGTCGGTAACCACGCCGGACCTGCTCGACGATCTCGCCCTCGGCCCGGCCGCTGCCGGGGACGTTGGCGATCGCGTCGTGCTCGCGCGGATCGAAGGCGGTGCCGGGTTGCGCGTCGATGGCGCTCACGCCCTCGCTTTCGAGCAGGGTCCGGAGCTTGCGGTCGATGGCGGCGACGCCGTCGAACCACGGGTCCGTGGCGATGGCGTCGGGTCGCGCGTCGATCGCTCGATCGAAGTCGTCGGCCACGGCGAGCACCTTGCGGATCAGGTCCTCGCCGGCCAGGCCGAGGTCGCGCTCGCGCTCCTCGGCGGTGCGTCGCTTGAAGTTGAGGAACTCGGCACGTTCTCGCTGCAGGGCGCCGAGGTACTCCTCGGCCTCCGTCCGGGCCGCGGCAAGCTCGCCGCGCACCGCCTCGAGATCCGCCAACAGCTTGGTCGGCCGGATGTCGATGTCCTCGGCGCGCTCCTGGGCGCGGGTCCGGTGTCGCGGTTCAGGCATACAGGTGGTCCACCAGCTCGTTCAGGAGACCGGACACGAACGTCACCGTGCCGATCGCGTGGGGATAGCTCATGCGCGTCGGCCCGAGCACACCGACGACGCCCAGCGCGCGGCCCGGTCGCCCGTACGGGGCGAGCACGAGCGACACGTCGTGCATCTCGGCCCGAGCGTTCTCGGCGCCGATCACGACCCGGATCCGACCCGACCCGGCGACGCTGCCGACCAGCTCGCCGAGGTACGCCCGGTTCTCCAGGGCCGTGAAGACCTGGCGCAGCTTGTCGCTCTGGGCGAACTCGGGCGCCTCCATGACGTTGAGCAGCCCGTCGGAGAAGACCTCCTCGACCGCGGCCGCGTCGTAATCGCGCAGGATCCGGACGATCCGGTCCCCGACGCGCTGGGCGACGCGCTGCACGGGGTCGGCACGGTCGAAGCGGGCCAGCGTGGCCTCGGCGGCGGTAGCCGTCGCCTCGAGCAGGTGCTCGTTGAGCATCGCCGCGACCCGGTTGAGGGTGGCTTGATCGACCGCGTCCGTCTCGTCGAGGGTGACCGCCGCCTGCTTGATGGCACCCTCCCGGAGGACCAGGATGAGGCTGGCCATCCGTTCGTTGACCGCGACGAGGTCGACCCGGCGGATGTGGGCGACCGCGGGCTTGGCCGGCGTCGCCAGACCCGCCGACCGGGTGAGGCCGGCCAGGGTCGTCGCCGCGAGGCGGAACCAGTGCTCGCTCGCGAATTCGACCTGACCGAACTGGTGGCGGATCATCAGCTGCTCGACCGGCGGCAGGGGAGAGGCATCGACGATCGATTCGACGTAGAACCGATACCCGGCGTCGGTCGGCATGCGCCCGGCGCTGGTATGCGGATGGCTCAGCAACCCAGCCATCTCCAGCTCAGCCAGGATGTTGCGGACGGTCGCGCTGGACACGCCGAGGGCGTAGCGCTCGACGAGTGCCAGACTGCCGACCGGCTGGGCGGTGGTGACGTATTCCTCGATGACGGCCCGAAGGATCGCCTGAGAGCGGAGGTCCAACGGGCCGAGCGGGCGGCGGATCCGTCGCGCCAAACTCGTTCTCCGGTGGTAGTTAGCACTCGATGGGTGAGAGTGCTAACGGGTCGGGAGGCATCGTAGCAGTCGCCGGTCGGGAGTGTCAACGCGTGGTCGGCGTCGCGGAGCTCCTAGACGAGGCGCTGGAACAACTCGTTGGAGAGCAGCCGTCCACGAGTGGTCAGCACGACGCGCTCCTGTGGCGTCACCGAGAGCAGCCCAGCGGCGAGCGCCCAGCCGAACGCGTCGGCCAGGGGCGCTTCGTGGGCCGTCGCCAAGGCCACCCCGGTGTCGAGACGCAGCCCGAGGATGACGGCCTCAGCCGCGGCGGTCACCGGATCCAGCCGATCGACGCCGCCCGGCGGGAGCGACGGGGTCGAGCCGGCGAGGGCGGCCACGTATCGGTCCAGCCGCGCCGCGGTCCATCGCCGTGTCTCGCCATCGAATGCATGGGCGCCCGGACCGACCGCCTCGTGCGGCTGCCGCTGCCAGTACACCAGGTTGTGGCGGCTCTCGTGGCCGGCCTTCGCCCAGTTCGAGATCTCGTACCCGCGGTAGCCGGCCTCGCCGAGCGCGATGGATGCGGCGTGGTATTGGGCCGCAGCCCGGTCCTCGTCCTGTCCCGGCCTGACCGCGTCGCGCCAGCGGCGCGCACCCTTGGTCGTCGGCAGGTGGTCGCCATCGAGGCCCGTGAGGCCCTCGGCGTCGGGGTCGTCGAGGGTCAGGGCGTAGAGCGACAGGTGATCCGGTTCGAGCGCCAGCGCCCGGTCGAGCGTCGCCAGCCACGTGGCGAGGTCACTGTCCGGGATGTCGTATAGCAGATCGACGTTGATCGAGCCGATGCCCGCCGCGCGCGCCGCCGCGACCGCGTCGGCCACGTGGCGCGATCGATGGCGTCGGCCGAGCTTGCGCAGCTCCGTGTCGTCGAACGACTGGGCCCCGAACGAGAGCCGCGTGACGCCCGCCCGGCGGAGGGCCGCGGGATCGCCACGCTCATCCGGCCCGGGGTTCGCCTCGGCCGTGATCTCGGCACCGTCGGCGATTCCGAACCGGTCACGGATCCGGCTCAGCAGTCGTTCGATCGAGGCGGCCGGCAGCAGCGTCGGCGTGCCGCCACCGAGGTACACGCTCGCGAGTGCCGGCCGACCGTCATCTCCCGGGGCCCCGAACGCCTGGTCCAGGGCGTCGGCTCGCAACTCGATCTCGACGAGGAGCGCATCCAGGAACTGCCCGATCCGGTTGCGCGGGCCACGGGCCGCCGATCCGGCGATCACCACGAAATCGCAGTACGGACACAGCGAGACGCAGAACGGGATGTGGACGTAGAGGGCGACCGGGGGGTCGGCGGCCATCGGCCGAGCCATCGTCAGCGGTCCCGCTGAGCGGACTCCCGACTCCCGATGACCCGCCAGCCATCCGGCGGCCGACGCCGTCGGTCGATCTCTTCGACCTCGCGTCCCTTCGGCAGGGTCTGGCCGGTGTGGCCCGTACAGAGGAAGACGGCGAACCGGGTGGCCGCGTGCCCCAGGAAGGCCGCCGCGATGCCGCCGGTGATCGCCGTCAGCCAACCGGCGATGAGCCCGATCGCCAGCGTCAGGACCAGCAGATATCGATCACGACCGGGCGCCCCGAGCCGGGTGGACAGGGCGTAGAGCAGGGCCTGGACCACGTTCGCGAGGTTCGGGTCGAGGCCCACGGTCAGCATCATCCCGAACAGCGCGCCGCGGAACGTGGCCTCGTCGACGAACGCGGTCGCCGTCGAGTTGAGCAATGCGCCCGGGTACGAGGCCATGTCCGGGAACCGGATCCGCTGGTAGCGCAGGGTCGCGAACGCGATGGCCTGGGCGATGCCCAGCCCGGCGAAGATCAGGCCGCCGAATACCGCCCCCAGCCGATCGCCGGTCCCGAGGTACAGCTGGGTCGTCGAGTGGGGGTGGATGTAGGCGATCGCGATCACGAGCGCCGCCCCGAGCGCGTACCAGGCGATCCGCCGGCGGACCCGCGGCCGCTCGCCGTCTCGGGTGCTCTCGTAGTACTCGGCGGTCCCGAACCGCTCGGCATCGAGGCGCAGCAGGATCAGGAGCATCACGAGACCGACGACGATCCAGCCGCGGGACAGGTCGAACAGGCCCTGCACGCCCGTCAACCCTCGTCCATGCGCAACATCGCCAGGAAGGCCTCCTGCGGGATCTCGACCGACCCCACCCGCTTCATCCGCTGCTTCCCCTCTTTCTGCTTCTCGAGGAGCTTGCGCTTGCGGGTGATGTCGCCACCGTAACACTTGGCCAGCACGTTCTTGCGCATCGCGCGGACCGTTTCGCGGGCGATCACGTTGCTGCCGATCGCAGCCTGGATCGGGATCTCGAACATCTGGCGCGGGATCAGCTGCTTGAGTCGCTCGGCGAGCGCCCGGCCGGTCGACGGGGCGCGGTCACGGTGCACGATGATGCTGAGCGCGTCGACGGGTTCGCCGTTCACCAGGATGTCGACCTTGGCGAGCTCGGCCGGTCGATAGCCGAGCTCCTCGTAGTCCATCGACGCGTAGCCCTGGCTGCGACTCTTGAGCTGGTCGAAGTAGTCGACGATCAGCTCGGCCAGAGGCATCTCGAAATGGAGCACGACGCGGGTAGGGTCGAGGTACTCCATGTCGATGAACTCCCCGCGCCGGTTGGTCGAGAGCTCCATCAGCGCGCCGATGTACTGGCTGGGACTGACGACGCTGAGGCTGACCCACGGCTCATCGATGGACTCGATCTCGGACGGACCGGGTAGACGGGCCGGGTTATCGACTACCACCAGGCCCCGGCCGTGCTGGAGGTGGACGTGGTATTCGACCGACGGGGCCGAGGCGATGAGGTCGAGACCGAACTCGCGCTCGAGGCGTTCCTGGACGATCTCCATGTGGAGCAGCCCGAGGAACCCGCACCGGAACCCGAACCCGAGGGCCACCGAACTCTCCGGCTCGAACGTGAAGCTCGCATCGTTGAGGTGGAGCTTGTCGAGTGCCTCCCGCAATTCGGGGTAGTCCTCGCCGCTGACCGGGTAGATGCCGGCGAAGACGAGGCTCTTGGCGGCCTGGTAGCCGGGCAGTGGCTGGGCCGCCGGCCGTGCCTGGGTCGTGACCGTATCGCCGACCTGGGCCTCGCGCACGTTCTTGAGCCCCGTCGCGACGTAGCCGACCTCCCCGGCGGTCAGCTGGCGGACCGGGACGAGCTGGGGTCGGAAGACGCCGAGCTCGAGGGGCTCGGCGACCGCGCCACTGGCCATCAACCGGATCGGATCGTTGGCACGCAGGGTGCCCTGGGCGAGCCGGACGTAGACGATCACGCCCTTGTAGGCGTCGTAGTGGCTGTCGAAGATCAGGCCCTGGACCGGTGCCGCCGGGTCACCCTTCGGGGCGGGGATGCGCTCGACGACCGCCTCGAGGATGTCGATGACGCCGGTGCCGTCCTTGGCGCTCGCCAGGATGACCTCCTCGCGCGGGATGGCCAGGACGGTCTCCAGCTCCTCGATGATGGTGTCGGGATCGGCCGACGGCAGGTCGATCTTGTTGAGCACCGGGATCAGCGTGAGGTTCTCGCGCAGGGCCAGGTGGACGTTGGCCAGGGTCTGGGCCTCGATGCCCTGGGTCGCGTCGACGACGAGGATAGCGCCCTCACACGCCTGCAGGCTGTGGCTGACCTCGTAGGCGAAGTCGACGTGTCCCGGGGTGTCGATCAGGTTGAGGCCGTAAGTAAGACCGTCGCGGGCGGTGTACTCGAGGCGCACGGCGCGGGCCTTGATCGTGATGCCCTTCTCGCGCTCGAGATCCATCGAGTCGAGCACTTGGCTGGTCATCTGCCGGGCGTCGATCGTGTGGGTCAGCTCGAGCAACCGGTCCGCCAGCGTCGACTTGCCGTGATCGATGTGGGCGATGATCGAGAAGTTGCGCAGGCGCTCCTGGGGGATGGTCACGAGGCGGGAGTGTAGCGGGCGCGGAGCCGCCGACTACTCGTGTGCCTACGGCAGGACCGCCATCGTCGCTTCGCGTGGAGTCGTGAGAGGACTGCCATCCGGCATTGGTCGGCAGGTATCTTCAGGCCTGGTTTCCGTAGGACGTACCCAAGAGCGATCTGACGTGGAGCGACCATTCCGAGTCACGCGGCGAATACACCCAAAGAAGCTCGTTCCTGGCTCCACGCCACCGGCGACCTGACTCTCGCGGCGCCGCTTCGCAGGGGCAACCCCCCGAGGATCAGGCCGGTTCGGCCGCGGGCTCCGATCCGGGTCCGATCGATGCCCCGAGCCAGATGGTCCAGAGCGGCACGAGCACGCCCGACACGATCACGAGAAGGTACAGGCCGAGGTCGCCACCGACCTGCAGCACGCCCACGAGGACCGTCGCGACCAGCCCGATCGCCGTCACCCACGAGACGATGCTCCATGCCGCCGGCAGCCGTGCCCGGAAGGCGGCGTCGACGGCGAGGATGCCGATCGCGGCCAGGATGGCGGCTGCGTTGACCAGCCAGTTCTTCGCGCCCTCCAGCAGCATCTGTCCCCAGATCTGGCTGACGATCTCCGTCTCCTTGAAGCCGCAGTCGCAGTACGCGAGGTCGATCGTCACCTGCGTCGCGCCGATCAGGATGAGCTGGCCGACGGCGCCGAGGATGCCCCCGACCGCCAGACCCACGGCGATCGCGGTGCGCCTCGTATCCGTGGGTGCAAGCAGAGCGGCGAGCGCAACGCCAAGACCGGCGAGGGCGACGAAGCCGATGCCGAAGCTCATGTTGTTCAGGAAGAAGATCGGCCAGATCGCGACACGGTAGCCCTGCACCGCGAGGCGCTGCTCCACCATGTTCGACGCGCCCGTGTCAGGCGGCGTCGCGTAGAGGTTCAGGATGTCCACGAGTTGGAACGCCGTCCCGATCAGGAACAGGACACCTACGGCCCAGGCCAGCCACCGAACTGCCCTCATCTGCACGTCGCCCTCCTCGAAGTGTCCGGACACCGGCGATTGTAGGGGCGCGTCGGCTGCATCTCGCCACCATCTGCTACCATCCGTCGTCGCGCCGCCGCCCTCGCGCCGCGCGAACCCGATCAGATCCCACGCACGTGAGGTTCTCCCCCTTGGCCAAGACGCCCCGCACCTGGACCGGCGCGCGGACCCCGTCGGGACTCAAGCGCGTCCGGCAGGCGAATAGCCGCCACGAGGTGCTTGGTCCGCGTCGGAGTGCCGCCAAGACCTTCGTCGCCAAGGCCGTCAGCGCCGCCGCCTCCACCGATGCCGAGGCAGCCACCGCCGCACTGACCGAGGCGCTGTCGGCGCTCGATCGAGCCGCCAAGGCGGGCGCGATCCACCCGAACGCGGCCGCCCGACGCAAGTCGCGGCTGACCCGCAAGGTCAACGCCGCGGTCGGTGGGACGGGCGTCCAGGCCGGCGGCCGGGTCGCCAAGCAGACCGGCAAGGCCGCCGCGGCCAAGGCCGCCAAGGCGCGCATCGCCGCCGGCAAGTCGACCAAGGCCAAGGGCGCTCAGACGGCCGCCGGCAAGGCGCGCGCCGCGCTGTCGAAGACGGCTCGGGCAGAAGCCGCCGCGGCGAAGGCCGCCCAGGCGTCCTCAGCAGAGACCCCCGCGCCCGCGGCCGTGAAGCCGGCGCGGCCGGCCGCGAAGGCCACGGCCACCAAGAAGCCGACCACCGCCAAGGCAGGCGCCACGAAGGCGGCGTCGAGGTCGACGGCGACGAAGTCCGCGACCGCTCGGAAGACCACCAAGAGCTAAGTGGACGGGGTCCGGCGACGGGCCCCTCTCGGTACCGTCGACCGCCCCGGCACCAGCCGGGGCGTCGTCATGCCGCCCCCTACTGGAAGCACCACCCCCGCGCTTCGAGGGCTTTTCGCTCGAGATCGGACAGGGCGATCACGAACGCCGTCTGGTCGAATGCCTTGTACAGCTCGAAGCGCCGTCCCGGGCTGGCGATGAGGGCGTCGATCGGGGCGAGGATGCCGGGATCGATCCAATCCTCGAGGTAGGCCGGGTGGAGCTCGTGGACGCCGTCCGCGAGGCTGAACCTGACCGTGACCGGACCCTTCGACCCAGCCCATGTCTCGGTGATGTCACCCGGATCGAACGCCCCGCCCGAGATCTCGCTCCAGGCGGCCAGGGTCTGGACGTACACCTCGTTCTCCGGGGCGACGTCCGCCTCGAGGTCCTGCCACCAGACGCGGGCGTGGTCCTGCTGAGCGACGGCGAGGTCGAGCATGGCGGGCGGGAGCTCGACGGACCCGCTCGGGTCGCTCGCGGCAGTCTGGCCGGACCCATCTCCGGCGCTGCCCCAGGTCTCGGCGATACCGTCCTTGACGTAGGCCGTCAGGTCGGCCTCCGAGAGCTCGGCCTGATCCGCGAAAAGGCCGATCGCCCGCAGGTCGGCTACGCGTTGGGCGATCGTGGCGTCGGTCGCCGGCGGCAGCGGGTCGGCGTCGCAGGCCGCGCTGGCGACATTCGTCGGTCGGGGCACGTCGACACGGGTCGAGCCGAGCCCGGGCACGTCGACGAACTCACCCGAGCCGACGCCGCCCGTCGGCGGAGCCGCACACGCGGCGGCGAGGACGCCGGCGACGAGGCTGGCCGCGATCGCCGCGACCGCCGCGCGGAGACGCCCGCTCATGCCGGGTCGGCGGCGACTCCGTCGCGCACGACGGGCTTCGGTCGAAATGCCCCGTACAGTGCCGCCCCGCCGAGCCCGCTGACCGTGGTCACCACCAGCAGCGCACCCGCGACAGACCATTGCTGGCTCCAGTAGAGCGCGCCGAAGCTCGCGGAATCGTGGACACCGGCCGCCTGGAGGTCGGCGCCACGCCCGAGCGCGAGATACCGCGCATAGACGCAGTCACCTCCGGTCGCGCAGGCCGGCGGGATGGCGGCACCGGTCGCATCAACGCGGTTGAAGTCCGGGTAGCCGGTGTCGGCGAAGAAGAAGATGGCCTTGACGACCAGGATGAGCGCGGCGAACGAGAGGCCCGTGACCGCGCCGGCGACGAGCCCGTTGCGCAGGATCTTCGACCACGGACCTGCCCGCCGATCCGAGCGTTGGTTGGCGTAGTAGCCGATCAGCAGCCCCGCCGGCACAGTGAGCAGCCAGATCACCGGCTCGATCGGGATGATGATGAGGAAGCTGACCACGATCGTGACGGCCATCCCGATGCCGACGTACGCCGCCGTGACGGCGCCCCGATCGATGAAGCGGCTCACGACCCCGACAGCGCGCCGCGACCGAGATAGCGCGCCCCGTCCCCGAGCTCGCCCTCGATGCGCAGCAGGCGGTTGTACTTGGCGACGCGCTCGGAGCGCGATGGGGCGCCGGTCTTGATCTGGCCGGTGCCCATCGCGACGACCAGGTCGGCGATGGTCGTGTCCTCGGTCTCGCCGGAGCGATGCGAGACGACCGCCGTCCAGCCGGCCCGTCGGGCCAGGTCGATGGCCTCGACCGTCTCGCTCAAGGTGCCGATCTGGTTGAGCTTGATCAGCACGGAATTCGCGGCGGCGAGCTCGATCGCTCGGCCGATGCGCTCGGTGTTCGTGACGAGCAGATCGTCTCCGACGAGCTGGAGTCGACCGCCGAGGCGCTCGGTCAGCTGGCCCCAACCGAGCCAGTCGTCCTCGGCCAGGCCATCCTCGATCGAGACGATCGGATAACGTGCCGCCCAGTCGGCCCAGAGGTCGATGAGCTCGCCGCTCTCAAGGACGCGGCCTTCGCGCGCGAGCACGTAGCGGGTCGGCGCGCCGTCCTCGCCGCTGCCTGCCTCGACGAGCTCGGTCGTGGCCGGATCGAGGGCGATCGCGACGTCTTCCCCCGGTCGGTAGCCGGCGGCCTCGATCGCGCGCAGGATCACCTCGACGGCGGCCTCATTCGACGGCAGGGAGGGAGCGAACCCGCCTTCATCGCCCTGGCCAGTGGCATGCCCCTCGTCATGGAGGATCGAGCGGAGGGACGCGAAGATCTCCGAGCCGGCGCGGACGGCGTCGCTGAATGTCGCGACCCCGACCGGCATCACCATGAACTCCTGGAAGTCGGTCGAGTCCTGGGCGTGCTTGCCGCCGTTGAGGATGTTGAACATCGGGACCGGCAGGGTGCGGGCGCCGACGCCACCGAGATATCGATAGAGCGGCTGGTCGTAGGCGGCCGCGGCGGCGTGCGCGCAGGCCAGCGACACCCCGAGTATGGCGTTCGCGCCGAGCTCGCCCTTGTCGGCCGTACCGTCCAGATCGATGAGCAGCGCGTCGATGCCGGCCTGGTCGGACGCGTCGAGGCCGAGGAGCTCCGGACCGATCCGGTCCGTCACGTTGGCAACGGCGGTCAAGACACCCTTGCCGCCGTAGCGCGAGCGGTCGCCGTCGCGGAGCTCGACCGCCTCGTGGGCACCGGTCGAGGCGCCGCTCGGCACGGCCGCTCGACCGACCGACCCGTCGGCCAGCAGGACATCGACCTCGATCGTCGGGTTGCCGCGTGAATCGAGGATCTCGCGGGCGTCGATGGCCTCGATGAACGTCACGCGCCGGACCCGCGCTTGGCCGCCGTGGCCGAGGGCTTCCTGGGCTTGGCGGGCGCCTTCGTCTTCGCGACGGGCGTAGGTCGCTCCGGCGCGGGGCGATCGAGCAGGACGCTGACACCCGGCAGCTCGCGCCCTTCCAGGAACTCCAGCGAGGCGCCGCCACCGGTCGAGATGTGGGTCATCTTGTCGGCGAGGCCCTGGCGGGTGATCGCCGCGACCGAATCGCCGCCTCCGACCACGACCGTGGCCCCGTGCTCGGCGCGGTCGGCCAGCATCCGGGCGACGGCGTTCGTGCCATGCGCGAACGACGGGATCTCGAAGACGCCCAATGGCCCGTTCCAGAACACCGTCTTCACATCCGCCAGCGCTTCGACCATCAGGTCCTGGCTCGCCTTGCCGAGATCGACGATGTGCCAGCTGGCCGGGATCTTCTCTGCCGGCAGCGTCTTGTACTCGGTGCCGCGGGTGACCTCCTTGGCGACGATGACGTCCACGGGCAGGACGACCCGAACCTTGTTCTTCTCGGCCGTGGCAAGGATCCGACGCGCGTCGTCGACCCGGTCGGGCTCCGCCAGGCTCTTGCCGATCGCCTTGCCCTGTGCCAATAGGAAAGTGTTGGCCATGCCGCCACCGAGGATCAGCAGGTCGACCCGGGTCAGCAGGTTGTCGATGACCTTGATCTTGTCGCTGACCTTCGCGCCACCGAGGATGGCTGCGAACGGGCGCTCCGGCGACTCGAGCAGGCTCGACAGCATCGCGATCTCGCGCTCCATCAGGAGGCCTGCGTACGCCGGCAGCAACTTGGCGATCCCGACGGTGCTGGCGTGCGCTCGATGGGCAGTGCCGAACGCGTCGTTGACGTACAGGTCGGCATAGGACGCGAGCGTCGCCGCGAAGCCCGGGTCGTCGGCCTCCTCTTCCGGATGGAAGCGCAGGTTCTCGAGCAGCACGATCTCCCCGGGGCGCATCCGCTTCAGGGCGTCCTCGGTGCCGATGCCCAGAGCGTCGCCGGTCACCGGCACGTTGCGTCGGAGCAGTTCGGTCAGGCGCTGGCCGACCGGCCGGAGTCGGAGGCTGTCGGAGACCTTGCCGTTGGGCCGGCCGAGATGGCTGGCCAGGATGACCTTGGCGCCCGCGCCGACCAGCGCGAGGATGGTCGGGATCGCGGCCCGGATGCGCGAATCGTCCTGGACCTTGCCGTCGGCCAGCGGGACGTTGAAGTCGACACGGACGAACACCCGTTTGCCGGCGACGTCCGCGTCGCGGATCGTGAGCTTGTCCATCGTCGTCGCCGTCAGGCGGCGGCGACCGGCAGACGCGCCGCCACGTACGCGATCAGGTCGGCGACGCGGCAGCTATACCCCCACTCGTTGTCGTACCAGGCGATGACCTTGACCATGTTCCCGCCCAGGACCATGGTCGATTCGGCATCGACGATCGACGATCGGCTGTCGCCCTTGAAGTCCATCGAGACGAGCGGCTCGTCCGACACCCCCAGGATGCCGTCGAGCGGGCCGGCCGCGGCGGCCCGGAAGGCGTCGTTGATCTCCTCGACGGACGTATCCCGACGGACCGTGGCGGTGAAGTCGACCACGCTCACGGTCGGGGTCGGGACGCGCAGGCTGAAGCCGTCGAACTTGCCCTTCAGGTCGGGGATGACGAGGGCCAGCGCCTTGGCCGCCCCAGTGGTGGTCGGGATGATGTTCTGACCGGCGCTGCGGGCTCGGCGCGGATCCTTGTGGGCCACGTCGAGGATCCGCTGGTCGTTCGTGTAGCTGTGGATCGTGTTCATCAACCCCTTCTCGATGCCGAGCAGGTCGTGGACGACCTTGGCGGCCGGAGCGAGGCAGTTCGTGGTGCAGCTGGCGTTGCTGATGATGTGGTGGGCCGACGGGTCGTAGCGCTGCTCGTTGACCCCGAGGACGACGGTGATGTCCTCGTTCTTGGCCGGGGCACTGATGATGACCTTCTGGGCGCCGGCATCGATATGGGCGCGCGCCTTGGTCGCGTCGGTGAAGATCCCCGTCGACTCGAGGACGATGTCCACGCCGAGGTCGCCCCAGGGCAGCGCCGCCGGGTCCTTCTCGGCCAGGATCCGGATCTCGCGACCGTCGATGATGATCGACCGGTCACCGGCTTCGACCGACCCGTCGTACGCCCCGTAGGTCGAATCGTGCTTGAACAGCAGCGCGTTCATCTCGGCATCGACGAGGTCGTTGACGGCGACGACCTCGACGTCAGGGGCACGCTCGATGAGCGCCTTGAGGGACTGGCGGCCGATCCGGCCGAAGCCGTTGATGCCGACACGGACTGCCATGGCGGGACCTCCTGCGGTCAGCGTGTCGACCGCTCGTGGGCTGGGGCGCCCGATCGGGGCGCGGCGGAAGCTGTCGGGGATGGCCCCATTCTAGCAAGGGACATGGGAAGGCCCCGCCATCGGCGGGGCCTTCGGTCGCGTCAGAGGACGGGCTTCAGCCGCCGATCTTGAAGACCTTGTTGCCGCAGATCGGACAGGTGCCCTGCAGGGCGGGCTTGCCGTTCTTCATCGTGATCCGCTGGGCGTTCTGGACTTCCACTTTTCGCTTGTCCTTGACGCAGTAGGCCTCAGCCATCTGGGCTCCTCCTCGTTCGATCGAGCGTCACGGGAACCTTTGTCCCGCATCCGCTCCTTGGGTGTCGCGCTAGGTGGTCCACAGCGACGGCCGCCAGCGGTCCGTCGCGGCAGTCCGCTTCTGGGCATCGATCGTCGCCAATACGAGCAGGCTCTCGAGACCAGTCGCCACGCACGCTGCCTCGGCAGCGTCCTTGGCCGATCCCTCGACGAACTCGCCGGTCGTCCGGTTCGCGTAGACCGCGCAGACGACCCCGGCCCGTGCGCCGGCGAGCGATGCGAACACCAGCAGTGCCGATGCCTCCATCTCGAAGTTCATGACGCGCTGGCGCGCCATGGTCTCCGCGAGGTCAGGGTAGCGGATGGGCAACTGGGGGATCGGGCGTCCCTGCGCACCGAAGAACCCCGGCGCCGTCGCCGTCACCCCGACGTGATACCGGTAGCCGAGCCGCTCCGCCGCCTCGATGAGGGCCATCGTCGCCTCGAGATCGGCGACCGCGGGATACCCATCGTGGACGTACCAGCTCGTCGTCGTCTCGAGCCGCACCGCTCCGGTCGTGATGACCAGGTCACCCAGGGCCATCTCCGGCTGGAGCGCGCCGCACGAGCCGACCCGGATGAAGGTCGGACGATGCGTGATCGCCAGGATCTCGGCCACGGCGATCTCGACGTTGTCCGTGCCGATGCCGGTCGACACGACCGACACCCGCTGTCCTCGATACGTGCCGGTCGCCGATGCGAACTCCCGGTGTCGGTGCTCGAGCTCGACGGAATCGAAGCGCGAGGCGATCCGTGTCGTTCGGTCCTGGTCCCCGGGGAGGAGGATGTACTCGGCCAGGTCTCCCGGTCCGAGTCCGATGTGGTACTGCCGTTCCCCGTCGGGGATCGCTATGCGGCGATCTCGCGGGCTTTCGACGCGGGTATCCGCGTTCGGCAAGACCTCTCCTCGTGCACGTAGCGTGCTTCGCGGGCGCGAAACTCGGGCGAGGATAGTCCGCTGATTCTGCGAGCGTCAAGCACGCTCGCGCACGCTTGACGCCCGCACGACGCCTGTTCAGCCGCGCTCAGCCCCCGTTCACCGTCCGGCCAACGCCCTCCGGCGGTCGTGCCCGCCCGCCGATCGACGCCAGGCGGGTCGCGACGCGGGCCGCCACCAGCCGTCGCGCATGGCGCCGCCGCAGGGTGGCGGCGACCACCGACAAGGCACCGACCCCGGTCAACCCGAGCAGGCTCGCGCCGGCACCCGGCAGGAGTCCCGGGTCCGCCCCGAACCCCGCCACCTGCATCTCGGGCGCGGAGCGCTCGCCCGTCGTGCCGATGGCGGCGGTGCCAGCCTCCGGTGAGCTGGCGGGCGTCGGGTTTCCCAGCCCGTCCAGGCCGCTGCCGAGGACGATCGTCGAGGGGTCGTCGACCACGACGACCGTCTGGCCGTCCTCGTCGCGACGCACTCGGCCGACGACGTTGATGGCGTCGCGTGGCTCGATCAGCCCGAGCCAGCCGGCGGCCTCCCCGGTCAGGACGATCGACCCGACGGACGTGCCGTCGTCCAGTCGGAAGCCGGTGGGCCGCAGCTCCACCACCAACCCGCCGACCCGCACGGTCGCGCCGAGAAGCGCCTCCAGGTCGGCCAGGTCGGCATCGGCCACGGTCCGACCGACACCCGGGGCTCCCGATGACAGGACCGGACCCTCGGTCGAGGTCACGGCGACGCCGCTGTCACCCCCGGAGCGACGATCGCTCGCCCGCGGCACGCTCGTCACGTGCACGTCCGCCGAGCCCCTCGGCAGCACCGCTGGCCGTCGGTCCGTCGCACTCGGATAGGCCGGGCGGACGATCCCGACGATCTCGGCGGTCCCGCCGGCGCCGAGCACCGTGCTGGGAATCGCGGCACCGGGCTGGCCGATCACGACGAGGGACTGCGCGCCGCTGATCACCTCCGCGCGCCAGCGGTCGCCGAGCTTGTGGACCGCATCGACCCGGCCCGCGATCGATACGAGGCGCCACGTATGCGCGGCCCCGAGGGCGCCGGCCACGCGGAGTGGCGCCGGGATCGATGCCGAGCCGAGGCGGTCGAGGCTGGTCGCCCGCAGGCGCGGAGCGCCGTAGGCCGATCCGATCCGGCCGACCGCCCGGATCCTCGACCCGACCCCCGGGGCCGACGCGGTCTTGGGCACGAGCACTTCGATCGCGCCACTCGGGTCCTGGACGACGATCCGTCGGCCCGTCGAATCGAGCAAGGTGGCCGGCGCGGTCACGACCGCCTCGATCGCGACATCGCGATCGGTGACCCGCCGGGCGGCCGCGATGGATAGCACGGTCGGAGTGCCGCCGGTCGTGGTCGATCCATTCGGCTTGGGCTTCGGGGTCGGCGTCGGGGCGTGACTCGGTGACGGGGTCGGCGTCGGCGCAGGAACCGTGAGCACGACGTCTGCAGGATCCCGGGCCCAGATCCGATAGCCGTCCGGCTGGTCCTTCTTCGACGCGCGCTGGCCCGCGATGCCGGTGACCCGGTACCGGGCCCATAGGTCGAAGGCCGAGGTCCCCAGCCCGCTCGAAGCGTCGGTCATCACCCGGACTCGCGTGCCGTCCGAGGTCTCGATCGTGACCGTGATGTCGTTGCTCGTCGACTTCACCGGCCGGACGACCACGAGACCGTCGAAGCGGACGAGCTTCGCCTCGGACGACTCGTCCGGACCACTCGGGGGAACGACCGCCGGCTCCGGCAGGACGCCAACGCCCTCGACGTGCAGGTCGCTGGCGAGGGGTCGGATCTCGGTCTGCCCGTACGGATCGGCGAGCGGACCACGGACCCACACGACCTGGCCACGACTGGGTGCCGGCAGCTCGGCGGGGAGTCGCACGATCAGCGCGCCGGTCGCATCCTGGACCGGGAACAAGGCAGGCGTCCCCACCCGGCCGGGCTCGGCCGTGACGACGCCACGGATCGCGACGCTCGTGCCGACCGGCATCGTCCGGGCCGTCCCGATGGCCATCGCTTCGGCGGGCGGCGCCGACGTGGCGGTCGGGGTCGGGATCGGGGTCGGGGTTACGGTCGGGGTCGCGGTCATGTCGGCAGTCGGCGTGGGCTCGGGCGTCGCGGTAGGGTCCTCGGTCGGCGTGGTAGATGGGGCCGAGGTCGGGGAAGGCGCAGGCGTCGACGTCGGCACGGGGGTCGAGGTCGGCAGGGCGAGCTGCAGGTCGCCCGGCGCCGTGACATAGAGCCGATAGCCGCCGGTGCCGGTCCCGGAGCTGTCGCGCTGCCCGAGCGGGCCGACCGCGGTGACCATGGTCCCTTGCGAAACAGGCCTGCCCGCAACGGCCGTCGGCGTGACGACCACCCGGACGGGTCCGGAACCGTCGTCGATCGAGAAGGCCGTCCCGTCGGCGAGGGCCTCGTCGGCGCCCGTGACCGAACCCTGCGCCTCGAGCCGAGTACCTTCGAGCAGCTCGGTTGCGCCGCCGGTCGTCGTGCCGAGGGCTGGCGGGACACCAGGGTTGCCATCAACCATCACCGCACCCTGGGTGATGCGCAGCGTTCGCTGGGCATAGCGAGAATCGACCTCGCCGTGCACGTGGATGGCAGTACCCGCAGCGATCGGGTCGACCACCACCGCGTCAAGGTAGAGGGCGATCCCACCGGTCGCGTCCTGGACGAAGGCAGTCCGACCGGCCTCGAGCGCGCCGAGGTCCGTGGTCAGGACGCCTGAGATCGTGACGACGGATCCATCGGGCAAGGCGCGGGCGGCAACGATGGACGTCGTGGGCGGAGGCGTCGGCGTCGGTGCCGGGGAGACGGTCGGGACTGGCGTGGGCTCCGGCGTGGGCGGCATGGTCGGCTCCGGCGTGGGCGGCACGGTCGGCTCCGGCGTTGGCGCCGGGGTGGGCGGCACGGTCGGCTCCGGCGTGGGCGGCACGGTCGGCTCCGGCGTCGGCGCCGGGCTGGGCGGCGCGGTCGGCTCGGGCATCGGCGCCGGGGTGGGCTCGATCGTCGGCACCGGCGACGCAGTCGGACCGGGGGTGGCCGTCGCCGTCGGACTGGGCGACAGCGTCGGCACGGCGGTCGGCGTGGCCGTCGGCGTCGGGCTCGGGCTCGCGACGGGGGCAGGGATCGGCGGTGACGCTACATCCTGCGGTCCCGGCGTCGCCGACACGAACCAATCAGCGCCATTGGCGTTCGTGTCGATGGCGTTGCCGAGGACTCCACCAGGGCGCCGTTCGAGGCTGGATCCCGCGGGTGGCGCGGCAGCCGCCGTCCCCTCGACGAAGGCGTTGGTCGCATCACCCCAGCCGATCGCGTCGATCACCGAACCACCGACCACGCGCAGCGCGACCGACCCTCCGGTCGCGGCGAAACCGCCCGAGTACGTCGCATCGCCGAACCCGACGTAGGAGCCAGCGCCATTGACGATGAGCGTCCGCTGTCCGGGACCAAGGATCGTCGACGTCGACCAGGTCGCCTTGCGCGTGACCGTCGAGCCGGTCGACGTCGCGTACACGACCTCGAGCCCGACCAGATCGGCAGGACCCGTACCCTGATTGGCGATCTCGACGAACTCGTCCGATGCGCTCGAGCCGCCGGTCTGGATCTCCGACACGACGAGCGTGGATACCGGCCACGCGGCCGACGCCGCGAGTGCGACGTCCCCCAGCCGTGCGCTGTGTGTGGGTCCGCTCGACAGGCAGACGGCGACGACGAGGGCGAGCGCGGTGGTCCCCGCGCGCCGGGCGCGTTGCATGGGTGTCCTCCCGGCGGGGACGAGCGGACGGCGGCGCGACGGGATTGATAGCAGGGGCCGCCCATCTCGGCCTCGCCGCCAGGTTCACTCGCGCTGCACGCAGGCTGCACGCACGCTTCGCTCCGGATCTCCTCGTATCGCATGGAGCCGGATGGCGCCTGTGCGCCGTTCGACTACGATGACCGGCAACCCGCACGTCCATGCAGGACCGTCACCAGGAGACGCCGTGGCCCGCGCCAAGAGGACCGCCAGGGCAGAAGCCCGTCGCCGCTACCGAGCGGACCAGCCAGCATCGGTCGAGACGCCGCTCGCCGACGACCCGCCCGACCCTCGCCCGCGGGACCGGACCGTCGCCCGAGCGACGCCTGCGCCGACCGGTCGGCGCAGCTTCGCCGGGGCCTTCCGTGATGCGTTCCGACCGCTTGACCTGCGCGGCGACCTGCAGGCGCTGCCGCGGATCGCGCTACGAACGAACGCCCTCTGGATCCCGGTGGCGTTGACCCTGCTCAGCCTTGTGCTGTTCCTTGTCATCCGGCCGGAGGGCCGCACGGACATCCTGGCTGTCGTGACGATCTTCCTGTTCCAGTACTTCATCGTGACGCCGGCCATCGGGGGCGTGTTCATCGCCGGGTTCCTGGCTCCCCGAGCGAGCTGGCTGCTGGGCGGGATCGTCGGCCTGGTGTCGGCCGCCTGCTACTCGTTCCTGGTGATCGGCGGGTTCATGAAGGTCGCGCCGACAGCGACCAGTCAGAACCTGGTCCAGGAGGTGACGCTGGCGGCCTTCGTGATGTCGCCGCTCGTCGGGGCGGTCTTCGCCTCGGCGGCAGCGTGGTATCGCCGGTTCCTCCAGCTGTCCAACCCGAACCGGGGACGCTCGCGACCGTCGGCGTCGGAGGCGGGACGCCGACCGGACGGTCGAACCCGGGCTGGGGGGAACCAGAAGGCGAGCGCGCGCCGCTAGCCAGCGTTGCGCTCCGTCGAAGACGGCCCACGACGGAGCCGGCTAGCCGAGCCGACGCATGCCGGCATGCCCGAGCTGTCGGACCCCACCAGGTTGCTCCGGCCCGCCGACCGTGGCGACCACCTCGGGGAGTGGCTTGATGTCGCGAGCGACGAGGTTGACGACCTTGCCTTCGCGCTGGAGCTCACCATCGACCAGCAGCAGGGCGTGCCGGCGGACCACGCCGCGTAACCGTTCCCAGACGTTCGGCCAGAGGGTCACATTCACCATCCCGGTCTCGTCCTCGAGCGCCAGGAAGACCGTGCCCTTGGCGGTCATCGGATGCTGCCGGGTGACGACTAGTCCTCCCACCCGGACCCGGCCCGGCCGCCGATCGGCCAGTGACGCATTCGGCACCGCCCCGAGTCGATCGAGCGCGGTCCGGAAGAGCCCGACCACCTGCCGGCGGGCATCGACCCCCAGTACCGCATAGGCGTCACCGACCCGCTCGGACTCGGTGATCGCCGGCAGGTCGGGCGCATCGGTCGCCGGGAGTCGGAGATCCAGCGGCCGGCCCGCTGCCGCGTGCCGCTTGCCGGCGGCCCGCCCGAGGGCACGGACCGTCCGGCCATCCATCCGACCGCGTGACGCCCCGGCCACCTCGCGCAACTGCCAGAGCAGCTCCCGCCGTGGCCGGTCCAACGAGTCCATCGCGCCGCTGCGGATGAGTCGCTCGAGCACCTCCTCGGGCAGGCCCGTCCGTTCGACCACGTCGACCAGGTTCCGATACGGGCCGCGGGCCCGCTCGGCATCGAGCGCTGCCTGGTGCTGCTCCCCGATGCCCTTCACCAGGCCGAGCCCGAGCCGGACCGCCCAGCCGGCGGTCACCGCCGGCGTCCAGCGCTCCCGCGACGACGCGGAGGGAACGATGCACGCGGAGGAGACGACCGGGTCGGGCTGTGCGTCTGGGCCGATCCACTCGGTCGTCGTCGCGTAGCACGACGCGTTGACGTCCACGGGCAGCACCGCTACCCCGTGGCGCTTCGTGTCGTTGACCAGGACCTCGACCGGATAGAAGCCCATCGGCTGGGCATTGATCAGCCCGACCAGGAACTGGGCGGGGTAGAACAGCTTGAGGAAGGCCGACTCGTAGGCGGTCCGGGCGAAGGCCGCCGCGTGCGACTTGGCGAACCCGAAACTGGCGAACGCGGCGACCTGGCGAAACAGCTCCTCGGCGGTCTCGAGCTCGAGCCCGGGCTGGCGCAGCGCCCCGTCGACGAACCGGTGATGGAGCTTCTCCATCTCGCGCGATGAACGCCAGGTCCCCATCGCTCGCCGGAAGCCATCCGATTCGGCCGGGCTGAACCCGGCCACCTCGATGGCGATGCGCATGACCTGCTCCTGGTAGAGGATCACTCCGAGCGTGTCCTTCAGCACGGGCTCCAGGCTGGGGTGCAGGTAGACGACCGGCTCGAGGCCCTGCTTGCGGCGCAGGTACGGGTGGACGGCGTTGCCCTGGATCGGCCCGGGTCGGATGATCGCCACCTCGACCACCAGGTCATCGAGCCTGCCCGGCCGCGACTTGGGGAGCGTCTGCATCTGTGCCCGGCTCTCGACCTGGAAGACGCCCACCGTGTCGGCCGCCTGGAGCATCGCGAAGACCTCGGGCACGTCCTCGGGCAGGCGGTCGAGATCGAGGCAGACCGCACAGTCATGCTCGATGAGCTGCAGGGTCTCGTCCATCGCGGCGAGCATCCCGAGACCGAGCAGGTCGAGCTTGATGAGCTTGAGCGTCTCGACGTCGCGCTTGTCGAACTGGACGACCACCCGGTCGGGCATCGTGGCCCGCTCGAGCGGGGCGAGGTCGATGAGGGGGGCGGCCGTGACGAGCATGCCGCCGCTATGGATGCTGAGGTGACGCGGGAACCCGTCGATCCGGGCGCAGAACTCGAGCCAGCGCTCCCAGTGGGAGAGGCCGACCGTCGAGCCGCCACGGGCCTGCGGCGGTGGCTCGGGCACGATGCGGGCGACCGAGCTCGCATTCGCTGGGGTCGGCGGGGGATCCCACATGATCGGCCTGCCGAGACGATCGGTCTTCCGTGGTGGCGGCAGGGTCATGCCGCTCTCCGGATCGACCGGGACGGGTCCCTGGCCCAGCGGGGGTGTGCCATAGCCCGTCCCCCGCCCGGCTCGCAGCCAGGCCACGCTCGCCGGCGTGTCGCCCGGTCCGCCCTCGTCGTCGGACGGCCCGCGGCGGATCGTCGTGACCGGTGCGAGCGGGTCCTCGCGGAACGCGGCATCACCACGCTCCGTGGCATTGCCCTCCTCGGTGGTCGATTCCCGGAGCCAGGCGAACGGACGCGGCGCGTCCGGGTCCACCGGGGTCCGCGGCTGCTTCCACGGTGGCACCTTCCCGATCAGGGGCAGCCGCTTGTTCAACTGGCCCATGCCATCGACCAGCCCGTGCGCCTCCGCCTGTTCGGCCGCGCCGGCCTCCGGTGGCAGGCCCTCCCCGGATCGTCGGAAGAACTCGGCGAACCCGCCGTCGGCCTCGAGGTCGCGCCGGACCATGACCGAGTCGTACGTCTCGAGCGCCTTCGCGACCCGATCTACCAGGGGCCGCGGGAAGCCGAGCGCATAGCCCACCTCGCGCACCGCCGAACGCGCCCGGTAGGTGACAAGGTTGCAGACCATCCCCGTGTGCTCCGGCCCGTAGCGTCGGTAGATGTACTGGATGACCTCCTCGCGCCGAGCCGAGCTGAAGTCGATGTCGACGTCCGGGTACGTCGTCCGACCCGGATTGATGAACCGCTCGAACAGGAGGTCGTGGGCGATCGGCTCGACGCGGCTGATCCCGAGGGTGTACGACACGATCGAACTGGTCGCGCTCCCCCGACCCTGGGCCGGGATGCCCTGCTCCCTCGCGAAGCGCATCAGGTCCCAGCAGATGAGGAAGAACTCGGCAAGGCCGGCTCGCTCGATGACGTCGAGTTCATGGGCGAGCCGCTTGACCACCGCCGAGGTCAACGGGTGATAGCGCCGCCGTGCGCCGGTCCAGCACAGCTCGGAGAGATGAGAGAACGGTGTCTCACCCTCAGGGACCGGGAAGCCCGGGAACCGGTACTGCTCGAACCCGAGATCGACCGAGCACGATGCCGCGATCTCGACCGAGTTGGCGATCCCCTCGCGCCAGGCACGGGCAGCACTCGACTCGAGCGAGTCGCCGAGCGTTGCCAGCGCCTCGCCCGATTTCAGGAAGGACTCGCCGTCCGGCCGACGCAGATCGGCCAGCGTGTCGAGCGTCCGGCCGTGTCGGATGGCGGTCAGCACGTCGTGGAACTCGCGGTCGTCGGCCGTCGCGTAATGGACGTCGTTGGTGACCACGACGGGCAGGCCGAGCTCGATCGCCAGCGCGGCCGATTCGGCGACCAGCCAGTCGTCGTCGGGCAGGAGATGGTGCGACAGCTCGATGAAGAACCCGCTCGTCGACGGGCCATCGCCGCGGCCGAAGAGCGTCGCATAGCGCTCGGCGACAGCGCGCGCGCCGGCCCGATCGCCGACCCGCAGGCGTCGCGCGATCTCCCCCTCGCGACAAGCCGACAGCGCGACCAGGCCATCGTGATCAGCCTCGAGCAGGTCGTGCGTGATGCGCGGCATCGCCTTGGTCCCGGCCAGGTTGGCGTGCGACACCAGGCGACTCAGGCTGCGCCAGCCGGCAGGGGTCCGGGCGAGGAGCACGAGGTGTGGGCCGCGGGCCCGGTCCCCGACCCCGCGCACATCTTCCTTGACCAGGTCGCGGTGACCGGGCAGACGGGCGCGATCGGGTCGCGGCCGCACGGGCCGGCCGTCGGTGATCGTCGGCTCGACGGCCGGAGACTCGCCCTGCCGGCGGCGTGGCCGGCGGCGAGACGGGACCACCACCCGGCCGGGATCGGGCACGGCCGTATCGATCAGGTCGATCTCGGTCCCGACGACGCCAGGGAGGCCAGCCTCCTCGGCGGCACTCATGAACCGGACGGCGCCGTACAGCCCGTTCCGATCCGTCGCAGCGAGGGCGGTCAGCCCCAGGGCGACGGCCCGCTCGACCAGGTCGTCCGGCGGCGAGGCGCCATCGAGGAACGAGAAGTTGGTGTGGGCGTGGAGTTCGGCGTATGGGATGGTCGCCACGGCTGCTCCGGTCGGTGGCCGGTCGGATCGGGGCGGACAGTATAGAACGCATGTTCTATCAGGGGAAGCCCACCCATCCGCAGGACCAATGAGGGGCTGGACGACCGCAACTCGATGGGCTTACCTGACCGGGTGCGATCGACCCGTCACCGTCGCCATGCCGCCTGGTCTCGCCTCGTCCTCACCCTGACCGCCGCGGTCACGCTCTTGGCCGGGATCGCGGGCCCGATCCCCGCTGTCCGGGCCGCGGACATCCGACCGCGGATCACCGGGATCGCGCCCCTGACCCACGAGGTCTACGGGTATCTCCCCTACTGGCGCCTGGATGCCGGCACGGTCGACCGGCTGCACTACGACCTCGTGTCGACCATCGCGTTCTTCGGCCTCGGGATCCTCGGGACGGGGGCGATCGACACGTCCTGGATCGGCTATCGGGCGTACATCGGCGACGACGCGGCGGCGGTCACCAATGCCGCCCACGACCACGGGGTTCGGGTCGTTCCCACGTTCCAGCTGTTCGATTCGGCGACCGGCGCGCCCAAGATGACGGCGTTCCTCGGCAGTCGGTCGGCGCAGGACCGGTTCATCGGCGAGGCGCTCGACCTCATGGCCGCACGGAGCGCCGACGGTGCCGGGCTCGACTTCGAACCGGTCGGCGCCCTGGCCGCGCGCGCCTCGGAGTACGTCGCCTTCGTGGCCCGGTTCCGGGGCGCGATGAAGGCCCGCTTCCCGGGAGCCACGCTGGTGACCGCGACCTCGGCTGGGGCGACCCAGGAGCTCGTCCAGGGTGTCGCCCCATACGTCGATCATCAGATGGTGATGACCTACAACTACCGCTCCTCCGGCTCGACGATCGCCGGCGCGGTTGCCCCGCTCGATCACGCGACGAGGAACGTCAAGAAGCACATCACCCGGATGCTGGGCTGGGTGCCGGCACGCTCCTTGCTGCTCGGCGAGCCCTATTACGGATACGACTGGCCGGTCACCAGCGCCATCCCGAACGCGACGGTCCAGTCGGACAAGTCGACCTATGGCCCCGTCCGGAGCGTCACCTACGCCAGTGCCCGCGATTTCCTGGCCGCGCACCCGAGTGTCGTCCGGCGCTACGACTCTCTCGAGGGGAGCGCCTTCTACTGGTACTACGACAGCACGAAGCGGACCTACCGCGAAGCCTATTTCGACGATGAGCGGAGCCTCGCCGCGAAGGACGACTACGCGATCGCCACCGGCCTTGGCGGGATCGGCATCTGGACGCTCGACAACGACCGCGGCTACCGGCAGCTGTGGGACGTCCTCCGTTCGAAGTTCTACGCCCCGGTCCTGAGCATGTCGGTCCGGGCGTCGGTCAGCGACCTGACCCGGGTATCCGGGGTCGTGTCCGTGGTCGTCCATGCCGGAGCCACGAATACGGGGACCGTGCCGCTGACCGGATCGCTGCGCTGGGCGATCCGCGACCCAGGTGGCCGAGTCGTGGCCAGCGGTCATTGGCCGACCACCGTCGTCTACCCTGGCCGGAGCACGAGTCACGCCGTCCGTGCCGCCCTCGGGCTGGCCACCTCCCTGCCAGCCGGCACCTACCACCTTCGGGTGCGGTTCGTGACGTCGACGAAGGCCTACGGGCCGCCGGACGTGGCCTTCCGCCAGCCGTACTGACGGGCCCTCCCACGACGGGACCATCGATCCCGCCCACCCGTGCAACAACTCGCCGCGCTCCGGCGTCTCTTGGCCATGCACGCTCCCAGCCACCTCGATCGCCCGCTTCGACCGGCCGCTGCGGCCGCGTTCCGGACGGCCCTCGCGGTGGTGGTGGCGTCGCTGCTGATCCTCGTCGTCCTCCCCGCGATGCTCGCGGTCCAGGCGACGACGATCTAGCACCAACCGACGTCTCGGCGCCTGGGGGCTCGGGACGATCGTCGGCGATCGACTGCGATAGCCGATCCGCCGACCTGCCGGATCGCTGGTGAGCGAGGATCCGGCCACAGGACCCCGTCGCTGGGGGCGACGGGGTCCTGTCACGTCCGGGGGCCGATCGGCCCGCAGCCCGTAGACTCATCCGACATGACATCGCGAACCCGCCGCCTCCTGATGACGATCGTGACGATGGCACTTCTGGGCGGGTGTGGCGGCACGTCGCCCGGCAGCCCCGGACCGTCGACTGCCGCGACGGCGACCGCGGCCGCTTCGACGCCGGCCGGGGGACCGAGCACCAGCGCATCGGCCGAACCGACCGCCACGACCCCGCGTGCCGGTCCCGCGGTGGGTCAGACCGACACCGACTGGGGCCGGATCTGGGACGCCGTCCCGACCGATTTCCCGCGGTTCCCAGGATCGAAGGTCGCCGATGACACGGGCGAGGCGCCGGTCAGCGCCCGGTTCGCGGTCGACGGCGGCGATCCCAAGGCGATGGCCGCCTGGATGCAGTCGGCGATGGAGACGGCCGCGTACAGTACGGAGGGCCTCAACGGGCCCCTCGAGGATGGCAGCATGGTCCTCGAATCGGTCGGGGATGGCGGCTGTCGCATCCAGACGACGATCGCCCCGCTCGGCGGGACGGTCTTCGTGACGATCCGGTACGGCGCCGCCTGCCCGCTGCACTGACCACAGGAGCATCGATCGCGCATGCAGCCCCGCTCCACCGACTTCCTTGGTGCCGCGCTCCTGGCCATCGTCCTGATCGGGCTGGTGGTGATCCTGTTCGTCGGCAATATCCCGGCGGCCACCGCCTGAATCCGGTAGCTGCGCGCGGTTCTCGTCGCGCGTTGTGCTCGCCCCGCCGCTATGCTGTGGCTGGATCGACCGGGACTTCGGTCCGGACAGGGGGAACGCCGCTCCATGCAATCGGCACGACCGCGTGATCTGGGTGTCCTCGTCCTCGCGATGGGGGTCCTGCTCGTTCTGTTCGTGGTGAGCCTGACGCTCGGGTCGCCGTTGCGCTGAGTCCGGTCCGGCACGGACGTCAGTCGTACAGACGTTCGATATGCCAGGTGCCGGCGATCCGGTCGAGATAGACGAGCGCGAGCCAGCGTTCGCCCACGACCTTCGCGTACTCGCGGGCGATCGGATCGCGCCACCACGACTCATCGACCCGCCAGCGGTTGCACACCTCGACCGCCTCGCGACGCCCGTTCCAGCGGATGGCGATGAGCCGTCCATCGCCATCGAGCTCGACGTCGATGCGCGGATGCTCGCGCAGGAGGCGGGTCATGCCGGCCATCCGTCGCGCCCGTCGTCGGCGAGCCCGACTGAGCGCCACGCCCAGCGTGCTTCCGCCAGCGGCGCCTCCGGGTCGGTGATGGCGACCCGGCGGATGCGATCCTCCCCGTAGGTCAGCGCCAGCCTCGCCAGCTGCCACCCGAGTCGGGCCGTCCGGGCGGCCTGGGGCACGAACAACGGCAGTTGTTGGCCCGCCGCCGGGGTCGTGCCGCGCAGTTCCAGGTCGATCCGCTGGACCGCTGCCGGCGGCGGCTGGCGCTCGAGGCGCGCGAACAGCAGACGCTCGACGGCTTCGGGGTCCGCGGTGGGTTCCGGGAAGCGCTGCTCGACCTCCATCCGCGGCGACGTACCGACCGGCGCGAACGCAAGGTCCAGTTCCAGCGTCAGCACTGCCCGATCCGCGGCGAGCCCTCGACCGGTGAGCTGGGCGGCCAGCGCCGCCACTAGGCGATGGAGGACGAACCGGAGCGGCTCGAGCTCCTCGACCGGGGGTTCGATGGGCAGGGCGAGGGCCAGGCGCTCGGTCGCGTGGCGAGCCCCGAACGGCTCGGTCTCCTCGCCTCGAGCACGAGCATGGAGCCGCGCGCCCTCCTCGCCGAACCGGGCGATCAGCGCGGATCGCGGGAGGACCGCCACCGCGCCGATCCGACGCAGTCCGAAGCGGGTCAGGCGTGCCCGGACATCGGGGTCGGTGGTGAGCAGCCCGGACGGACGGTCGGCCAGGAACGCCGCCTCACCCCCGGGTGGGACGATGATCGGACCGTCCGGGGTGGCGGCCAGCGCCGCGACCGAGGCGGCGAACCGGGTGCCGGCGATCCCGGCGCGCGGTGACGGCTCCCCGGGGAGGGCGCCTCGCAGCGCCGCACCGGCCCGCTCGATCAGTCGGGGCTCGGCCCCCCACAGCGGCTCGAGCCCATCGATCCCGACCTCGAAGAACCCGAATGAGGCCGCCGATGGGTCGCTGGTCCCGGCCAGGCTCGGGCTGGATCGCCCGAGCGCCTCGAACACGGCCTCGGCAGCTCCCCGATCCGCATCGGGATCGGGGTCGATGAAGGTCGCCTCAGGGACGAGTCGGTGGGCGCTCCCGAGCGGCATCCCGCGTCGGACGCCGAGCGCCCGAGCTGTCGGATCGGCGTCGAGGACCGGACCCGGATCCCAGGGTCGCCCGCCCAGCACGAGCGGGCCGGTCGGGAAGGGCTCGGAGCGTCGAGCCCGGGCCAGGTGGAGCGGCAGGTGCGGCACGAACAGGTGCAGACGTCGCATGGTCGGTCTCGCGATCGGGGGCCTCATGAACGGGGGCGTGGACGGGAGGCGGCGGAGCGGCCGACAGCCGGAGGTCGACCGGATCGGCCCAGCGGGTGGGTTCCTTGCTTCCCGCGTACGAGCTTGCAGGCACGGCAAGTACCACGGGCGAGGACCGCGTACGGGCCTCATCTCCGAGCGATCCCTTGCCTTCGGGGCAAGGAACGGCGGCGATGGCCCGGCTATCGGTCGACGGCACCTCATCACTTGCGAGGACCGCAAGTTCCACGACCATCTCGCCTGGCCGTGCAGCGGTACTTGCCGTGGAGGCAAGCCCTTGCGCCGCGGGCACGTCGAGCGCGTCGAACAGGAGGGCGTCGTCGGCGAGGCACGCATCGCGCTCACCGCCCTCCGCGTAGAGGATCCGCAGGATGGCTCGGCGTCCCGGCGGACCGTGGCGGTTGTGGGCGACGAGCGCCTCGGTCCGCTGCCCGACGACGTCCCGGCCGAGACGGACCCAGGACCGCCGAGCGAGCTCCAGCCGGATGCCGGTCGATTGGTCGACCGCGGTCGTGAGGCCACCGCCCGACCCGGGCGCATCGAGGATCAGGAGCAGCGTCTCCGCCCGCCGGGCGAGAGCGGCGAGTCGATGGAGGCGATCGGCGATCTTCGCCGGCGTGTCGGTCCTGGCCAGACGGCCACCGGGCAGGTCGATGACGAGCAGGTCGACCGAGCGGCCGGCCAGCAGGCTGCCGGCGATGCCCAGGCCCTCGTCCAGGCTGGCCGGGGTGATGACCACGAGCCATTCGAGCCGGATGCCGCGGCTGACGGCTTCGACCGGGTCGAAGCTGCGCGACAGGTCCAGCCACGCCACGACCGAGCCCTGGGCCTGGGCCTCCGCGGCGACCCGCAGGCTGAGGGTCGTCCGCCCGCTCGAGCCTTCCCCCCGGATCGCGACGCTGGCCGAGGTCGGCAACCCGCCCGGTCCGAGGATCGCGTCGAGGGCGGCGAAGCCGGTGTGGATGATCCGGTCGGCGGGCCGTGGGTCGGCGGAGGGTGACGGTCCCGGCATCTCTGTGGGGACCGGTGCCGGAGCCAGGGCCAGGGCGCCGACCACGCTCGGAGCTGCAGCACCCCAGCGGGCCCGGAGGCCCGCGACGGCGGCATCCACATCACCCCGACCGGTCGACATCGGACGTCGATAGTAGAACAGATGTTCTAGTCAGGCAAGCCGTTTCCGTCACCCGATCGACACGAGCGATGGCTAGCCTCGGCCTACCATGCTGCCGATGCCGACCTCGACCTCCGACCCCGCGGTCCCGACCGCGCCGATCCTCGTCGTCGACGACGACGCGAAGATCGTCCGGCTCGTGCGGACCTACCTCGAACGGGACGGGTTCTCGGTCGTGACCGCCGCCGACGGCCCGGCCGCGCTCGCCGCGATCGAGGCCCATGCGCCCGCCCTCGTCGTGCTGGACCTGATGCTCCCCGAACTGGACGGGCGGGCCGTCATCCGGGCCGTCCGCCGCGACGACGAGGCCGGCCGCACGCCGATCCTCGTCCTGTCCGCGCGTAGCTCGACCATCGACCGGATCGCCGGACTCGAGGATGGGGCCGACGACTACCTGCCCAAGCCGTTCTCACCCGCCGAGCTCGTGCTCCGGGTGAAGTCGATCCTGCGCCGTGCGGCGCCGGCCGGGGCAGGCCTGGCGGATGCCCGACGACCATCGACTCCGCTGCTCCGCCACGCCGATCTCACCGTCGACCCGTCCCGCCACGAGGTCCGCCGCGGCGACGCGGCCATCGACCTCACCCGGGTCGAGTTCAAGCTGCTGTCGACGATCCTGGCGGCGGATGGCCGCGTCCTGTCGCGCGACCAGCTGCTCGACGCCGTGTACGGCCACGAGGCGGCCGACGTCCTCGACCGGACCATCGACGTGCATGTCCGCCGATTGCGCGACAAGCTCGACGATGACCCGGAAGCGCCGCGCTATGTCCAGACCGTGCGCGGCATCGGGTATCGCGCCGCCCGGACGTGATCGGTCGAGGTATCGCCGCACGCATCGCCCTGGCGGCCATCGCGAGCGCCGCGGTCGGCCTGGTCATCCTCGCCATCGGTGTGGCCGTGGTCGGTGGCGGGGTCTTCACCGAGTTGATGATGAAGGCCGGCGACTCGGCCGAGCACGCTCGACGGATGTACGACGACTCGGTGGTCACGGTCGTGGTCGCGGCCTCCGCCCTGGCCGTGCTGGCGAGCCTCGGTCTAGCCGTCGCCCTCGCCCGGATGCTGGCCCGGCCGCTCGACGAGATCAGTGGCGCCGCTCGACGGATCGCCGACGGTGACTACGCGGCCCGCGTCCCGCGCGAGGGGCCCGAGGAGCTGGCCAGCCTGGCCGACTCATTCAACCAGATGGCCGCTTCGCTCGAGCGTCAGGAGCAGATGCGGCGCGACTTCATCGCCAACGCAGCCCATGAGCTACGGACGCCGTTGACCAATCTGCAGGGCTACCTCGAAGCGCTGCGCGACGGCGTCATCGTGGCCGATGCCGCGACCTACGAGTCGCTCCACGAGGAGGCCGATCGCCTCGTCCGCCTGTCGCGCTCGCTCGACGCGCTCGCGGAGGGCGACGCCGACACGAGCCCGGCGACACGCATCGAGCTCGATCTCGCGGCTGCGATCCGCTCAGCGATCGACCTCGCCGCGCCGGCGATCGAACGCGCCGGGCTGCGCCTGGAGACCGGCCTTCCCCCCTCGCTGCCGGCCCGGGCGGATCCAGACCGGGTCGCCCAGGTCCTCGCCAACCTCCTCTCGAACGCCATCCGGTACACGGCACGCGGCGGCCTGGTCACGGTCCGCGCCGAACGGCGTCCAGCCGATGTCCTGGTCTCGGTGACGAATACCGGCGACTCGATCCCGGCCGACGACCTCGATCGGGTATTCGAGCGGTTCTACCGGGTCGAGAAGTCACGCGATCGCGCTCGGGGAGGCGCCGGCATCGGGCTGGCCATCGTGAAGCAGCTGGTCGAATCGGGCGGCGGTCGAGTCGGCGCCGAATCGGCTGAAGGTCAGACGCGCTTCTGGTTCAGCATCCCGGCCTGATCCAGTCTGTCTACGGGAGCGCGATCGCGACCAACCCGACGAACACGCCGGCGAGGCCGACCCACTGGATCGGCCGCAGGCGTTCGCCGAGCAGGGCCACGGCGACGATGATCGTGACCGTCGGCCCGAACGATGAGGCCAGGCCGACGAGCCACGTCTCGGCGTGTTCGAGCCCGTAGGCGAACGAGGCGAGGCCCACGACATCGAGCAGCCCCGCGAGCGCGATCGCGCCGAACGTACGAGCGTGCGCGCCACCCGTTCCTTCAAGGGCCGGACCGGCGTGGCCGCGCAGGACCGTCGACGCCACCACCAGCACGACGGTCGACAGCAGCGCGTTGGCGGTGCGCGACACGAGCACGACCTCCAGCCATGGCGCGCGGTCGATGACGATGTCGCTGCCGATACTCATCGACGCGAACAGGACGAGGGCGACGACCGCGAAGACCACCCCCGGACTCGCAAACCGTGTCCCACGCAACCCTTGGTCGAATGCCACACCCGTCATCACGACGCCGATCGTCGCCACGGCAGCGCCCACCCCCTGCAGCGGGGTCAGCGTCTCGCCCCGGACCACGACCGCCAGCACGACCGTCAGGCCCCCATAAGCCGCGACCATCCCGCTGACGACGGCGATCGGCCCGATCCGAAGGCCGGTGAAATAGGACAGGTAGGCGCCGGCGCCGGCCAGGCCGACCAGGGCACCGCCGACGAGGACGAAGGGGTCCCCTGAGATCGTGGTCCCGGTCGCGATCGCCGCGATCCACACGAAGACCGCCCCGACGACCTGCATCCCAGCGGTCACCACCAGGCTGCCGACCCGTCGGCTGGCCAGCGCGGAGAAGAGATCGAGCGTGCCCCACGACAGGGCCGCACCGAGCCCGGTGAGCAGGCCAAGCGGCATCGGCGGAGCCTACGGTCCAACGGTCGAGCGGCCACCGTGGTCCCGTCGGCCGGGACGCGCCGTCGCCGGCCGCGGCGGCCGGTCGGGCGGGAAGCCCGTGCTACACTCGCTCGCCCGTGGGGATGTAGCTCAGCTGGGAGAGCACCGCGTTCGCATCGCGGGGGTCAGGGGTTCGAGTCCCCTCATCTCCACCATCCCGATCGGAGGGGTCCCCACGTCCGTCGTCGCGGCGATCCTGGTCGCGCTCGTCGCGCTGATCCACGCCTACATCCTCGTGCTCGAGATGTTCCTGTGGCGCACGCCTCGCGGTCGGCAGGCATTCGGGACGACCGCCGAGCAGGCCGAGACGATGGCGACGCTCGCGGCCAACCAGGGGCTGTACAACGGGTTCCTCGCCGCCGGTCTGGCCCTGAGCCTCGTCCTGCCCGAGCCGAGCGCCCTGGTCCTGAAGGTCTTCCTGCTGGCGTGCGTGGTGATCGCGGGTCTCTATGGCGCCGCGACCGTGTCGCGCCGGATCGTCCTCGTGCAGGCCTTGCCGGCCGCGCTGGCGTTGGGGGCCGTGCTGCTAGCACGCTGACGCGCGATCGACCTTGGAGGATCCGCCTCCGGCGGTGCCGGGCCTCGTGGCGCTGACGAGTGGTCGCTGGTTCGTGCAGCGGTCGTGCAGTCGTCGATACGCCTCGGGTGAGCGCTCGCCGTCAGCATCGACGCCATGAAGTCGACCAAGATCGCCAGGCAGGAACGGCGCGCCCGTCGCGTCTCGAAACGCCACCACCGAGATCCGGGCCTCCGGCTGACGCCGCTCGGCGCGGGCACGTTCGAACCGGGCCTCAAGAAGGCCATCCTGGCTGCCTTCCGGGGATTCGACCCGACCGGTCCCTGGTCCGAGATGGCGCCACGCATCGTGCCCGTCCTCAAGCGTCGCCGCCATCCGTTCCCGGCGGAGGCGACACCGCTGCACATCAACGTCCCGCCCGGGGTCTGGACCGGTTTCGGGATCGACCTCGGGCCGGCCTTCTCGCACGTGACTCGCGCGCTCGTCGATGGCTGGGGGATCGACGACGCCACGCTTCTGGCGACCGCGTTGGACAACCTGGCCGCCCTGGCCAGGTCGGAGACGCCGGTGATCGAACGTCTCGATCTCGATGGCGTCGGCGTCACGGCCATCCAGGGTCAGGGTTGGGGCTCGTCGCTCATCCTCGCCCCGGACCTGCTGCGGCGCATCCTCGGGCCTGGACCGCGCGTGTTATTGGCGCCGGTCCGCAACACGTTGCTCGCGCTGCCTGACGACGTTGACCCCGACCTGACGGTCGATCTCTGGGCTGCGATCGCCGCCGGCGCGCACGATGAGCTCGACGTCGACCCGCTGCGCTGGACCGGGTCGACCGTGACGATGCTTGGCGGGCGAGCGCTCGGCCTGCCAAATTGAGACGTCCTAGCGGCGCGTCGCGGCGATCAGCCTGACCTGCCAATCCGTGACGACCGGTCCGGAACCCCACGTCGCCTCGACCCGGCTCCGGAACGCGTCGCGATACCGCTCGACCACCTCCGTGGACCAGACGGTCGGCGCCCCGAAGCTCGATCGGTAGGCCAGGTACGCCTCCACGTCGTCGTGGCTGACCTCGAAGCTGCGTGTCTGGGTCTCGATCTCGTGGAACCCGGCCCGGCGGAGACGCTGGAGCAACGTCGCGACGGGCACGGCCGGGTACGGACCGATGCCGGCGTCACGGCGGGCGGCGTTCAGCAGCGTCAGCTCCCCGTACTCCAGGCCCCAGATCGCCGCCACGAGCCGGCCGCCCGGGCGCAGCACCCGAGCCGCCTCACGGATCGTTGCGGGGGCGTCGAGCAGCGGCGTGAATTGCGACAGGAGCATGTCGAAGCGGCCATCGTGAAACGGCAGTCGCGCCAGGTCGGCCTCCTGGAACGCCACGCCAGCCCGCCGCCGGGCCGGAGCGGCGGCCGGCACGACCCGTCGGGCGACCGCCAACATGCCGGCGGACACGTCCGTCGCGGTGAGGCGGCCTCGGGCTCCGAGATGCGCGACGACGTGCCGCGAGAGCCCGCCCGTCCCTGCTCCCACCTCCAGGATGTCGGCGTCCTCCCGCGGGTCGGCGAACGCCGCGAGCGCCTCCGCGACGACGCGGAATTTGGGGACGATCCAGCGCTCGTACGACTCGGCGACCGGGTCGTACTGGCTGACGGTCGGGGCGCTCATGCGCTGAGCGTCGTGCTGGGCGGGTCGAGCGCGCCGTGCAATTCCGTGGCGTGATCGTGGAGCCAGCGCCGCCAGGCACGATGGTCCGACCGGTGGTGCGCGACGAGTGACCAGAACCGCGGTCCGTGCCCGAAGACTCGCAGATGCGCCAGTTCGTGGACGACGACCGTCTCCAGCGCCTCGGGGGGCGCGAGGATCAGCCGCCACGAGAAGGACAGGCGTCCGCTGCGGGCTGCGCTCCCCCAGCGCGTCCGGGGATCGCGCAGGGCGATGCCGGCGGGAATGACGCCCATCCTCGGAGCGTGCTCGGCCACCGCGGTGTGGACGGCATCGCTCGCCCGGTCGCGCAGCCACCGCTCGAGGATGACGCCCTCGGGCCGCCGGTCGGCAGGCACTCGATGGATGACGAGCTCATCGTCGATGGCCACGACATCGGAGCGCCGGATGCCCGACACGGCCGGCACGACCCGGATCGACTGCCATCGACCCTGGAACAGGATCGAGCCGCCGTCGACCGGTCCGCCCCGCCGTGCGAGCGCCGCCAGTACCTCGGTCTGGCGTCGCAGATGGCGACGCAGCCACGCTTCCCGTTCGCCAAGGAACGCGGTCGCCCGTCGCTCCCCATCGAGTCGCCCGGTGCGCGTGGCCGGCAGGGTCACGACGACGCCCCGCTCCGGATGGATCACGACTCGCAGGCTTCGGGCGCGCGGCGAGTGGCGGAGTGTGAAGGGCAGCGGGCCACCCGGGAGGTGCGCGACCGCCGCGATCTCGGTCACGCCCGCCCGGCGCGCGCGGGTCGGCGATGGTGCGCTCACGAGCGGTGACGCAGGAGCCGACCCGTTCGAACCCCCGTCTCGCGCCCAGCCCGGACCGCCAGGCGGCCGTTGACGACGACGTGCGGGATCCCCACCGGATAGCGAGCCGGATCGTCGTACGTGGCAGCGTCGACCACCGTCGCCGGGTCGAACGCGACGAGGTCAGCGAACGCACCCTCGCGGACGACCCCCCGATCCCGGAGCCCGAGCCGTGCGGCCGGCACACTCGTCAGCTTCGCGATCGCCGTCTCCAGCGCGAGCGTCTCCCGGTCGCGTACGTAGGTCCCGAGGACCCGCGCGGTCGAACCGTAGGTGCGCGGATGCGGTCGTCCGGAATCCAGGATCGGATGGCCGGGTCGCCGGCCGGCCGCGTCGGTGCACACCGCGATCCATGGGACGGCCATGATCGCCTCGACGTCCGGATCGGCCATGCAGTCGATGACGACGTCCACGTCCAGCCGATCGTCGATCAGCGCGTCGACCGCGAGGTCCCCCGGGTCCGCCCCCATCTCGGCACCGAGATCGGCGAGTGATCGTCCCTCCCAGTCTGGATGGCCCGCCGCCGCCGAGATGCGGATGCCCGACCAACCGGGGTCACGCACGACGTTCGGCCAGCTCGAGATGCCCCGCGCCATCTCGGCCATCGCCAGATCACGGACCTCATGATCAGCCAGTGCGGCGACGCACCCTTCGATCCCAAGACCCAGCAGCGCCGGCGGCAGGATGACCGCGAGCGTCGTCGATGCCGCGGTGTAGGGGTACTGGTCCGCGGCGACGTCCAGTCCCTCGGACCGGGCCGTCTCGAGCACGGCGATGGCGTCCCCCGCCCGGCCCCAGACTGCCCGCGAGGCGCACTTCAGGTGGGACACCTGCAGCCGCGGGTCCGCCACCCCGCCATCGCGGGCGGCGCGAACGGTTCCGATCGCCTCGGCCAGCGCGCCGAACAGCCCGTCGGCTTCATCGCGGAGGTGGGTCGCGTAGAGGCCATCACGTCGCGTAGCGGACGTCACGAGCGCCTCGACCTCCGATGCGTCGGCGTGGAGGCCAGGTGCGTAGATGAGCCCACTCGACAGACCGAGGGCGCCAGCATCCATCGCCGAGTCGACCTCGCGGACCATGGCATGTCGCTCCAGATCGGTCGCCCGGCGCGCCTCGGAGCCCATCACAGACGCGCGGACCGTGCCATGCCCGATGAGGCTCGCGACATTGATGCCGAGGGGCGTCGACTCGACCGCATCAAGGTACTCGGCGAAGGTGCGCCAGCGCGCGACGAGGCCGTTCGGACGCAGAGCCAGCTCGACGATCTCTCGGCCGAGGTCACTGATCGGTGCCAGCGAATCGCCACAATTCCCGGACAGCTGCGTCGTGAACCCCTGGTGCAGATGACTGGCCAGGCCGCCGTCGACGAAGAGCGTGCCGTCGGAGTGGCCGTGCGGGTCGATGAACCCGGGTGTCACGGCCAGGCCCGCTGCGTCGATGGTTTCGGCGACGGCCGCATCCTCCACGGCCCGCAGGTCGCCGACCGCCAGGATCCGATCGCCCAGGACGCCGACATCGGCGCGCCGCCCGATGCTGCCGGTGCCATCGATGACGGTCCCGCCACGGATCAACAGGTCGAACTCGGTCACCCGGGGATGATGCCATCCGCGACTCCGGACGCGGCCGTGACTCGGGAGCGTCACAGGTCATTTGGTACACTGCCCGTCCCGTGGGGCTATAGCTCAGCTGGAAGAGCACCTGCATGGCATGCAGGGGGTCCGGGGTTCGAATCCCCGTAGCTCCACTAGACCGACGAGACCGCCGATCCTCACCCCTCGCCGACGGCGGGGGGTGATGCGTATGGGCGGCCCGATCAGAGGCCCGCCGTCGTGACCGACACCGCCGACACCACCGAGACCGCAGACAGGACCCCGGGTCGAACGAGGGTCGAACGCTACGACCCGACTGCCATCGAGCCGCGCTGGCAGGCTCGCTGGGCGGAGCTCGGCCTGCATGACACTGACCTGCAGGAGACGTCCCGGCCGAAGTACTACCTGCTGACGATGTACCCGTATCCATCCGGGGACCTGCACATCGGGCACTGGTACATCGTGACGCCGAGTGACGCGCTGGCTCGCTTCCGGCGGATGCACGGCTACAACGTGTTCTTCCCCATCGGCTTCGATGCATTCGGGTTGCCCGCGGAGAACGCCGCGATCAAGAACGGCGGCCACCCGTTCACCTGGACGATGAAGAACATCGAGAACATGCGCCGCCAGTTCCGAACGATGGGTGCGACGTTCAGCTGGAAACACGAGGTCGTCACCGCCGACCCGGCCTACTACCGCTGGAACCAGTGGCTGTTCCTGCGCTTCCTGGAGCGCGGCCTGGCCTACCGCCAGCGCTCGGCGGTCGACTGGTGCCCGAACGACGGCACGCTGGCTCGCGAGCAGGTCGAGGGGCCGGAGCGCCGATGCTGGCGCTGCGGCGAGCTGGTCGAGAAGCGCGACCTGGATCAGTGGTACCTGAAGACGACGGCCTACGCGGACGAGCTGCTGTCGTTCGACGGCATCGATTGGCCTGAGCCGATCAAGATCCAGCAGACCAACTGGATCGGTCGATCCGAGGGCGCGCAGATCGATTTCGAGACGGCCCCGACCGATCACCACGAGGGCGGCGCGTCCATCCGCGTCTTCACGACCCGACCCGACACCCTGTTCGGCGCCACGTTCATGGTCCTGGCGCCCGAGCACCCGCTCGTGACGGAGCTGACCGCGCCCGGGCGCCGCGCCGAGGTCGATGCGTACGTGGCCCAGGCCCGGCGCCGCACCGAGATCGATCGCTTGTCGACCGATCGCGAGAAGACCGGGGTAGCGATCGGGGCCGACGCGATCAACCCGGTCAACGGCGAGCGGATCCCGATCTTCATCGCGGACTACGTGCTGGCCGGCTACGGCACGGGCGCGATCATGGCCGTGCCCGCACATGACGAGCGCGATTTCGCGTTGGCCACGGCCTTCGGGCTGCCGATCCGGCGGGTCGTCGCGGCACCCGGTACCGAGGCCGGCGATCCGATGTCCGATGCCTATGTCGCCCATGCGGCCGACGAGCGGCTGGTCAACAGCGGTCGCTACGACGGCATGGGCGCGGACGATGGTGGGCGCGCCATCGTGGCGGCCCTGGCCGAGCGTGGCGCCGCCGAACCGACGGTCACCTACCGTCTTCGCGACTGGCTGATCAGCCGCCAGCGCTACTGGGGGACGCCGATCCCGGTCATCTACTGCGAGCGCGACGGCATCGTCCCGGTCCCGGACGAGGACCTGCCGGTCCTGTTACCCGAGACGGTCGACTACCGCGGCCGTGGCGACAATCCGCTGAACCACGATGCGGCGTTCCTGCGGGTCACGTGTCCACGCTGTGGTGAGGCGGCGCGGCGCGAGACCGACACGATGGACACCTTCGTCGACTCATCGTGGTACTGGTTCCGCTACCTGTCGCCGGACCGGACCGACGGGCCGGTGGATCGAGCCATGACCGACGCGTGGACCCCGGTCGACCAGTACACGGGCGGCGCCGAGCACGCCGTCATGCACCTGCTGTATGCCCGCTTCTGGACGAAGGCGATGCGGGACTGCGGCCTGATCGGCGAGGACGAGCCGTTCCGCCGGCTGTTCAACCAGGGCCAGATCCTGGGCGCCGACGGCGAGCGCATGTCGAAGTCGCGTGGCAATGTGGAGGACCCCGATGAGCTGGTCGGCCGGTTCGGGGCGGACACGGTCCGGCTGTTCCTGATGTTCATGGGTCCGTGGGACCAGGGCGGCCCGTGGAGCCCAACGGGCATCGGCGGGGTCCACCGTTTCCTGAATCGGGTCTGGACGCTGGCGCTCGATCCGCACGGACGTGAGCACGGCGACCCCGACGCTGGGCACCTGCCGGTCGGCGAATCGGCAGCGGACGCCGCGGCCGCCATCCGGGCTGCCGCGCATCGCACGCTGCGCGACGTGACCGAGGACTACGACGGGTTCCGGTTCAACACGATGGTCGCCAAGCTGATGGAGCTCGCGAACACCCTCTATCGCTATCGCGGGACCGAGGCGGCCGGCGACACCGAGTGGGACGAGGCCATCCGCTTGCTGCTGCTGATGCTGGCCCCGGCCGCACCGCACATCACCGAGGAGATCTGGTCGAGGCAGGCGACCGGCGCGGGCCGTCCCTGGACCTCGATCCACGAGGAGTCGTGGCCGATCGTCGATGAACGGGCCATCGCCGTCTCGGTCCATGAGATCCCGGTGCAGATCAACGGCAAGCTCCGCGACCGCGTGGTCGTGGCGACCGGCGCCGACCAGGCGACGATCGAGGCCGCGGTCCTGGCCAGCCCGAAGGTCCAGGCGGCATTGGCCGGCCGGACGCCGGACCGGATCATCCACGCCGGCGGCAAGCTCGTGAACCTGGTCGTTCGCGGCGCCTGATCTTCGGGCGTCGGGTCAGTCGAGCAGCGGCTCGCCGACAGCGGCGGCCGGGGCGACCGTCTTCGATCTGGCCCGATGGCGCGCCGCTTTGGCCCGATTGCCGCAGGTCGCCATGTCGCACCAGCGCCGACGCACCGTCCGCGAGGTGTCGTAGAAGACCCATCGGCAGCGGTCGTTGTCGCACACCTTGATGCGCTCTGGCTGACCGGCCGTCAGCTCCGTCACGAGGGGGTCGCACAGCCGGGCAAGGGCGTCATCGACCGGGTCCCCGACATGGCGGTGATCGACCGCGACGCAGCCGTCGGACGAGGGCACGAGCTCGATGACCTGGCGGGCGTGCAGGGCCCGATTGACCGTATCGAGCGCCCCTTCACGCGGGGGTCGATGGTCGACGATGGCGTCGGCCACTTCGCGGAGGGCGCCCCGGACCGAATGGATCCGGGCGAGATCACGGGTCGCCCCGCCCGGGTCGACGTCGGCCTGCACGCGCAGGCGATCAGCGCCCTCGCCGTGGATCACGCCGCGCTCCACGAACCAGGTCAAGGCCGCGTCGAGGGTCGGTAATCCCTCGACCGGGAGACCGTTCTCGAGGTCGTCGGTGTTCAGGAAATCGAAGGTGTCCTCGATCCGCACCTCATGGGCGTGGTGACCGCGGTCGGGATACAGGATGGTCGGCGTCGTCATGTCGATAACCACTTTAGACCTGTTGACAGGTTACGCGCAAGAGGGTACAGTTCACGAGTAACCGATAAGACACCAAAGACAGGTTACAAGACTCACAGGAGGCCGACCATGGAAACCATCATCTTGCTCCTGGTCATGGTCATCGGTTTCGCCACCCTCGGCCTGGCCTCCATCCGATTCGGAACGGACTCCCGGGACCGATTGCCCGACAGCCACGTCCGTTGAGTCGATCACCAACCCCGGAGGTTCCTGTGCATTCCTATTACGCCCTTCTCGCCCTTGATCTCGCGAACGATCGCGTGCAGGCGGCCGAGCACGAGCGGCTGGCCTCGCTGGCCCGCTCCGGTCGTCCGGCTCGACCCTCGATCGTGCGACGCGGCCTGGCGCATGGCACGGCTGCGATCAGCCGCACCGCCGCGGCTGCGACCCGTCGACTCGACGATTGCGTCGCGGACGATCTCGGTCGGAGCCTGGCCCTAGCGGACTAGCCTCTCCGCCGAACCGACGAACGACCGAGCGCCTGCCCTTCCGGCAGGCGCTCTTCGATTCCCGGTGCCGCGACACGCTAGGCTGGTCGACCATGACCACTGACCTCCGCTCCCCGTCGACGTGCGCGGTGTCGTGGGGCCCGCACCGGATCGACCTCTTCACCGTCAGCGACGACCGCCACCTCGTCCATCGAGCCTTCCGGGACGGTCAGTGGTCAGAGGAGACGGACCTCGGCGGGCGGTTGGCGTCGGCGCCCGCCGCGACGGCCTGGGCCGTCGACCAGCTCGAAGTCTTCGCGATCCTCGACGACGGCCAGCTCTGGAACCGGTTCTGGGACGGGACGTCATGGCACGACTGGGAATCGATGGGCGGGGAGTTGACCGGGACGCCGACGGCGTCGTCCTGGGGTGCGGACCGGATCGACGTGTTTGCCCCGGGCCGGGACGGACGGGTGTGGCATCGCTGGTGGGACGGCGTTCGCTGGGTCGATTGGGAGCAGCTCTGATCTCCCGCGCCGATGGCGCCAGATAAGTCGCAGCTAAGCGCTCGTCCGTAAGGTCCGCCCAGACGTCTCGCCGCGTCGGAAGTGCCCCCGACCTTGGCGAGACGTCAGACTCCCTGGCGCTCCCGGGTCGGTCCGCCCGCCGCGGAGGCGTCCTTGGAACCGACCGCGAGCCCACCTTGGCGCGTGCTCGACACGACGCCTGTCGACACCACGCCAGGGAGCACGCCCACCGCCACGTCCGGTGATCCGGCACGTCCCTCCGGTGCGATCGCCGTCAGGGTCGGCATCATCGCCGCGGCCACGATCGCGATCGCGGCCATCGCGATCGTGCTGGCCGGCACGACCGATGGGGGGACGGTCCGGGTCGATGGCGACTCGGTCGGTGGCACCGAAGCCACGGCGGATCTCGGGCAGCCGGGCTCGAGCGGCGCGAACCTGTCCAACGCCCTGGTCGTCGAGATCGTGGGGGCGGTGGCCAAGCCCGGTGTCTATCGCCTGGAGCGTGGGGCCCGCGTCGGCGACCTGCTCCGCGCCGCCGGCGGATACGGCCCGCGGGTCGATACCGCGCGGTTGGCGTCGGAACTCAACCTCGCGGCCGAACTGACCGACGGCGGCCACATCCGCATCCCGTCCCGAGACGATCCCGCAGGAACGGCTGGGCCCCATGACGCGTCCGGCGGCGCATCGGCCGGCGCACTCGTCGACCTGAACCGGGCGACCCAGGCCGGATTGGAGGCACTCCCTGGGGTCGGGCCGGCGACGGCGACCAAGATCATCACCGCCCGCGAGGAAGCACCGTTCACGTCCGTCGACGAACTGCGGTCGCGCGGCATCCTGGGCGAGAAGACGTTCGCCAAGCTGCGCGACCTGGTCACCGCGGGTTGATGCCACGCAGCGGCTGGCTGGCGATCGGGGCGGTCGCAGCGGCGCTCGCGGTCCTGCAGCACGATGCGCGACTCATCTGGGCGGCGGTCGCCGGCGCGGTCGTCGCTGGCGCCATCGCGGTCGGCTGGTTCCGGTCGGGTCGAGCGCCGCTCGCGGCCATCGCGGTCGGCAGCTCGCTGATCGTCCTCCGGGCGACCGTCGTCGCCCCGCCGCCGGCGCCAGATGGTGCGCCCGAGGGCGCGGGGCCGTGGACGATGGTCGTGGAGTCCGTATCGTCACCGCGCGACGGCGACCAGGTCGCCACGTTGCGGACGGTCGAGGGCAGGACCGACGGGTTTCGTCTCGCGGCCACGCTGCCCAGGTACCCGCCAGTCGAACCGGGCGACATCGTCGACGTCGAGGGCCATGCTCGAGCGAGGCCCGACAGTGCGTTCGGGCGGTACCTGGAGCGGCTCGGAGCCTGGGGAACCCTCGATGCGCGTGGACTCAGGGTCCACGATCGGCCGGTCGATGCGGGGCGGGTCCTCGAGGCGGCGCGGCGTGATGCTGGCGATGCCCTGACCCGCGTCCTTCCCGAGCCCGAGGCCGGTCTGGCGGCCGGCATCCTCATCGGCCTGCGCGACCGGGTCGACCGCGCGGTCGCCTCCGCCTTCACGACGGCGGGCGTGAGTCACGTCGTCGCCATCTCAGGCTGGAACATCGCCATCGTGGCGGCAGCCATCGCGGCCGTGTCCGGGCGCATCGGGCGACGACGACGAGCCATCGTGACCAGCCTGGCCATCGTCGCCTACATCGTGTTCGCCGGCGCCTCGCCCTCGGTGTTGCGTGCGGGTGCGATGGCCGGGGTCGTCCTCGTTGCGCGGGAGAGCGGGCGGGCGAGTCGGGCCGCGGCCGCCCTCGGCTGGGCCGTCGTCCTGCTCCTGTTGGCCGATCCGTCGCTGGTCGGCGACGCTGGCTTCCAGCTGTCGAGTCTGGCTACAGCTGGGCTGATCGCGTGGGCGACACCGCTGTCCGAGCGGCTGGGATCGCTCGGCGGCGGCCGGATGCCGCGCTGGCTGGCCGAGAGCCTCGGGGTCTCACTCGCGGCCCAGGTCGCGACGCTGCCGCTGGTGCTGGCGGCGTTCGGCCGGCTCGCGATCATCGCGCCCGCGGTCAACCTCGCGGTCGTGCCCTTGGTCGCGCCCGCCATGGCGGCTGGGGTCGTGGCGCTGGCCGGCGGGATCCTCGTTGGCCTCGGTGCGCCGGGTGCGGTGGGGTCGATGCTTGCGGCGCCAGCGTGGGTCGCGCTGCGGCTGATCATCGCCGTGGTCGACGCGGCAGCGGCGGTCCCATTCGCGAGCATCGCCGTGGGCCCGTCTCTCGGCACCACCTCCGGCCTCGCCTGCGCTGGCGTCGTCGGCCTGGCGATGGCCTGGCGGCGTCACCGGAGTGCGCAGCCATCTCGCCCAGCCCAGCCGACGACGAAAGCCGCCGCCTCGACCGCCGCCCGACCGGCGCGGAGGGCCACCACGCCGATGCCGCTGCGGCTCGCGACGATCGGCCTGGTCACGACCCTGGTGGTCGCCGGAGCGGTCGTCGTCACCCGGCGCGAGGCCGTCGCGCGAGTCACGGTGCTCGATGTCGGGCAGGGCGACGCGATCCTTGTCGAGGGCTCGCGTGGGGGACGCGTGCTGGTCGACGGTGGGCCGGATCCCGACCGGCTGCTCATCGAGCTCGATCGGCGCCTGCCGCCATGGGACCGTAGGATCGACCTGGTAGTCCTGTCCCATCCCCACGAGGATCACGTCGCCGGCCTGGCCATGCTGCTGGGTCGATATCGCATCGGCCGCGTCCTCGAGCCCGGGATGCGCGGCCCGGGACCGGGGTACACGGCCTGGTCCCGGGCGCTCGCCAGGGTCGGTGCGCCCCATCGGGGCTCGGTCTTCGCCGGCGATCGACTGCGCGTCGATGAGGTCGATCTCCGTGTCCTGTGGCCGATCCGTGGCCAGGTCCCGGCCGAACCACCCGATACGGGCACGGGCATCAACAACGTCTCGATCGTGCTCCTCGGTACGGTAGCCGGCCGGCGATTCCTGCTGGCCGGTGACGTCGAACAGGACATCGACCCGCGGCTGCTGGCCGAGGGCCTCCCCCACGTCGACCTGCTGAAGGTCGCCCACCACGGCAGTCGGACCGCCACGACCGAGCCGTTCGTCGAAGCGGTCCGGCCTCGGGTCGCGATCGCCTCCGCGGGCACGGGCAACCCGTACGGTCACCCGGCGCGGTCGACGCTCGATCGGCTGGCGGCGGCCGGCGCGCGTGTCTACCGGACCGACCGCGACGGATCGGTGGCGGTCACTTTCGATGCGGGCGGGATGCGTGTTCGAACCGAGTCGGATCGCCCCGCCCAGCGACCCCCAGCGCCGACGCCGGGGCCGCGCGTGCTCCTCGCGACGTCGATCGGTCCGCGGCGGTCGTTCGCGTGCGCGATCCCCGTGGTCCCCGATGCGGCCCAGGCGTCCGAGCCGGCGCCGATCCCACCGCGCCCGACCACGGCAGGGCCCCCGCCGGTCGGCCCCGGGCCCTCCGTCAGCCTCTTGTACCATCGGCCCGATGACCGGCCGCCCCGACCGCCCGCTCAGCCCGTTGCTGTATGTCTGGGGCGACGACGAGCTGACCGCCGAGCGAACGGTCGGCCGGTTCGCGGTCGCCATGGCCGATGCCGCCGGCGGCCCGCTCGAGCGGTGGGATCTCCGGTCGCAGCTGGCGACCGCGACGGCTGACGCGGCCCAGCTCTACGAGCGGCTCGCCACGCCGGCGATGTTCGGCGGCGGGACCCTCGCGGTCGTGACCGAGCCGTGGGCCCTGGTGCGGCGCAACGACACCCGCGATCGGGTCGTCGACGCCATCGCTCTCATCGCCATGGGCAACGCGCTTGCCGTCGTGGAGTCGGCGAAACCCGGCGCCAAGGGTCCGGCCGTCAAGCGGCTGGCGGAGGCGATCGCGGCGGCTGGCGGCCAGGTCCGCGGAGCCGCCGGGCCGCGCCCGACCGCGCTGGCGGCCTGGATCGCCGACGAGGCTCGCGATCGCGGCCTGCGGCTCGCCACGGGCGCCGCTCGCGAGCTCGCGGATCGGCTGGGCGCACGGGTGACCGAAGGCGACGTGGACCGTCGCTTCCTGAGTCGCGTCGCGGCGGGGGAGCTCGACAAGCTCGCCCTTCGCCATGGCGTGGATGGTGAGGCGATCACGGCCGACGATGTGCGGGCCCTGGTGGCCGAGACCGCGCCGTCATCCATGTGGGCGATCACCGACGCGATCGCGGAGCGTCGGGTCGACGCGGCATCGACTGCTCTCGATCATGCCCTGGATACGACGCCCGAGCCCGTCATCCTGGCGGTCATCCATCGACGCCTGGTCGAGCTCATCGGGCTCGCCGATCGGCTGGCAGCCGGCGCGACGCTGCCGGATGCGGCTCGCGCGATCGGCGTGACCAACGAGTTCCGGGCGAAGACCCTGGCCGGACAGGCGCGACGGTGGACGGTCGACGAGTTGGCCGGCGCCCTGACCGGCTTGCTCGAACTCGATGCGATGGTCAAAGGCGTCGCAGGCTCGGAACTCGACCCGGCGCAGCGGCGCCTGGCGTTCCTGCTGTGGGTCGGCGACCACGCCACGTCGTCGGGGCGTCCACCGGTCGCCATGGGACCGGGACGGCGGGTCGGCCCCGGCTGACCCCGGGACCGACGACCGCGCTCAGACCGTCAGTCGGCGGACGACCAGGCCTGTTCCTGGACGACGAGATCGCTCTCGATGGCGAAGACGCAGCGGCCCTCGCCGAGATCGAGCAACTCGATCAGATCAGGGTCGATGTACAACTGCGAGCAGTCCTCGCACAGGCCGCCCGGGATGCCGAAGCACAGCCGCTCGCTCCGGTCGGGCAACCGGAACGTCGTGTCGAACCGGGTCGTGATGAGCCGGTGACCGCAGGCGGGGCAGCGATCGTGCGAGGTGGACATGCCGCGATGCTGTCATCAGCATCCCGAGGCACCCATGACCCGTCCGTACCCCGCGCTCTGGTACGCCTTACTGCACCCGAAGGATCGTCTTGGCGTCCGACCAGTGCTTCTCGAGGCCGTAATAGTCGCGTTCGGGCGGGGTGAAGATGTGGACGATCACCGAACCGAAGTCGATCAGGACCCAGTGCGATGCGGCCGTCCCTTCGCGACCGATCGGTCGCACCCGGTCGTCGCGCAGGGAGGAGACGATGCCATCGGCGATGGCCTCGAGCTGCCGCTCGGAACCGCCGGAGCAGATCACGAAGTAGTCGGCGAGGGTCGTCAGCGGGCCGAGCTCGAGGAGGACGATATCGGCCGCCTTCTTGTCTTCCGCCAGCTCGACGACCCGACGGGCCAGGTCGAGCGCTGCACGTTCGTCCATGGGTGCGGGCGCCCGGACGTCGCGACGGGGTAGCCCGTCGGCACTCGGGGCGATGGCGTTCGGCAGCGCGGGTTCGGTCACGATCGATGGTCCCTCCGTGGATCCTGATACAGGCCATGGTCGCCGATATACGTCGCGACCGCATCCGGAACGAGATAGCGAACGGAACGTCCTGCGGCGGCGCGATCGCGGATCTCCGATGCCGACAGCCGCATCCGCGGCCCGTCCAGGAACCCGATCGCGGCCGGCGCCCTGGGAAAGCGGGCGGCGATGAGGCCCTCATCCGCGTCGGGATAGCCGTCGCGCGGCACGACGATCACGTCGGCGAGCTCGAGGATCCGCGCCGGGTCGCGCCACGTCGGCAGTTCCGCGTAGGACTCGGCCGAAAGGATCAAGGCCAGCGGCTCATCCGGTTCGCGCGCCCGCAGCGCTGCGAGCGTGTCGACGGTGTATGAGGGTCCGTCGCGATCGATCTCGATCCGACTCATCTCGAATGCCGCGTTGCCGGCGATCGCGGCCTGGACCATGGCGAGCCGATCCTCGGCCGCGGTGATGGAGACGCCGGGCTTGTGGGGAGGTCGCGCGGCGACCACGAACAGCACCCGCCGCAACGCGAAGGCGTCGCGGGCCGCCTCGGCGATGGCCAGGTGAGCGAGATGGATCGGGTCGAACGTCCCGCCGAAGACCCCGGTCGCGCCCCGGAGACGTCGTGGGTCCCGCTTCACCGCTGCTCCCAGGGCTGCGCCTCCCACTCCAGCTCGGTGGCACCGATGCGGACGAGGTCGCCGGCCGCGACGCCGGCCCGACGCAGTTCCACGTCGATGCCGAGGCGAGCCAGGTCGCGCTGGAAGCGCTCGGCCGATTCCTCGATCTCGAAGTCGGTCTGGGCGGCGATGCGCTCGATGCGCTTGCCGCGGACCCGGAACGCGCCGTCCTCGTCGCGCTCCACGAGGAAGCCATCGCCCATGGCGTCGATGCGGTGGACGACGACGCCGGACGGCTCGGGTGGTTCAGCGAGCTCCTCCGCCGTGGGGAGCAGGCCGGCGACGTGGGCCCGGAACGTGGCGAGGCCCTCCCCGGTCGAGGCGGCGATGGCGACCGCATCGCGACCCTCTGCTCGCCGCGCGCGGGCGAATGCCGGCCAGGCGGCCTGGGCCGCCGGGAGGTCGACCTTGTTGAAGGCGATGAGGGTCGGCTTTTCGAGGAGCGCCGGATCGTGGGCGTGCAGCTCGTCTCGGATGACGTCGTAGTCCCATTGCGGATCGCGCGCTGCGCCGTCGACGACGTGGACCAGGACCCGGGTCCGCTCGACGTGGCGCAGGAAGGCATGGCCGAGGCCAGCCCCGGTCGACGCTCCCTCGATCAGACCGGGTACGTCGGCGATGGTCGGGCGGCGTTCGTCATCCTCGCCCAGCTCCATCACCCCCAGGTTCGGCTCGAGGGTCGTGAACGGATAGTCGGCGATCTTGGGCTGGGCCGCCGTGACCGCGGCGAGGAGCGTCGATTTGCCCGCGTTCGGCAGCCCGACCAGACCGATATCGGCGATCAGCCGAAGCTCGAGGCGGAGCCAGCGCTCCTCGCCGGGCTCGCCCTTCTGAGCATGGCGCGGCGCCTGGTGGGTGGCGGTCTTGAAATGGGTATTGCCGAGGCCACCCCGGCCGCCCCGAGCCACCATCGCGTGCTGGCCCACGGCCACAAGATCGGCCAGCAGCTCGCCACTCCCGTCGTCGATGACGGCGGTCCCCGGCGGCACCTCGAGGATCAGGTCATCGCCGGACGCCCCGTGCCGCCGGGACCGCGTGCCACGACCGCCGGGGGTGGCTTTGAAATGGTGCCGGTACTGGAAGTCACGGAGCGTGGTCTGACCTGGATCGACGCGCAGATGGACCGACCCACCGCGGCCACCGTCACCCCCGTCGGGGCCGCCGCGAGGGACGTGCGCCTCGCGACGGAACGTCGCCGCGCCGTTGCCGCCATCGCCGGCGCGGACCCAGATCTTCACGCGGTCGAGGAACATCGCGGCATTCTCGCACGGCGTCCGGGCGGGCCCGGACCGGCATCTCGCGCGGTTCGCCTAGAGATAGGCGAGCGGATTGACCCTCGTGCCGCCGTCCCATACCCGCCCGCGCCAGACCTCGAAGTGGAGGTGCGAGCCGGTCGCGTTGCCGGTCGCGCCCATCCGGCCGACGCGCTGGCCGCGACTCACCGTCTGTCCCCGCCCGACCGAGACGCTCGACATGTGGTTGTACGTCGTGTACAGGTTCGATCCGTGGGAGATCCAGACCTGGTACCCACCGCCGTTGTCTTTCCAGCCGGCGAAGATCACCGTGCCGGAGGCGGCTGCCCAGATCGGATCGCCGGTGTTGCCGTCGATGTCGATGGCGTAATGGCCGTAATGGAAGTACTGGCTGATATGCCGGCTGGTGGTCGGCCACATGAGCCGGCCGCCGGTGTAGGTCCGCGGTTGCTGGACCGAGCTGCCACCGGAGACCCGAGTCGACCGGCTCACCACTCGTGGTGCGGACGTCGCTCGTGGGCGCGCCTTGGGCTCCGCGATCCGGGCGCCACGAGCGCCGGGGAGCATCAGGACCTGGCCGACGACGAGGTTCCGGTCGGTGAGCCCGTTCGTGGCCAGGATGTCGTCAGCGGTGACCTCATAGCGGGCCGCGATCGCATCGAGGGTGTCGGCGGCCGTGACCTCGATGACCAGGCCGTTGACCGGCGGGATGCGCAACTGCTGGCCGACGACGAGCCGATCCTTGGACTTGAGCTTGTTCGCCCACCACAGGGTCATCATCGAAACCTTGAACTTGCGCGCGATCGTGGCAAGCGTGTCGCCCGACCGGACCTTGTACTGGCGCATGAGGTCGCTGCCGTCCGGCACCGCGGTATCGACCGCGACGGGCTTCAGGAGCGTGCCATCAGCAAGGAAGGGGCCGAAGACCACCGGCGCGCGCTGGGCGGCGAGGACGGCTTCTGCCGGCATGCCGACCGGTTCGGCGACGTCGATGCCGTAGGCCTTGCGGACCGCGATCTCGCTCGGGTCCGGGCCCACATAGGCCGACGTGTCGATGTAGTCCTCTTGCACGGAGCCGACGTCGCTCCCGTCGCCGGAAGCGCCGATCGTCAGGCGCGGAGACAGGCCGTCGCCGGATGTGCCGCCGGTCGCTCCCGAGGATCGGACTGGGGTGACGCTCAGGAACGACGCACCGAGGACGATCCCCGCGACGGCGACGGCGACCAGGCGCTCATGGCCGAGCTCTCGCGCGATCCGTCGGATGGGGATCGTTCGCAACGCGTGGCGCATGCCTGCGATCGTCGGCAGGGTCAGGCGCCGGGAACGGCGGATCGGATGCGCGAAGCGGCGTGCGCCCGGAGTCTGTCGAGGACCTGACGACACGATGCCTCGAACGGTCACCCGTCGGGGGACGGGGAGCGAGGCCATGGTCGGGTCCATATGAGGTCGGCGCAGTCGTCCGAGGACGCGCTGGACGCCGACCGACGCGTTCAGCAATACGGTCTCCTGGCGTGAGGACGAGCCCGGGCGCGTGGGGGGAAAGCGCGGGGATGGGGGTGGTGGGCCCGTCCGGGGTCGCGGTATCGAGGCTGGGGGTTCTCGCTTCGCGGCCGCGTCCGACATCTCGTCGGGCTTACGACATCGGGCGAAACCTACCACGCACCTTGCACCTGTGGCAAACACGGGGTCCGTGAACGCACGATATCCGGTGCGTGAACGAGACGGCCGTGTGGGATCAGGCCTCCAGGTTCTTGGTCAGCGACGCCAGGAACTCGGCATTCGACTGGGACTTCGAAAGGCGATTGAGCAGGATCTCGATGCCTTCGTTCGGGCCGACCGCCGAGAGCATCCGGCGCATGGTCCAGACCATCTTGAGCGTGCCTTCTTCGAGCAGCAGCTCTTCGCGGCGTGTGCCGGAGCGCTGCACGTCGATCGACGGGAAGATCCGCTTCTCGGCCAGCTTCCGGTCGAGGATGAGTTCGGAGTTGCCGGTCCCCTTGAATTCCTCGTAGATCACGTCATCCATGCGCGAGCCGGTGTCGACCAGACACGTGCCGATGATCGTCAGGGAGCCGCCCTCCTCGATGTTGCGCGCAGCACCGAAGAAGCGCTTCGGTGGGTAGAGCGCGATCGGGTCGAGGCCGCCCGAGAGCGTGCGCCCGCTCGGCGGCAGCGCGAGGTTGTACGCGCGCGCCAGGCGCGTGATCGAGTCGAGCAGGATCACCACGTCGCGCCCTGTCTCGACCTGGCGCTTGGCGATCTCGAGCGCCATCTCGGCCACATGCGTGTGGTTCTCGGTCGGCTCGTCGAAGGTCGAGCTGATGACCTCGCCCTTGACGCTCCGGCGCATGTCCGTGACTTCCTCGGGCCGCTCGCCGATGAGCGCGACCATGAGCAGGATCTCGGGATAGTTCGCGCTGACCCCGTTGGCGATCTGCTTGAGCAGCATCGTCTTGCCGGCCTTCGGCGGGCTCACGATCAGTGCGCGCTGCCCCTTGCCAAGCGGGTTGACCAGATTGATCAACCGCTGACTGAGGTTCTTGGGGTCCGTCTCGAGGTTGATGAGTTCGTCGGGGTGGACCGGGGTCAGGTCGTTGAAGACGGGCCGCCGCCGGGCCGTATCGGTGTCGACGCCGTTGACGCTGTCGACCCGGAGCATGCCCCAGTACTTTTCCGCCTCGCGCGGCGCGCGGACGGCGCCCGAGATCCGGTCGCCGATGCGCAGTCCGAACCGACGCACCTGGCTCGAGCTGACGTAGACGTCCTCGGGGCTCGGCAGCAGGCCATGGCGGCGCATGAAGCCGAAGCCCTCATCGACGATGTCGAGGATGCCACTCGCGTACGCGTGGCCGGCGTTCTCGGTCTGACGCTGCAGGATGCGGTCGACCAGATCGTCCTTGCGCTCGCCGGATCCGGTGTCGAGCTCGAGGTCGCGGCCGATCTGGCGAAGTTCGGTGACGCTCATCTCGCGCAGGTCGCTGATGTCGAGATCGTTCCGCTCGCGTGCGGCTTCGAGCTCCTGCTGCTCCTCGTACTCGGTGACGGGGGCACGGAACGTTGACTGGCCGCGCCGACGCGGACGTCGGTTGCGGGAACGCTGGTCTTGGCCGGGGCCGGGCATCTGGATTGGGGTCACCTACGCGTGCGTGGCGGGTCGGACTCGCATAGCCTGGGCTGCGGTCCGGGTCGCTGGGGCCCGAAGCGGGTGTGCGCGCGGAATCGCTGCCGCTGCGCGGGACCGGTCGGGATGTGCGGAGCATAGCCCCGGCCGGAATCGGCGTCAATGCGGGTGGCCAGTACCTCCGTCCCTCTCGGCCCACGTTCGCCGATGTCGGAGCCGGTCGCCTGCGGCACGGCTCGTCGGCACTGGCCCGCTCGATGCGCCACGGACCGGTCCTCGCCATCGACGCTCGTCTCGGCCACGATAGGCGGGCGCGATCTCGACCCATCCCGCGAACCGCAGGAGCCACCACGCATGCGAACCAACCTGACGATCGACGATCTCGGTGGACTCCTCGATCAACCACTCATCGCGGTCCTGGCCACCCGGCGACAGGACGACACGGTCATGCTCTCGCCGGTCTGGTTCGAGTGGTTCGAGGGTGGGATCAACATCTGGGTCCCGACGATCGAGGGTGGCAAGGTCGCCCACGTCCGACGCGACCCGCGGGTGACCGTCGTCGTGGCCAACCAGGCCTGGCCATACAAGGGCTTCGAGCTGCGCGGCGAGGCCACGGTCTCGACGGACCCCGATGCCTTCTACGGGACGCTGGGCCGCACGGGCTTGCGCTACAGCGGTCCCGAGGCCGCCGAGCGGATGGTCCGCGAGTACGCACCCGGCGCCGTCATCCGACTCGAGCCGGGGACGATCCGGGCGTGGGACTACGAAGACGAGGCCTGAACAACGGCGCGCTCCACGACATGTCGTGACCGCTCGAATGAGCGCTTGCCACCCACATGCGCAACGACTAGGGTCATCGGGTGGCTCCCGTCCAGCGTCCGGTCCTCGCACTCCAGGTCGCGCGGCTCTTCTTCGACCGGCGGATGACGCGCATCGAGATCGCCGCCCAGCTCGGGATCTCGCGCTTCCGCGTCGCTCGACTGCTCGACGGCGCCCTCGCTGACGGTCTCGTCCGCGTCGAGTACCGCGATCTGCCGATCGAGGACCGCGACGTCGCCAGACGGCTCGAGGACCGGTTCGGACTCGGCCTGTGCGCGGTAGCGGCCGACGGTCCGAGCCCGACCGCCGGCGCGGTCGCGGAACTCGCGGGCTCGCTGCTCGATGGGCTCATCGGCCAGGACGAGACCGTCGGTATCGCGTGGGGCTCGACGCTGGCGGCCGTGGTCGCCGCGGTGCCACCGCGCCACGATCCGTCGATCCGGGTGGTCCAGCTCGCCGGGTCCTCCAGCCGGCTGGTCGGAGGGCGCGATGCCGGGGAACTGACTCGGGCCCTGGCCGCGCGACTCGGTGCTGCTCACCATGCGATCTACGCCCCGGCCGTGGTCGACTCCGCCATCGTCCGCGAGGCACTCGTCCGGGCGCCCGAGGTCGCCGACGCGGTGGGTCGGTTCGACGACATCAGCCTGGCGGTCGTCGGCATCGGGGTGATCCCCGCGGACGGGGTCACACCCGCGTCATCGCTGATTCGATCCGGAGCGCTCGATGCGGCGGACATCCGACGGATGGTCGACCTCGGCGCGGTCGGCGAGCTCGTGGTCCATCCGTTCGATCTCGACGGCCGATTCGTCGACGCGGCGCTGGCGGCTCGCGCGATCGCCATCGACATCGATCGGCTGCGAGCGATCGGCCGCGTCGTCGCGGTCGCATGGGGAGTCGACAAGGCGACGGCCATCCGGGGTGCCCTGCGGTCGGGCGTCGTGGACATGCTGGTGACGGACGCTCGGACCGCCGCGGCCGTCCTCGAGGTCGATGATCAGCTCCGCTCGGCGACCCTCGATGGCTGACCGACTCCGGGGACGGACGCTGCTCGTGACCGGCTCCACGGGCATCGCGGCCGCGACCGCCGTGCGCGCGGCGACCGAGGGCGCCCGAGTGTTCGTGATCTCGCGCGCAGCAGATCACGCAGCAGCGCTCGCCGACCGTGTCGCAGGTGGGTGGGCCGCGGCCGATCTGACCGATGAGTCGGCCGTCGATGCCGCGGTTCGCGCTGCCATGGATCATCTCGGCCGGATCGACGCCGCCTTTTCGGCGGCCGGCGGGAGCGGCCGTCGATTCGGCGACGGTCCGATCCACGAGCTCACAGCTGCGGCGTGGGAGGCAACGGCCGGCTTGAACCTCCGAACCCAGGTCCTCGTCTGCGGCCGGGTCATCCGCGCGATGCGCGAGCAAGCGCTCGACGCGGACGGCGGTCGCGGATCCCTCCTGCTCCTCGGTAGCGTGACGGCGACCGCACCCGTGCCCGAGTGGTTCGGGACCCACGCCTATGCGACCGCCAAGGGGGCACTGACCGCCCTGATGACCTCGCTCGCAGCGACCTACATCGCGGACCGGATCCGGGTGAACCTCCTCGTGCCCTCGCTGACCGCGACGCCGATGGCGGCGCGAGCCGCTGCCGACGCGCGGATCCTCGCCTATGCCGCCCGCAAGCAGCCGCTGGCGGGGCCGATGCTCGACCCCGACGAGGTGGCCAAGGCGGCGCTCTTCTTCCTGTCCGACGAGTCGCGGGCCGTCACCGGCCAGTCGCTGGCCGTCGATGGTGGCTGGTCCATCGTGTCGACCGGCGCGGAGCTGACGTGACCAGCGATCGATGGCCGCTCATCGCCGATGTCGACGTGGGCATCGTGGGCGGTGGCTCGGCGGGGTCCACTGCCGCGATCGCTGCGGCCCGGCAGGGCGCGTCGGTCCTGCTTATCGATCGACTGCCCTTCCTGGGCGGCACGAGCACGGCGGTCCTCGACACGTTCTACGGCTTCGTCACCCCCGGTGAGCGGCCGCGCAAGGTGGTCGGCGGCGTGGCCGACGAGATCGTCGCCGGCCTGCGCCGACTCGGGCCGGTCGTCGAGCGACCCAACACGTACGGCGCGGGGACCGGGATCACCTATCTACCGGATCACCTGAAGGTGGTGTGGGAGGACGCGGTGGCCGGTTCCGGATCCCGGGTCCTGCTGCATGCGATGCTCCAGGAGGCGGACGTCGCCGACGGCCGGGTCCGGTCGGTCCTGGTCGCGACCCGCGGCGGCCTCGTGCGGATCCGCGCGCGGGTGTTCATCGATGCGTCCGGCGACGCCGACCTATGCGCCGCCGCCAACCTTGGCTACGAGATCGCCGGCGCCGTCGAGCCCGCCCAGACGCTGACGACCACGTTCCGGATGACCAACGTGGACCTCGAACGGCGACGAACAGTGTCGAAGGCCGATCTCCATGCGCGCATGGCCGACGCTGCGGCAAGCGGCGACTACGACCTGCCGCGGCGGGATGGCAGCGACCACGTCACGCCGATCGACGGCGTCATGGCGACGGTCATGACTCGCCTCGCGTCGACGCGCGCGGGGCTCGACGGGCACTTGGTCGACGTCACCGATCCATGGTTCCTGACCGAGGTGGAGATGGCGGGACGCCGCCAGGTGCTCGACTATGTCCGCTTCCTGCGCGATCGCGTCCCGGGCTATGAGGACGCCTCGCTGGTCGGGGTCGGAACCCAGATCGGGGTGCGCGAGACACGGCGGGTCTTCGGGGATGCGCGCCTCACGGGCGACGACGTCCTCGCTGCCCGCCAGTTCGACGATCAGATCGGCCTGTGCGGCGCCCCGATCGAGGACCACCATCCCGGCAGTGACACGGCCTGGCGCTACCTGCCCGAGGGCCGGGCCGTGGGGATCCCGTATCGAGCGTTGGTCGTGCGCGACGCGGCGAACGTCCTCGTCGCGGGCCGCTGCTTCAGCGCGACCCACGAGGCGCATGCCGCGGTCCGCTCGATGGCCCAGTGCATGGCGATGGGCCAGGCGGCCGGGACGGCCGCCGCGATCGCGGTCGGCGATGGCGTCGACCCGCGCGAGATCGACGCGACCGCGCTGCGCGACGCGCTTCGGCGCGATGGCGCCGTCGTCGACCTCGATCGGGCGCCGGCATGGGTGGCGGCATGACGGCCGCGCGGTTCGTTCGAACCGTGCTCGGCGATATCGACCCGGTCGAGCTCGGGGTGACGTACGCCCACGAGCACCTGGTCATCGACGGCGGCCGCCCCGTTCTGATGGAACCCGACTTCGATCTCGCCGACGTCGACGCGATGGTCGCCGAGGTCGGCGCGGCCGTCGATCTCGGGCTGGGCGCGGTCGTCGACGCGATGCCCTGCGATGCCGGTCGCAATGCCGCCAAGCTCGCGGAGATCTCGCGGCGCACCGGCGTGCAGGTCATCGCATCGACGGGATTGCACCACGAGCGCTACTACGGACCCGCCCATTGGTCGCATCGGATCGACGTCGAGGAGCTGGCCGACTTGTTCGTGGCCGACATCGAGATGGGCATCGACGCCAACGACTACTCGGGTCCCGTCGTCCACCGGATGGCCCACCGCGCCGGCGTCATCAAGGTGGCCGGATCCGCGGGCGGCCTGTCCGACCGGGACCGACCGGTCTTCGAGGCGGCGGCGGCGGCACATCACCGCACGGGCGCCCCGATCCTGACCCACTGCGAGGGTGGGACCGGCGCCCTCGAGCAGGTGGCCTACCTGCTCGACCGGGGAGTCGAACCGGATGGCCTCGCCCTGAGCCACGTCGACAAGGTCCTTGACCGCGGCTATCACCGCGACCTGCTGGCCACCGGCGCGACGGCCGAGTACGACGGCAGCTTCCGCTGGGGCGACGCACCGAACGGGACGCTCCAGTTGCTCGAGTGGATGACCGAGGACGGCCTCTCGGATCGGATCGTCCTCGGCATGGACGCCGCGCGACGGGGCTACTACGCGGTGTACGGTGGGACACCGGGCCTGCGCTGGCTGCTCGACGGCTTCTCGTCGGCGATGGATGCGCGCGGCCTCGGACCAGAGCTGCGGCACCGCTGGTTCGTCGAGGTCCCGGCCCGCGTCTTCTCGTTCGGCGCTGTCGATGGAGGGCCTACTGCATGACCGATGGGCTGCGCACCAGCGTCGTCGGATCGCACGCCCGACCGTCCTGGTTCGTCGCCGGGATCGCCGCCGCGGAACGCGGGGAATTCGGGCCGGCCGACCTCGCCGAGATGCTCGACGACGGGGTGGACCTCGCGATCCGCGACCAGGAGGATGCGGGTATCGACCTGGTCAGCGACGGGGAGATGCGCCGTGCCGGATTCTTCACCGCCGAGTTCTACCTGCGGATCAGCGGCGTCCGGGCCCTGCCAGCGGACCGCCGACTCGGCGCCGGTGGCCACGACCAGCAGCATCGGTTCGAGGTCCTCGAGCCGATCGCCGCGCCCGACGGCCTCGGCGTGGTCGCCGAGTACCGCTACGCCGCGACTCGCGCGCATCGGCCGCTGAAGGTGACCATCCCCGGTCCGTACACGCTTTCTGGTCGGTTGCGCACCGGTCCCGGCGAGGTCTACCGCGACCGGGAGGCCGCCGCCGAGGCATTCGTGCCGATCCTGCGGGACGAGCTCCAGGCGCTGGTCGCTGCGGGCGCGCAGCACATCCAGATCGATGACCCGTCGCCGGCGATCCACCCGGATGCCCCGTCGGATGTGGCCGGGTTGTTCAACGCCGCCGTCGAGCCCGTGGTCGGTCGGGTCAGGCTGGGGGCGCACCTGTGCTTCGGCAACTACCTCGGACGGCCACTCGCACGGCGCACCTACCGGCCCGTGATGCGGGCCATGCTCGAATTCCGCGTCGACGAGCTCGTCCTGGAGTTCGCCAATCGGGAGATGGCCGAGGTCGAGCTGCTCGGGGAGATCGCCTCGGCCGGGCGCGACGTCGCCGCGGGGATCGTCGATGTCAAGAACTACCACCTCGAGACGCCCGACGAGGTCGCCGAGCGTGCGGACGCGGTCCTCGCCGCGGGCGTTCCGGCTGAGCGGCTCAGCCTCGTCCCAGACTGTGGGTTCAGCCAGACGGCTCGCTGGGCGACCGTCGCCAAGCTTCGCGCACTCGTCGCCGGCCGCGACCTGGTCGCCGGTCGCGTCGGTCGACAGGAGGGATCGCATGGATAGCCACCGCATCTCGCTACTCGGCACCGGGCTGATCGGTGACTTCTACACCTCGACGCTGCACGGCCAGCGCGGTCGCGACCGGGTCGAGGTCGTGTATTCGCGCAGCGACGCCCGAACGGCGGCGTTCAAGAAGCGCTGGGATATCCCGGTCGCCACGACCGACATCGACGCGGCCATCGAGCATCCCGACACCGACGTCGTGGTGGTCGCCTTGCCCAACTTCCTGCACGTCGACGCGGTCGAGCGGGTCGCCCGCGCGGGGAAGGCCGTCCTGTGCACCAAGCCACTCGGTCGGACCGCCGACGAGGCGCGCCGGATGCTCGAGGCGGTCGAGTCGGCCGGCGTGTTCGGCGGCTACCTCGAGGACCTGGTCTACACGCCAAAGACGCTCAAGGCGGCCGCCGCTGTGGCCGGGGGTGCCGTCGGCGAGGTGACGTGGGTCCGCTCGCGCGAGGCCCATCCGGGCCCGCACTCGGCCTGGTTCTGGGATGGCCGTCTGACCGGTGGCGGCGCGATCATCGACCTGGGCTGTCATTGCATCGAGATCATCCGGACCTTCGTCGGCAAGGGCGATCGGCCGGTCGACGTGATGTGCCACACCGACACCCTGGTCCACCCGATCAGCGACGAGGACAACGCCGTCGCGCTCATCCGATTCGAATCGGGCGCTGTCGGCCAGTTCGAGGTCAGCTGGACGTTCCGGGGCGGCATGGACCTACGCGACGAGGTCGCCGGCACCCACGGCACGATCTGGTTGAACCATTTCCTGCGGACCGGCTTCGAGATGTTCACGGCCGGCGGCGCCGGGGGCTACGTGGCCGAGAAGGCGGAGACCGAAGCGGGCTGGCTGTTCCCCGTCGGCGACGAGACCGCCGAGCTCGGCTACGTCGACATGTTCAGCGACATGTTCCGCGCGATGGAGACGGGCAACGACCCCCGTGAGACCTTCTACGACGGCTACGTCGTGAACGCGGTCATGGATGCCTGCTACCGGTCGGCGGCGAGCGGCAACTGGGCCCCGGTCGACCTCGAGTGGCGCGGCGGCACGACCGCGCGCATCGCGTCGACACCGGAACGGTACGAGGGCCAGGTCGTCATCAAGCGCGAGATGCTGCCCGACGGCCGGCACAAGCTGATCCTCAAGGACGAGGCGACCGGCGACTTCAGCGATCGCGTGGTGGCGGCAGGCTGACGGCCCGCCGCCCGCGTCAGCCGGTCGGGGCGAGCCGCAGCGCCGGTGCCGCGGCCGGGTGACCGGCCTCGAGCCAGCGGCCGATCGACTCGCGCGCGAACAGCTGGTCAACGACCATCGCCGACGCGCCGATGACGCCGGCGAGGCCGCCGAGCGACGAGTGGGCGATGCGCAGGTCCCGCGTCGCCAGAGGCAACGATCGGCGCTCGACCGTCTGGCGGATCGCGGCGATGAACGACTCCGGGCTATTCGCGACGCCGCCGCCGATCACGATCAGCGACGGGTTGAAGAAGTTCACGACGCTCGCCAGCATCGACCCGACCCGGCGGCCGGCCGTGTCGAGCATGGCCGCCGCCACGGGGTCGCCGAAGGATGCGGCTCGCGCGACGTCCTCGGCCGTGACCTGGCCGGTCCGGTCGAGGGCCCCGGCCAGACGCACGCTGCGACCCTCCCGGGCGGCGAGTTCGCCCGCTCGCCCCAGAGCGCCACCACCGGCATATGCCTCGAGGCACCCGACGTTCCCACACCGGCAGACGACCGAGGGGTCGTCCGAGACGCCGATATGGCCGACGTCCCCGGCACTGCCCTGGGCGCCGCGATGGAGGCGACCGTCGGAGATGATCCCGGCCCCGATCCCGGTCCCGACCTTGATGACGACCACGTTGTCGTGGCCCGACGCGACCCCGGATCGCCATTCCCCGAGGGCCAGCAGGTTGACGTCGTTGTCGACCCAGACCGGCGCCGCGTAGCGCTCTTCGAAGCGCTCCCGGATCGGGTAGCCGTCCCAGCCGGGCATGATCGGCGGGGAGATCGGTCGACCGGACCCGAACTCGACGGGACCTGGGACACCCACACCGACCCCCCACAGCCGACCCGGCACGTCCTTGGCGGTCGCCAGGAGCAGCGCGAACAGGGCGTCGACGCGATCAAGGCACGCCTCGGGGCCGTCCTCGATGCGGGCCGGCTCGTCATGATGGCCGAGGATCCGGCCGTCGAGCGTGGTCAGGGCGACGTCGATGCTGGTCGCACCGAGATCGGCGACGAGCACGTGCCCGGCCGTCGCCTTGAACGCCAGCTGGCGGGGCGGGCGTCCGCCGGTGCTGGGCCCGACGGGGCCTTCGCTGATCAGGCCCCGGTCGAGCAACTCGCCGACCCGACGCGCGACGATCGCGCGACCGAGCCCCGTCCGCTCGACGAGCTCCGAGCGCGACCGAGACCGCCCCAGGCGGATCTCATCCAGGACCGTGACCAAGTCGTCGAGCACTTCGTCCGGTAGCGCCGGCGCGGTAGGCGTCGGCAGGTCCTCGTCCACGCCGCGATGATACCCACCGACCCTTGTCACGACCACTTTTGCACTTGACACGTCAAAGTACGATCGCTCTAGCAGCGAGGATCGTGCGGCGCGCGCAACACGAGGCGCCGCATCGGGTCGCGCAGACCATCTAGACTGTCTAGACCATCACGGCTCGGCGCCAGGCAGGAGGAGGCCAGACGCCATTGGCGAATCTCGCGTCCGTCGGCGCCGCCGTCATCGGGACCGGCTTCATCGGCACGGTCCACGTCGAGGCGTTGCGTCGCATCGGGGTCCAGGTCCGCGGTGTGCTCGGCAGTACCCCGGAGCGTGGCGCGGCACGAGCCGACGATCTCGGGGTGGCCACGGCCTACCGAGACCTCGACCACCTACTGGCCGATCCGCGCGTGCAGGTCGTCCACGTCGCCTCACCGAACGACCTTCATCACCGACAGGCGGCCGCCGCCTTGCGAGCCGGCAAGCATGTCGTCTGCGAGAAGCCGCTCGCGATGACTGCCGCCGAGTCGGCCGATCTCGTGGCACTCGCCGGCGAGACCGGCCTGGTCTGCGCCACGAACTTCAACATCCGCTACTACCCGCTCAACCAGCACGTCCGCGAGGTCGTAGCCGACGGCGGCCTCGGTGAGATCCGGCTGGTCACCGGGCGCTACTTCCAGGACTGGCTGCTCCTCGAGAGCGACTGGAACTGGCGCCTGCAGCCCGACCGCGGCGGCGCGCTGCGAGCCGTGGGCGACATCGGTTCGCATTGGCTCGATCTGATGACCTATGTCACGGGTCAGCACGTCTCGGCGGTGATGGCCGACCTGACGACATTCATCGGGACGCGCCGGGAGCCGACCGGACCGGTGGAGACGTTCGCGACCGAGCGATCCGGCGCAAGCGAGGCCCGTGACATCACGACCGAGGACACCGCCACGATCCTCCTTCGCTTCGACGGCGGTGCTCGCGGTGCCGTGAGCATCTCCCAGATCAGCCCGGGCCGGAAGAACTCGCTCGTCTACGAGATCGACGGCGCGGACGGTGCGTGGTCATGGGACAGCGAGCAGCCCGATCAGGCCTGGATCGGCCACCGCGACCGCCCGAACGAGATGCTCATCCGGAACCCCGCGCTCATGGGTTCCGCCGGCCAGGCCGCCTCCGCGCTCCCAGGCGGCCATGTCGAAGGGTTCTTCGACACCTTCTGCGCACATTTCCGGGCGGTGTACGCCGACGTGGTAGCCGGGCGACCCTCCTCCTCGCCCGGCTACCCCACGTTCGCGGACGGCCACGACGAGATGCTGGTCGGTGACGCCATCGCGCGGAGTGCGCGCGAAGCTCGCTGGGTCGGGGTCGAGCGCGATCGCCCGATGGCTGCGCCCGCGACCGGCGCGGCGACACGGCTGATCGCTTCGGAGGTGCCACGATGAGGCTCGGACTGCTGACCGCGCCGTTCCCCGACACCGAGCTCGATGAGGTCGTCGACTGGACCGTGGCGAGCGGCTTCGAGAGCATCGAGATCGCCTGCTGGCCCCGCTCGACCGGGCCGACCCGACGGTATGCCGGCACGTCCCACATCGACGTCGCCAACCTGACGTCCGCGGCCGGTCGTGACCTCGCCGCGTCCATCCGCGGCCGCGGCCTCCACATCTCGGGGCTCGGGTTCTACCCGAACCCGCTCCACCCCGACGCTGCACATAGGGCGACGGTGATCGACCACCTCCGCCACGTCATCACGGCGGCGGAATCGATGGACGTGCCGTTCGTGAACACGTTCATGGGTGGCGACGCGGCCCTGACCCAGGACGAGAACTGGGACCGGGCGCTCGAGATCTGGCCCGACATCGTCCAGTTCGCCCAGGATCATGGCCGCCGGATCACCATCGAGAACTGCCCGATGATCTTCAGCCGCGACGAGTGGCCGGCCGGCCACAACATCGCCTGGTCGCCGTACATCTGGCGCCGGATCCTCGAGCAGTGGGGCGGGACGATCGGGCTCAACTACGATCCCTCCCACCTGGTCTGGCTGATGATCGATCAGAGCCGGTTCATCAAGGAGTTCGGGCCGCACATCCTCCACGTCCAGGCCAAGGACCTGACGATCGATCGCGACGGGCTGTACGAGCGCGGCACGCTGTCGTCCGGGATGGGCTGGCAGGTACCCCGGCTGCCGGGGCTCGGTGATGTCGACTGGTCCCGCTTCCACGCCGACCTGTACCGGGCCGGCTACGACGGCGACATCATCATCGAGCACGAGGATCGTGGCTTCGAGAAGACGGACGAGTTGATCAAGCGAGGGTTCATCCTCGCCCGCGACGTGCTCCGGCCATACATCCGATGACGGCCTCGATGACCGACCCGCGTCTCGAAGGGCTGACCGAGCGGGACATCGCCAAGGCGATCGACCACTCGCTCCTCCGACCCGAGCTCGACGATGCGTTCGTCGAGGCCGGCTGCCGGCTGGCCGCCGAGTACGACGTCGCCTCGGTCTGCGTTCGCCCGGCCGATGTCCGGCGCGCACGGGCGATCCTCGACGGGACGGACGTCCATGTCGGGACGACGGTCGGCTTCCCACACGGTAACCACCGCACCGAGATCAAGGTCGCCGAGGCACGCCAGGCCCTGGCCGACGGCGCCACCGAGCTCGACATGGTGATCCAGATCGGAGCCCTCAAGTCCGGGCGTGACGCCGACGTCCAGGCCGACATCGCGGCCGTCGTGGACGTCGCCCACGCGGCGGGCGCCGTCGTCAAGGTCATCTTCGAGAACGCGTACCTGACCGACGACGAGAAGGTCCGAGCGTGCCATCTCTCAGAGGCCGCCGGAGCCGACTTCGTCAAGACGTCGACCGGATTCGCGCCGGGGGGCGCGACCCACGACGACCTCCGGCTGATGCGTGCCAACACCTCGCCCCACATCGGCGTCAAGGCCGCGGGCGGGGTCCGGACCCTGGACGCGCTGCTCGACGTGATGGCCCTGGGCACCACCCGGATCGGTGCCACCGCGACCAAGGCCATCATCGACGACTTCCGTGCCCGGACCCGGAGCGACCGGACGGCGGCCCCCGGCTCGGCGAGCGCGGGCGCCGCCGCGTCGGCCGACGACGCGACGGGCTCGTACTGACACGATGACCGCGACGACCGCCCCGGTGCTCGCCTGGCTGGATGCCGCCCGCGGCGTCCTGGACCGACTCGCGGCGACGCAGGCCGACGCCATGGAGCAGGCCAGCCAGTGGTGCGCCGAGACGATCGCCGCCGACGGCCTGGTCCACCTCTTCGGGACCGGCCATTCGCGGATCCCGGTCGAGGAGATGTTCCCGCGCTATGGCTCGTATCCCGGTTTCAACCCGATCGTCGAGCTGTCGATGACGTTCCACACGCAGATCGTCGGCGCGAATGGCCAGCGCCAGGCGATGGCCATCGAGCGGATGCCGGGACTGGCCGAGATCATCCTGTCCAATTTCCGATTCGGTCCGAATGACCTGATGATCGTCTTCTCTGCCGGAGGGGCCACGGCCGTGCCGGTCGAGATGGCCCACGGCGCGCGGGCGCGCGGCCTGCGAGTCATCGCGGTAACCTCGCTTGCGCAGTCGTCGAGCGGTGGACCGGATCCGGTGACCGGGCGGCGTCTGGCGGAGGAGGCCGATCTCGTCATCGACCTGTGCACCCCCCACGCCGACGCGCTGATCGCCATCGACGGCGTCGATACGCCGGTGGGGCCTGGGTCCACCATCGCCGCGGTCGCCGTGGCCGACAGCATCAAGGTTCGGACCGCCCAGCTCCTCGCCGCGCGAGGGGCGTTACCGCCGACCATCACCAGGGCCTCGGTCGTCGGCGCCGAGCGCTCTCGGGCCTTGTTCGATGCCGCATACGAGGAGCATGCGCGACGGATCGCGCGGGTCATCGGCGGGGAGGCTCGCTGACCAGCGTGATCGGCCGGAGGAGGTGGCACCGATAGATCGCAACGACTGGCTTCCATGCCACAAGGACTTGTCAGCCCGACGACGCATCAACACGATGCATCGCGTGCAAGAGGAGGAGTACGGATGATCAACGCATCCACGAACAAGCTGTTCGCGCTGGCCGCAGTCGCGGTCCTCGCGGCAGCGTGCACGAGCGGTGGCGGGGCGACGACCGCCCCGAGCGCCGCGGCGCCGAGTGAGAGCGCGGCCGCCAGCGCAGCGACAGGCTCGGCCGCGCCGTCGACCGCCGGCAAGCAGTACACGATCGGGTATTCCAACGCGTTCGGTATCGGCAACGGCTTCCGCGAGGAGCAGCTGTGCACGGCCAAGGCCCAGGCACTGACCTCGGGCCAGGTGTCGTCCGGCACGTGGACGAACGAGAAGGAAGAGACCTATCCGCAGCTCCAGCAGATCCGCGACCTGATCGCGAAGAAGCCGGATGCGATCGTCTTCAACCCGAACGGGCCTGACGTCCTGAACCCGGCGCTCCAGGAAGCGAATACGGCCGGCATCAAGACGATCGCGCTCGACGCGTACGTGACCGATCCCAACACCCTCAACATCTCGAACGACCAGGTCGCCTACGGTTACGTCGGGGCGAGCTGGCTGTTCAAGCAGCTCAACGGCAAGGGCAACGTCTATTACATGCGCGGTCTCGCCGGCCATCCGGCCGACAACGACCGGCATCAGGGCGTGCTCAAGGCCCTGGCTGAGAACCCCGGCATCAAGCTCCTGCCGAACAACGACGGCGTCGCGACCGGCTGGGACCCCGACACGGGCACCAAGCTGATCACCGACCTCATCAACAGCGGCGGGTATGACAACGTCCAGGGCATCTGGACGTCCGGCATCGATCAGCAGATCGTCAGCGCCATCAAGGGCGCGGGCAAGGCGTTCGTGCCGATCGTGGGCGCCGACCTGAAGGGCTTCGTCGAGATGCTCCTCAACAAGGACGGCAACTACGAGGGTCTCAAGGGCCTCGCGGTCTACAACCCCGCGGCGATCGGTGGTGCCGGCGTGAAGCTGGCGCTGCAGGCGCTCAACGGCGAGACGATCGCGTCGACCGACAAGACCGTCAAGGACTCGACCGGAAAGGACGTCCAGATCAAGGCGATCTTCCTGCCGACCCCGGAGGCGTATGACAACACCACCGCGGAAGGCAAGGCCAAGCTTGCGGAGATCGACGTCGACGGCCTGAACAATCTGTGGCCCGTCAGTTGGTACATCAAGGACTGGACGGACTACACCATCGACCAGATGCTGGCCTGCAAGGGTCCGGGCGAGTAGCCCGGGCACCACGCGAGCCAGAGCGAGCGGGAGACTGCACCGCAGCCTCCCGCTCGTGCTATCCATCGAGGGCGCATGACCGACCAAACGGCTGAGCTCGTTCTCGACGCGACCGGCATCGCCAAGGCGTACGGTGCCGTCGTCGCACTCCACGATGCCTCGCTCGCGGTCCGTCCCGGCGAGGTGCATGCGCTCATGGGCGCCAACGGCGCCGGCAAGAGCACGTTCGTCAAGATCCTGACCGGCGCGGTGGCACCAGACGCTGGTCGGATCGCGCTCCGAGGGCGGCACCTGTCCATCCACTCGCCTCATGAGGCGCGCCGCCTCGGCCTCGTCTCCGTGTACCAGGAGCCGGCCGTGGTGCCCGACCTCGACCTCCGCTCGAACCTGCGACTCACCGACACGCCCGTCGACGCATTCCGCCACTGGCTCGACGAGCTCGGGCATCCGCAGTTGGACCTGTCGACCGTGGCGCGGGAGATCCCGTTGGCCTCGCTGCGCATCGTCGACCTGGCCCGAGCGCTCGCCATCGAGCCAGACCTGCTGCTGCTCGACGAGATGACGGCGGCCCTGCCGGCCGACCTCACCGAGCGCGTCCTCGACGTGATCGGCCGTCAGCGGGGCGGGGACCGTTCCATCATCTTCATCTCGCACCGGATGATCGAGATCGCCGCGATCTGCGACAGGGCGACCGTCCTCCGCGAAGGGGTCACCGTCGGGGTCGTCGACGTCACGGAGCGTTCCGAGGAGCGGATCGTCGAGTTGATGCTCGGCGATATCGAGGTCCTGCCGGAACGGACGGGCGAGCAGCGCCAGACCGACAGGGGTCGGGGCGAGGCCACGACATCGAGGCTGGCCGGGCAAGGACTCGGTCTCGGCACCACGCTCGAGGACGTGTCGTTCGCCGTGGAGCCGGGCGAGGTCCTGGGCGTGGTCGCGCTCGAGGGCCAGGGCCAGGACGAGCTCTTCGATGTCCTCGCGGGCTCGGTCCGGCCGAGCCGCGGCACGATCCTCGTCGACGGGTCGCCGGTCTCGTTCCACCACCCGGCTGATGCGATCCGGGCCGGGGTGGTGTACATCGCGGCCGACCGCGCGGAGGCCCTGCTGATGCAGCGCTCCGTCCGGGAGAACATCGCCCTGCCCGGCGTGGCTCGGCTGGGCCGCTGGGGACCCATCGACCTGGGCCACGAGCGCAAGCAGGTGGGCGGTGCCGTCGAGACGCTCCAGATCGACGCCCGAGCCGGGGCCGAGGTCCGTCGATTGTCGGGCGGCAACCAGCAGAAGGTCACGATCGCCCGCTGGGTGACCGATGGCGTCCACACGATGCTGTGCTTCGATCCGACGCGCGGTATCGACATCCGCACGAAAGGCCAGATCTACGTCCTGCTCCGCGAGTTGGCCGATGCGGGCGCGTCCATCCTCCTGTACACCTCGGAACTCAAGGAGATCCAGCTGGTCTGCGACCGGGCGATCGTCATCTTCGGCGGCCGCGTCGTGGCCGAGGTCGATGCGAAGGATGCCGACGAGCCCACGCTCCTGCGCGCCGCCTACAACCTCCGGGCCGACGCTGAACTGCCCGAAGAGGCGATCGCGGAGTCCATCGCCGCCGATGCGAGCGCCTCCACGGACGGCGCCGCCTCCGACACCGAGGTGGACCCGATGACCTCCCTGGACACGGGACGATGACAGCGGCCGTCGGCCCCGTCACGACGCGGCGCCCGGACGGTGCCGGAGCGGCGGCCCGGTTCGTCCGCCGCCACACCTGGACGATCGGGCTGTTGGTCCTCCTGGTGGCGCTCCTGGTCTTCACGAAGCTCATCCAGCCGAACTACGGCCCGACCGGCATCCAGGGATTGGCGGTGTCCGCGGCCGCGCTCGCATTCGCCGCGGTCGGCCAGGCGATCGTCGTGATCTCCGGCGGGATCGACCTGTCGATCGGCGCGATGATGGCCTTCACGAACGTGGTGGCCGCTCAGGCCATGAAGGGCCAGAGCGAGACGACCGGCGTGCTGATCGCGGTCGGCGTCCTGCTGCTCGGCCTGGTCATCGGGACGATCAACGGGGTGATGATCGTCTTCACCCGGGTCGCCGACATCATCGTGACCCTGGCCATGTCGTTCGTCTGGGCAGGCTGTGCGCTGCTCGTCCTCAACGTCCCGGGCGGAAAGGCGTCGAGCTGGCTGACCGACCTGGCCCACGGCTCGATCATCACGGAGTGGTTGCCGAAGCCAGCCGTGCTCGTCGTACTGATCGTCGGCGTCTTCTGGCTCGTCGTGCGTCGTTCGCGGCTCGGCCTGTCGCTGTATGCGATCGGCAGCGACCGATTGGCGGCCTTTCGAAGCGGCGTGTCCGTCGGCCGGACGAAGATCATCTCCTACGCGCTGACGGGGTTCTTCTCGGCCCTCGGCGGACTCGCCATCACGGCGAACACGGGCATCGGCACACCACTGCCCGGCGGCTACACCCTGACCAGCGTGGCCGCGGTCGTGCTCGGCGGCGTGGCGCTGGCCGGCGGTCGAGGCGGGGTCTTCGGACCGATCGTTGCCGTCATCGTGCTGGCCCTGATCCGCAGCGACCTCACGTTCCTCAATGTGAACTCGAACCTGGCGACGGTCACCCAGGGCGTGATCCTCATCGTCGTGGTGATCCTGGGGAGCGTCGCGGAGCTGCGGCGGAGGAGGACATGAGCAGCGCCGACGTCCCGATGGACGGCGCGGCGCGGCGGGGCACCGCGGCGTGGCTTCGATCGTTCCGCGATCGCCCCATCCTGCCCCTGCTGATCCTGCTGGCCATCCTCGTCGTGGCGTTCATCGTGGTCAATCCGAGAGCGAATGTCACCGATTGGATGGGCGCCACGCTTCGGGCGGCTGTGCCGTTGGCCATCCTGGCCGGTTGCCAGACCCTGGTGATGCTGACCGCCGGGATCGACCTGTCGGTCGCGTCGACCGCATCGATGGCCGCGTTCATCGCCGCGTCGCTGTTCCAGGGTCAAGGCCTGGCGGTCGCGATCATCGTGCCCCTCGTCATCGCGGTCGTCATCGGCATCGTGAACGGCGTCGGGATCGGCGTCCTCCGCGTCCACCCGCTGATCATGACGCTCGGGATGGGCCTGGTCGTCTTCGGAGCCTCGAATGCCTGGCAGCTCCTGACGGTCCGCTCGTCGACGGGCGTCCCACCCGGGATCCGCTGGATCGGTTCCAGCACGGTCGGCGGGATCCTGCCAGTGAGTCTGCTGGTGTTCATCCCGGTGGCGGCCATCATCCTGCTGGGCCTGCGACGGACCGGCTACGGCCGACTGCTGTACGCCATCGGCGACAACCCGGTCGCGGCGCGGCTGTCGGGCGCTCGATCGTGGCAGGTGCTCGTCGTCCTCTACGTGATCTCGGCGGTCCTGGCCGCGGTGGCGGGCTTCCTGATCTCGGGCTTCACGAACGTGGCGAGCGTGACCCTCGCGGACCCCTACCTCCTGCCCTCGGTCGCGGCCGCCGTCATCGGCGGGACGTCGATCTTCGGGGGGCGAGGCGGATACAGCGGCACGATCGTCGGCGCCCTGATCCTGACGGTCGCGACGTCGCTGCTCTATTCGCTCGGATTCCCGGAGGCGGTCCGGCAGATCCTGTTCGGGCTCGTGATCGTCCTTGTCGCGGCCGGGTATACGCGAGTGACCGGCGAGACCTGATGGTCGCGACCGGCCGCGCGGGACCGAGCCGCCACCTCGGGCTCGACCTTGGCGGCACGAACATCAAGGCCGTCATCCTCGACCACGCGGGCGACGATTGGCGGGTCCTCCATCGTGACCAGGTCCCGACCCCGGCAGCGGACGGCCCGGACGCCGTCGTCGCCCGGCTGATCGAGCTCGGTCGCGATGCGATGGGGCGCGTCGGCGACGCGAGGACGGCCGGGATCGGCATCCCGGGCCTGTACGATCCCGCCGCCGGCACGACTCGGTTCCTCGTCAACATCCCGGGTGCCTGGGCTGGGAAGCCCGTGAGCGGGCCCGTCGGGACGGCGCTCGGCCTGCCCGCGACGTTGATCAACGACGCCCGCGCCTTCGGTCTCGCCGAGCTTCGGCTCGGGGCGGGGCGGGGCGCATCCACGATGATCGGGCTGACGCTCGGAACCGGCGTCGGCGGCGTGGTGGCGATCGACGGCCGGGTCCACCAGGGCCACGATGGCACGGCCGGCGAGATCGGCCACCAGACGCTCGAGGCCGATGGGCCCGAGTGCGGTTGCGGCAACCGCGGCTGTCTCGAGGCCTTCGCCCGGGCCGATCGCATCGCGGCCCGCTGCGGCACGGCGACCGCCGAGGAGGCCATCGAACGCGCCCGGGCCGGCGACGCGCGCGCGCTCGACGGGTTGGCCCAGGTCGGCCGCTACCTGGGCACCGGGATCGCCAACATGATCGCGGTCCTGACTCCCGACCGGGTCGTGATCGGTGGCGGTCTCGGCGCGGCGACCGACCTGCTGGCCGATGCGATCCAACTCGAGATCCGGCGACGCGTCCACACGACGTCGCTGGCCGACGTCGAGATCGTCCCGGCCGCGCTCGGGACATGGGCCGGGTCGATCGGCGCGGCCATCCATGGTGCGGAGGTCGCGGGGGAGCGGGGCCCGACACCGGCCGCCACGACACTCGCCGAGAGCCAGGTCGCTCGCGCATGAGCGGCGCGGACTACCAGCCCCACTACCGTCAGATCGAGCAGGCCCTGCGCGAGCGGATCGCGGCACTCGGGCCCGGCGCCAGGCTCCCGTCGGACACCGATCTCGTCGCCGAATTCGGGGTCAGCAGGATGACCGCCCGGAACGCGATGGAGCGCCTGGCCGCCGATGGGCTGATCCGGCGCGAACCGGGACGCGGCAGTTTCGTGGCCTCGCTCCCGGCGCATCGTCGGACCAACCGGTTGATGACGTTCAGCCAGGAGATGCGCCGGGCAGGGCGCGTCCCGAGCTCACGCGTGCTGACCCGGGTCATCCGGCCATCGACGACGCCCGAGGCCACCAGCCTCGGCATCCCGCCGCGCCAACCGGTCGTCCACCTGCGCCGGCTGCGGCTGGCGGACGGGGAGCCGATCGCCCTCGAGTCGACGATCCTCATCGGCGCCTGCGCGGAAGCGGTCATGACCGCCGACCTCGCGGGTGGGTCGCTCCACGAGACGCTCGGCCGGGCCGGGTTCGTGCTGGCGAGGGGGATGGGCACGATCTCGGCCCTCGGAGCGACGTCCGAAGATGGTCGGCTGCTCGCGATCCGGCCCGGCGATCCGCTGCTCGTCGAGCGACGGGTCATCGTCGACGGTCACGGTCGGCGCATCGAGGCGACCGAGTCCCGCTATGCCGCCGAGCGGTATGGCCTGGTCGTGCAGTTCGAGGTCGAAGCGCCCGACCCACCGGGCCGGTCGATGGTGGACGCGCCGACGTCGGAGGCCGACGCCCCGGAGCGCGCATGACGATCGCGAACGTCCGCGCCCGCCTCGTCCTCGACGACCGCGTCGTGGTCGGGCGCCTCGGCATCGACGACGGGCGCATCGTGTCGGTCGATACGGAGCCCGACGGCCGACCGGACGACCCGCCCCTGCCGTACCTCGCGCCGGGCTTCGTCGATGTCCACGTCCATGGCTGGGGCGGTCACGACGCGATGGGCGAGGCGGCCGACCTCGACGGCATGGCGCGCGCGCTCCTGCGGCGGGGCGTGACCTCGTTCCTGCCGACGGCCGTGAGCGCCCCGCTGGACGCGCTCACCGTCTTCGCCGAGCGCGTCCGATCGTGGATCCCTCGGGCGCCGGATGACGGCGCCGAGCCGCTCGGGTTCAACCTCGAAGGCCCGTTCCTTGCCCCGGACCGACGCGGCGCCCATGCCGCGGCCCACCTGCGGACCCCGGCCGAGGTCGGTGCGGGACGCATCGAGGCGTTGACCGAGGGACTCCGCCTGATCACCATCGCACCCGAGTTGCCCGGCGCGCTCGAGGCGATCCGCATGCTGCGATCGCGCGGCGTGGCGGTCTCGCTCGGTCACTCGGCCGCCGTCGCGTCCGAGGCCCGCGCCGGCTACACGGCCGGGGCGTCGTCGACGACCCATCTGTTCAACGCGATGACCGGGGTCGACCACCGGACACCCGGCGTGGCCGTGGCGGCCCTGCTCGACGACGCGGCCTACGTCGAACTGATCGCCGACGGGATCCACGTCCATCCCGACCTGTGGGCGCTCATCAGCCGACTCAAACCTCCCGAGCGGTTGCTGCTCGTCAGCGACGCGTTGTCGGTCGCCGGCACGGGCGACGGGCGCGGTCGGATCGGCGAGCTGGAGGTCGAGGTGTCGGGCGATCGCGCGACCCTCGTCGGCACCGACACCCTCGCCGGCTCGGTCATCGCCCTGGACCACGCCGTCCGCAACCTGGTCGCGGCGGGCGTCACGCTCCCGGACGCGGTGGCTGCGGCGAGCCGCAACCCGCTCGCACTCCTCGGGGTGACCGATCGGGGTCGCCTGGCCGAGGGGCAGCAGGCGGATATCGTCGAGCTCGGGTCGGACCTGACCGTCCGTCGTGTGATGCGGGCCGGCCGCTGGGTCGCTGGCGACTGACGATCAGCGCGGGGGCATCGCGGCGTAGGTCCGTTCGACGTCCTCGAGCATCCGGAGCGTCGCCGCCTCCGCCACGTCGAGGTACCGCTGCCCGAACTCGACGGAGGCCTCCCGGGCGTCGCCCCACGTCCCCGAGAGGGTGGCACGGTAGACGGAGCCAGGCGTCGAGAAGAAGAACGCGGTGTGGACCGCCCCGGGACTGCCCACCTCGGGAAGCGGCGGCATCTCGGCATTGGCATGCTCGAGATCGACGAACGCCTCGTCGATGGCCATCACCG
>DASSMQ010000007.1:0-14395 GCA_035688805.1 Candidatus Limnocylindrales bacterium
CGGCGCGACGGGCAGGGCCATACCGCAGAAGACCCTTTCGGCGCCGGGAGATGATAGGGCCCGCCGCGCGGATGGGTCAAGCGCGCCCGTCCTCCTGGGACGGCTCGTCGGCGGCAGCCGGAGCGTCGGCCTTGACCTCGCTCGAACGGGGGCGGCTGCGAGTCGGTCGCTTGGGCGCGGCATCGCCAGGGAGGAGCAGCTGGTCCTCCGGGTCGAGCGGCGCCACCGGCTGGTCGAGCACTGACGATGTCACGGCGTCGGGCACGTGTTCGTTCCCCGCCGAGGACTCCGAGCTGGCGGGGGGCGTTGTGCCGCGCGTCCTGGCCCGCGTGACCCCTTTGCTGCGCGTACCCGGTTCGGGGGCCGGGTCGAGGCTCGGTGCGGACGCCGGCGATGCTCCATCCCGCTGGGCGACCGATTCGAACAGCAGGATCGACCCCGCGACCGCGGCGTTGAGCGAACCGACCGCGCCCTTCATCGGGATGCGGACGAAGAGGTCGCAACGCCGCCGGACCGCCGGACCAAGGCCCTGTCCCTCGCTGCCGACCACGATGGCCAGGGGCCCGCGAAGGTCCGTCTGCCGCGCCGTCAACGGCGCCTCACCGTCGGAGCCGGCGATGCGGACGCCGCGCGCGTGGAGATCGGTGAGCGCGGCTGGCAAGTCGTCGACCGGAGACAGCAGGAGGTGCTCCACGGCGCCGGCCGAGGCCTTCACGGCGGATGGGCTCAGAGGTGCCTGGCGATGGGTCGGGAACAGGACGCCGTGGACGCCCGCTGCCTCGGCGCTTCTGAGCAGGGAACCGACGTTGTGTGGATCCTCGAGCGAGTCCAGGACGAGGATGAACGGCGGCTCGCCGCGTTCCGTCGCTCTGGCCAGGATGTCGTCGAGGCTGGCGAACCGGCGGGGCTCGACGACGAGGGCGATGCCCTGGTGGCCGTCGAAACCGGCGAGTGCCGTGAGCGAACCACCCTCCACCTCGACGATCGGGATCCGCAGATTCGTCGCGTGCAACACCAGCTTCTCGAGCGCGGCTCGGCGTTGCGGCACGACAAGGAGGCGCAGGGCCGGGCGGTGCGCGACGAACGCCTCCTCGACCGGGCGACGGCCGGCGACGAGCTCCTCGTCGGCTGCCAGCGCAGCCGGGGCTGGCAGCGGTCCTCCGAGCGGCGGGCGATCATGCCAGGGACGGGCAGGTCGGTCGGATCGACCGCCGGGTCGGCCAGGACCGACCGGGCCCGGTGTCCTGGGCCCGGGCGGCCTCTGCCCCGGGGGCCTGGGATCCCATCCCTCGGCAGGTCGACCGCGGTCGCCGGATGGTCCGACGCCTGGCGCTCGGCCGGGACGTTGCGATCGATCGATCCAGGGCCGGTCGGGCCGTGATCCGGCGTCCCGCCAGCCGGGCCGATCGCCGGGAGCGCGCTCGCGCCGGTCGCCGCGATCATCTCGCTGACCCGGCGGCCACGGTCGATCCGGCGCTCTGCCGCTTCTGGGTCCGAACGGCCGCGGCCCGCCGGGCCGGGACGCCGGGCCAGGGCGCGGCCCGTATCCCGGGCGACGCGATTCGAACGGGCGCGGTGGGCCGCTCCCCCACCCGGGATCCCGTCCGGGAGCGTCGCCGGGTGGACGGTCACGCCACGGTCGGTCGGGTGGTCCGTCCGCGGCTCGTGGTCGGTCGCTCCGGCCGCCCCCGGGCCCGCGGCGCTCCGGCCCAGGCCCGCCGGGTCCGCGACCGGGCCGAGGTCCCGGACGACGCCCGTGGCCTGGGCCATCCCGGTCGGGTCCGTCGCGCTTGCGACGACCGTCGGGTGGTCGGTCAGCCACGGGCGGCCTCCGCCAGCCGACGCCAGCGCTGCCCGTCGACCGTGTCTTCGACCACGATCCCGCGCTCCGCCAGCGCATCGCGTAGCCCATCCGAGGCGGTCCAGTCGCGGCGAGCCCGGGCGTTGGCCCGCTCATCGAGCAACCGCTGCACGTCTGGGTCGAGCGCATCGGTCACGGGATCGGGCAGGATCGCGAGGACCTTGTCGAGATCGCGCAGGCTCTCCAGCGCCCGTCCCGCATCTGCGCTGGACATCGAGCGCGCCTCGATCCGCCGATTCAGATCACGGACGAGCTCGAACAGTGCGGCCAGGGCGGCCGAGATGTTGAGATCGTCGTCGAGTGCATCACCGAACATGGCGCGAGCGCGCTCCAGCGCTTCGGGCAGGCCCGCATCGTCAGGTGACGTGCCGCGATACGTGTCGAGCGCGAGGACGAGCGCGTCGAGCCGGTCGACCGCCGCTGCGGCTGCCGCAAGCGAGGCGTCCGAGTGGTTCAAGGCCGCCCGATAGTGGACGGCCAGCAAGGCGTACCGCAATGCGCGGGGAGACACGCCCGCCGCGATCAGATCCCCCGGACGGGCGATGTTCCCGACCGATTTGGCCATCTTGCTGCCACTCGACTGGAGGTGGGCGCAGTGCAGCCACGTCCCGACGAACGGCACGCCCGTCGCCGCCTCACTCTGGGCGATCTCGTCCTCGTGGTGCGGGAAGATGAGGTCGATCCCCCCGGTGTGGATGTCGAAGGACGGCCCGAGGCTGGCCATGCTCATCGCGGAGCACTCGATGTGCCAGCCAGGACGACCCTCGCCGATCCGGGTCGACCACGACGGCTCCCCGTCCTTGGGACCCTTCCACAGCGCGAAGTCGCGCACGTCGTCCTTGGCGTATTCGTCGGACTCGACCCGCTCGCCGACCCGGAGCTGATCGGGATCGAGCCGAGCCAGCCGCCCATACGCCGGCCACGATGCGATCCGAAAGAAGATCGAGCCCTCGTCGGTACGGTACGCGTGGCCCCGTTCGAGCAGGGTCTCGATGAGCGCCACGATCTGCTCGATGTGGTCGGTCGCCCGTGGCAGGACGTCCGGGCGAGTCATCCGCAGGACATCGGCGTCGGCCAGGAAGCGGTCGAGGTATCGCTCGGCGAGCGCGCCGATCGATTCGCCGGCCGCCGCCGCACCCTTGATGATCTTGTCGTCGATGTCGGTGATGTTCATGACCCAGCGGACGGCGTATCCCCGCCAGCGCAGGTGACGGACCAACAGGTCCGCGAAGAGGAACGATCGGAAGTTGCCGATGTGGGCCGGGCCGTAGACCGTCGGACCGCACGAGTAGATGCCGACGGCGCCAGACGAGCGGGCGATGAACGGCCGCGTCTCGCCCGTCAGCGTGTCGTGCAGGCGGAGCTGGCTCATCGGCGCCGCTCGATGCCGACCAGCGCCAGGGCGGACATCGACCGACCGGCGCCGGGCGATCCGTCGAGGTTACCGCTCGACGCCTTGATGTTCACGGCCTCGTGCCCGATGCCCAGCAACGCGGCGACGGCGTCGCGCATGGCGTCCAAGTGCCCGGCCAGCCGAGGCCGCGCGCCGATGACGGTCAGGTCGACGGTCGCGGGCGCCCAATCGTCCACGGCAAGGCGTTCGAGGACGCCCTCGAGCAGGTCGCGACTCGCGATCCCGGTCGGGGTCGCCGGGCCAGCGGGATAGAGCCGGCCGAGATCGCCGAGGCCGGCGGCCCCGAGCAATCCGTCGGCGATCGCGTGAAGGACCACGTCGCCATCGGAATGGCCGTGCAAGCGTGGAGCGTCGTCGATCTCGACCCCGCCGAGGCGCAGCGGCGCTCCCGGGCCGAAGGGATGGCTGTCATGCCCGATGCCGTTCCGTCGCGCTCTGGTGCCGGGCTCCGCAGGTCCGACTACCCGGGCGAGGTCGGCGGGAACCGTCACCTTGATGTTGGCGGGATCGCCGGGAACGACATGGACGGCGATTCTACAGGCCTCGAGCAGGGCGGCCTCGTCGGTCCAGGTCCCAGTCAGCGCGATCGGATCGGCCAGTGCGCGTCGGAGGACCGAGCGGCGGATGCCTTGGGGCGTCTGGGCCGCCACGAGCACGGATCGATCTTCCGTTGCCTCGATCCGGTCGTCGACGACCCGCTTGATGGTGTCGCGGACCGGCACGACCGGGATGGCGGCGCCGTACTCGAGGGTTGCGTTCACGACCGCTCCGACGAGCTGTGGGTCGATCATCGGTCTGGCCCCATCGTGGACGAGCACGACCCGCTCCCCCGCCGGGTCGGGCGCCGCACGCTCGAGCGCGAGGAAGCCGTTGCGGACGCTGTCCTGGCGCCGGTCACCGCCCGGGGCGAACACGAGGCGGCCGGCGAGTGTCGCGCCCACCCGCTCGATGCGCCGCCGTCGCTCAGGAGTGGTGACGACGGCGATCGCCCCGATGGTCGGCGCGGCCGCCAGCGACTCGATGGTTCGCTCGAGCAGGGTCCGCCCGCCACCCACCTCCACCAGCAGCTTGTCGAGGCCGGCCATCCGGCTTGACGAGCCGGCCGCGACGATGATCGCGTCGGCTGGCGCGGTCGGATCCTGCATCACTCCAGTCGAGGCTGGGCGAAGATCATCCGACCGGCCACCGTCTGGAGGACGCGGGTCACGGCTACATCGAGATCCTTGTCGATGTGGCGGGCGCCTCCTTCGACCACGATCATCGTCCCGTCGTCGAGGAAGCCGACGCCCTGCCCGGCCTCCTTGCCCTCCTGGATCACTCGGACGCGCAGTTCTTCGCCAGGCAGGACCGCGGGCTTGACGGCGTTGGCCAGCGAATTGATGTTCATGACCCGGACACCTTGGAGCTCGGCCACCCGATTCAAGTTGAAGTCGTTGGTGAGGATCACGCCGCTCCGCGACCGGGCCAGCGCCACCAGCTTGGCGTCCACCTCGGATTCCGACGGGACGGCGTCCTCGACGATCTCGACCGGGGTACCCGGTTCCTTCTGCATCCGATTGAGGATCTCGAGGCCGCGTCGTCCGCGGTTGCGGCGAAGGGTGTCCGCGCTGTCTGCGATGTGCTGGAGCTCGTCGAGCACGAAGCGGGGCACGACCAGGGTGCCGTAGATGAACCCGCTCTCCACGATCTCGGCGATCCGTCCGTCGATGATCGCCGACGTGTCGACGATGATCCGCGGATCGCCGGTCCGCTCGGTCACGCGGGGGCCGTCGTCTGGTCGGTTGAGGAATCCGACGGCCTGCGCCGCCACGATCAGGTCCCGTCGCTTCGCGACCGTGAGGCCGAGCATGCCCAGACCGAGGAACAAGGAGACGCCCAGCGGCAGCCACGTCCCGAATGGTTGGTCCAGGTTCGACAGCGGGATGCCCAGCAGCAACCCCATCAGCAGGCCCAGGGTCATGCCGATGACTGCGGTGACGAATTCGGCCGTCGAGAGGTCCTCGACGCGCGAGATGAGCCAGCTGGCAGGGACCAGGGTCAGGTACGGCAGGATCGCGAACCCGACGACGACCCAGGCGACGACCCACGCCGCCAGCAGGAAGCCGGCATAGTCGGACTCGCTGAACAGGCCGCCGTCTGCGCCGGCCAGGACGAGCCCGATGAGGCCCCCGAGCGCGGCGCCGAGGACGCGGATGTAGCGGATCAAGCGTGCACCCTCGATGGATCGCTGGCCACCCGCCCGGTCGCCCGCGCGACGCGGATGGTTGGTCAGCCTAGCATCGCGGGAACGGCCTCGCCACGAGACCTCGGACCCTCCCCGAGGCCGATTGCGATGGCATCGCGAAGCGTGGCCGCCTCGACGACGTGCATGCCCGGCACGGCCGCGCTGCTGGTGCCGCGCGCAGGTCGCGGGACGATCGCCGTCGTGAATCCCAGCCGGGCGGCCTCACGGAGGCGACGTTCAAGGCCCGCCACCGGACGAAGTTCACCGAGAAGTCCCACCTCGCCCACCGTGACCGAGCCGTCGGCGACCGGGCGGTCGCGGAGCGACGATGCGAGCGCGAGCGCGACCGGCAGGTCCAGGCCCGGTTCGGCGACGCTGAGTCCGCCGGCCAGGTTGGCGTAGACATCATGCGAACCGAGGGCGACGCCGGCACGCCGACCGAGGACCGCCACGAGGAGGCCCAACCGGTTCGGGTCGATGCCACTCGCCTTGCGGGCGGGCGTCCCGTAGCCAGCCGGCGCCACGAGCGCCTGTACCTCGACGAGCAGCGGGCGGCTGCCCTCCATCGTCGGGGCGACGACGCTGCCCGGGGCAGCCTCCGGGTGGTCGGCCAGGAAGGCCCGCGCGGGATCCGACACCTCGCGCAACCCGTCGCCGGCCATCTCGAACACGCCCACCTCGTCCGTCGACCCGAATCGGTTCTTGGTCGCGCGCACCAGGCGGAGGGCGGCGAACCGCTCGCCCTCCAGGGTCACCACCGCATCGACGAGGTGTTCCATCGTCTTCGGGCCGGCGATCGACCCGTCCTTCGTGACATGGCCGACGAGGATCACCGGCGTTTCCTCGCCCTTCGCGTACTCCATGAAGCGCACGGTCGACTCGCGGACTTGCCCGACGCTGCCGGCGGCGCCGTCGAGTTCATCGATGGTCGCGGTCTGGATCGAGTCGACGATCAGCAGCCCCGGTCGCCGCGCCCGGGCGATCTCCAGGATGCGGGCCACATCGCGTTCGGCGAGCACCTCGATCGAGCCACCGGCGGCCGACCCCAGGAGCCCGAGCCTGCCGGCCCGCAGCCGGACCTGGGCCGCCGACTCTTCGCCGGTGGCATAGAGCACCGTCCGGCCGATGCCGGCCGCCGCCTGGAGCAGTAGCGTCGACTTGCCGATCCCCGGCTCACCGCCGAGCAGGATCAGAGATCCGGGCACCACCCCACCCCCGAGCACCCGATCGAGTTCCCCGATGGCGGTCGGCGCGCGCGGCACGGCTTCGTCGCCGATGGCCGAGAGCGCGACGGGCGATGCCACGTCCGAGGTCGTTCGTGGTGGGCGACCTCCGCCCGACGGCGTGCGTATGACGGTCTCGACGAGGCTGTTCCACTCACCGCACGAGCGGCACTGCCCTTCCCAACGCAGGAACGACTCGCCACATCGCTGGCAGACGAACCGACTCGTGGCCCGCGCCACGGGGGATCAGTGGGCCTCGACCGGCGTTCGAGACTCGGCGGCGTGGATGTCCAATCCGGCTTCCGGGTCCTTGTCGACGACGATGGTCGTGCCCGGTTCGTAACGACCGAGGAGCAGGTGCTCCGCGAGGACGTCCTCGATCATGTTCTGGATGACGCGGCGCAACGGTCGCGCCCCATACGCGACATCGTAGCCGAGCTTGATGATGTGCTCCTTGGCGGCCTCGGTCACCTCGAGCGACATCTCCTGCGCGCGCAGCTGGTCGCGCACGCGGGCGAGCATCAGGTCCACGATCTGGGCCATCTCGTCGACCGTCAACGAGCGGAAGACGACCGTGGCGTCGATCCGATTGAGGAACTCGGGCCGGAAGTTGTTCTTCAGCTCGGTGGCGACCTTCTCCTTCATGAGCTCGTACGAACTCTCGGCGCGCGCCGCATCGGTCGTGCCCTGGGGCCGGAACCCGAGGCTCGAGTTCGTCTGGAGCTGCTTGGCCCCGAGGTTCGAGGTCATGATGATGATGCAGTTGCGGAAGTCGACGCGCCGACCCTTCGCGTCGGACAAGTGCCCATCCTCGAGGATCTGGAGCAGGATGTTGAAGACCTCCGGATGGGCCTTCTCGACCTCGTCTAGCAGCACCACAGCGTAGCTCTTGCGCCGAACGGCCTCGGTCAACTGGCCACCCTCGTCGAAGCCGACGTAGCCAGGGGGCGCGCCGACGAGGCGGCTGACGTTGTGGCGCTCCATGAACTCGCTCATGTCGATCTTGATGAGCGCGTCCTCGCTGCCGAACATGAACTCGGCGAGCGCTTTCGCGAGCTCGGTCTTCCCGACGCCCGTCGGCCCGAGGAAGATGAAGGAGCCGATCGGTCGCTTCGGATCCTTGAGGCCGGCCCGCGCCCGACGCACGGCCTTGGAGATGATGTCGATCGCCTCCTGCTGGCCGATGACCCGGTGATGGAGGGCGTCCTCCATGTGGAGCAGCCGCTCGGACTCCTCCTGGGCGATGCGCGTCACGGGGATCCCGGTCCACATCGCGACGACCTGGGCGATCTCCTCGTCACCGACAGTCGGCTGGTCGCCGGATACGGTGGCCTGCCACTCAGCGCGCAGGGTGTCGACCTGCTCCTTGGCGGTCGCCTCGGACTCGCGCAGGGTGGCCGCCTCCTCGTACTCCTGGTTGTTGATCGCGGCGTCCTTTTCCTTGGTGATCCGGTCGAGCTCGCGCTGGGCTTCGCGCAGGGCCGGCGGTGCGGACGCGTGGCGAAGGCGCACGCGTGAGGCGGCTTCGTCGATCAGGTCGATCGCCTTGTCGGGCAGGTGTCGATCGGTGATGTAGCGGATCGACAGGTCGGCCGCGGCCTTCACCGCTTCGTCGGTGATGGTGACCTTGTGGTGCTGCTCGTAGCGCTCGCGGATGCCGAGCAGGATGTCGACGGTCTGCTCCATGGTCGGCTCCTCGACCATGACCGGCTGGAAGCGGCGCTCGAGGGCGGCGTCGCGCTCGATGTACTTCCGGTATTCGTCGAGCGTGGTGGCGCCGATGCACTGGAGCTCACCGCGGGACAGGGGTGGCTTCAGGATGTTGGCGGCATCGATGGCGCCTTCCGCGGCGCCAGCGCCGACCAGCGTATGGAGCTCGTCGATGAAGAGCACCGCATCGTTGGTGTTGCGAAGTTCCTCGATGATCTTCTTGAGGCGCTCTTCGAACTCGCCGCGGTACTTGGTGCCGGCCACGAGCGATCCGATGTCGAGCGTCAGGACTCGCTTGTTCAGCAGGATGTCCGGGACGTCGCCGGCGATGATCCGATGGGCGAGCCCTTCGGCGATGGCCGTCTTGCCGACACCCGGCTCGCCGATGAGCGCCGGGTTGTTCTTGGTCTTGCGCCCGAGGATCTGGATGACCCGCTCGATCTCCTTCTCCCGGCCGATGACGGGGTCGAGCTTGCCGGCGCGTGCCGCCTCGGTGAGGTTGATGCCGAGCTGGTCGACGGTCGGGGTCTTGCTCGCCCGCTTGGTCTCCTGGGCGCTCGGGCCCGCGGACGAGCTCTGCGACAGGACGCGGATGACCTCGTGACGGACCTTGTCGAGGTTGACGCCGAGGGACTCGAGGACGCCTGCCGCGATGCCCTCGCCTTCGCGCACGAGGCCAAGGAGGAGGTGCTCGGTACCGATGTAGTTGTGGCCGAGTCGACGGGCCTCGTCGATGGCGAGCTCGATGACACGCTTGGCGCGCGGCGTGAGCCCGACTTCACCGACCACCGGTCGATCGCCGCGGCCGATGATGAACTCGACGGCGGTCCGAACCTTCGCCAGCTCGACGTTCATGTTCTCGAGGACGCGCGCGGCAACGCCCTCGCCCTCGCGGACGAGGCCGAGCAGGAGGTGCTCGGTACCGATGTAGTTGTGGTTGAACCGCTGCGCCTCGTCCTGAGCCAGGGTCAGGACCTTGCGCGCGCGATCCGTGAACTTGTCAAAACGATCCATCGAGTCGAACGCCTGTTCCCTTCGTGCGGCCGGCCGGGGCCGGCTCCGGCCATGCTAGCACGACGTTCGTGCCAGCAAGGCGGTGCCATCCGTACCGGTCTCTATTGATTGAATCGTCGCTCGACGCCCAGCGGATCGCGGCGTAGGTCTCCGAAAAGGAACGACCCGCCTGGCCGGGCGGGTCGTCGGAGGCAGGCGAGGTAGGGTCAGGCCGTGGTGTCGTCCTCGGACGTCCCAGCGGTCGACGGATCGGCCTCGGCATCAGCCGCCGGGGCCGACTCCTGCGCGATCTCTTCATCGGTGGTGGCAGTCGGCGGTTCCACGTCAGGTCGCGAGGCGTCGTCGGGTTCCTCGGCGCCGGTCGTCGGCTCGGCGACGTCCGTCTCGGCGGCGGGCGTCGCAGCCGCTTCGGGCTCGGGAGCTTCCGGCTCGGCGATCGCCGCTTCCGGCTCGGCTGTTGCCCCTTCAGCCTCGGCGGTCGCCGCTTCCGGCTCGGCGGCTGCCGCATCGGGCTCGGGAGCTTCCGGCTCGGCGGTTGTCGCTTCCGGCGCAGCCTCTGCCGCTTCCGGTTCCGGTTCCGCGACGGTCGCTTCCGCTGCCTCCGGTTCCGCGACCATCGTCTCGGCCACGGGTTCGTCCTGGGCGGACTCCATCTCTGCCGGTGCCGCTGGCTCTCTCGACGCCTCGGCGGTGGCCTCGACGGCCTCGCCGTCCTCGGCACCGCCCTGCGTAGCTTCGGGCACCGACGCGCCTTCTGCCTCAGCCAGCTGCTGTCGGACCTGGGCGAAGGCCGAAGCGAGGGTATTGTCGATGCCGCCCTCGGGCTCCTGGACCGCATCACTCATCGAGTAACCGCGTTCCGGCCGAGGTCGTCGCTCACCCCGAGGGGCACCGCTGGATGGACCGGCCTGGCCGGGCTCCGGCGCCGGGCGGGCCGGCGGCTCCTCCGCCTGCTTCAGGCTGAGGCCGAGGCGATGTCGCTCTGAGTCGAGCGAGATGATCTTGAGCTTGAGCGTCTGGCCCTCATGGACGACGTCGCCCGGATGGGCGACGCGCTGGTGCGAGAGCTCGCTGATGTGGATGAGCCCTTCGAGGCCGTCACGGACGCGCACGAACGCACCGAAGTTGACGAGCTTGGTGACCGTGCCGTCGATGATGTCGCCGACCTTGAAATCGGCCACCGTCGAATGCCACGGATCGGGCTGCAGACGTCGGATCGACAAGCTGATCCGACCCCGCTCGTGGTTGATGTCGATGACTTCCGCCTCGACCTCGTCACCGACCTTGTAGCCGGCCTCCGGGTTGTTGACCTTGTTCCACGAGAGCTCGCTCTTGTGGACCAGGCCGTCGATCCCCCCGAGATCGATGAACACGCCGAAGGGGGCGATGGAACGGACCGTTCCGCTCACCTTCTGCCCGACCTGCAGGCTGCTGAAGAGCTCGTCCCGCTTCTCGCGGCGCTCCTCGTAGAGCGCGACCTTCTCCGAGAGGATCAGGCGGTTCGCCTTGCGGTTGACCTCGAGGATCTTCAGCCGCAGCTTGCGCCCGACGAAGGGCTGCAGCTTCTCGGCGATCTCCTGGGCAGCATCCCGCGGCTGGTCGTTCTGCGGTCGACGCGGGAAGTCGACGATCTGGCTGATCGGCACGAAGCCGCGGATCCCGCAGTCGACGATGAGACCACCCTTGTTGTGATCGATGACCGGCGCCTCGATGATCACGCCCGCTTCGAACTGCTCTTGCATCGCGCGCCACTTGCGCTCGAGGCCGGCACGACGCAGCGAGAGGACCGCGTGACCCTCCGGCGACTCCGGCTGCAGGACGTAGACAAGGACCGTGTCGCCGATGTTGAGCGGAGCCTGACCCTCCCCGCCGTGGCGGCCGAAGAGCTCGCGGTTGCTGACGACGCCCTCGCTCTTGGCACCGATGTCGACCAGGATCTCGTCCTTGTCGATCCGAACGACGTTGCCTTCAACGACGTCGCCATGCTTGAAGCTCTTGATGTCCGAGTCCTGCTCGGCCAGGAGTTCCTCCATGGTCGTCGGCTCGGGCCCAAGCTGGCGCGGCGGGGCGATCGGTTCGGGCTCGACCTCGTCGTCGGCCGCGGGGGCATCGACGGTGTCATCGGCGTCGACGGTGGTCGCGGCGCTGGGGGTCGCTTCCCCCGTCGGCGCGTCGGTGACTGCCGGCTCGACGCCAGCGGCGGCGGTTGGATCGACGGAGGCCGCTGCGTTCGACGCGCTCTCCTCCGAGCTCGTCGGCACACTCGACGGTCCAGCCTCGGTCGCGCGAGTCGGATCGGTGGCAGTGGCCTCGTCATCGGTCGAGGCAGCCGTCATCTGGGGTGTGCCCTCCGTCTCGACGACGGCGGGTTCGGTCGGCTCGTCGGCTACCGCGATGGCCCCGGCGGGTCGCTCGGCCTGGGGATCCACCGATGCCGTGGCATCGGTATCAGGCGTCGCACCGCCCGGCTGCTCTTCGGTCAATGGTCTGGTCACTCCTGGTCTGGATTTGCCGCCGAGAATCATGAACGGCCTGAGCGATGCTCAGGCCGACCCAGGAAACCGGTCGGGTGTGGTCCGTGGTGATCGAACTCCGCGGTCCGCTCCTTCGCGCTCTGGGTGGGACTGATTCCGCTCTTCAGCTGTCCTGCCTCTCGGGGCCGGGAGAGTCTAGCACAGCGTTTCGCGCGGCTACAATCGGCAGCCGTGCCCGAATTGCCCGACCTGACGATCGTCGCCGAGGCCTTCGACGCCGCGCTCCGGGGCCGGCCGATCATCGTCGCGACGGCCCCCGGACCCCTCGCCGTCCGCGGGACGCCGGCGGAGCTCGCTGCCCTCGTCGGCCAGCGTGTGACGGCGATCCGACGGCTGGGCAAGTTCCTGCTGGTCGAGCTCGACCGGGATCGGATGGTCGTCAACCCGATGCTGACGGGCCGATTCCAGTTGGCCACGGCGGGCACGAAGCTGCCGTCCAAGACCGCCATGACCCTGCGCTTCGGTCCTGCCTCCGTGGACCGGCCCGGCGGCGCGGCCTGGACACGCGGGGCAGCCTGGCTGCCGCCCCAGGACGCCGAACCGGAGATCCGGTATCGGGACCCGACGCAGATGGGCAAGGTGTACCTGCTGCCGCAGGGAGTCGAGCGAGCCGTGCCGGGACTCGGGCCGGATGAGATCGGGCCTGAGGTCGATGACCCTGCGCTCACGATCGAGGTCTGGCGCGAGCGCATCCGGCGGCATCCGGGAGAGCTCAAGAACCTGCTGAGGAACCAGGCGTTCGTCGCCGGCCTTGGCAATGCCTACAGCGACGAAGCGCTCCACGCCGCCCGCCTCCTTCCGTTCCGGAAGCGCGCCACCCTTGCCGCGGAAGAAGTGGACGCCCTCTATGCGGGAGTGCGGACCACCGTCGAGCAGGCCATCGAGGTGTTGCGTGAGCGAGTCCCGCCCACGTTCGAGACGCAGGTGCGAGACTTCCTCGCGGTCCACATGAAGGGCGGACAACCGTGCCCACGCTGCGGCACCCGGATCACCGAGGTCAAAGCGGGCGGATTCGTGACGTCCTATTGCCGGGGCTGCCAGCGCTGACCGGCGGGGTTCAGGGCAGTCGGAGGACCTGGCCGACTCGGATCTTCTTGGGATCCTTGATCTGGTTGAGCTGGGCGAGCGCCTTCCAGGTCGTGCCGTTCTTGGCGGCGATGCCGCTCAAGGTGTCCCCGCTCTTGACCGTGTAGGACCCGCCGCCGGCCTGCGTCGGGGGCTGGGCCGTGCGACGAGGGGTCGGTGAAGGCTGGACGTCGGACGGGACCAGGGTGCGCGTCGGCTGGGCTGGGGTCGCGGTCGGCGCGGCGCCGGTCGCTGCCGGCGAACCATGCGCCGCCGGGCTGCCACTCGGGGCGGCGACCACGGTCGGACCGACGGCCGGCCCGCCGAATCGCGTGATCGCGACCGCACCGAACGCGATGACCATGATGGCGACCAGGCCACCTTGGCCCACACCGCGGACGGAGAACGATGGGCTCGGGATGTCGAACCGGGGGTGGTCGAGGACCAACGGCGTCGTTCGCGCCACCGGCCGTCGCAGCGACGGACGGCGCGGCCTGGCGTTCGGGTCGGTGACATCCCCGTTCGCGGCCGCAAGGTAGGTGCTGCACGACTCGTGATCAGCGACGAGACACAGACGCCGCTGCTTGGCTGGCGCCACGATCGCGCCGGGTGCCACCGCGGTGCACCGATGGTCGCGCGAGGTTCCCGAGGCGCGCCAGCTGCCGTCGGCCGCCAGGAGATAGGGGCACACGCCAGCCGACGCCGAAACGGCGGCAATCATGGGGAGGGCGCGCGAAGTCCCGGACGCGGTCATCGGAGGCGAGGATACCCGCTCATCGATCGGACTCCAACGGGCTCGTTTCCCCCCGGAAACGCAAAGATCCCGGCGACGACCTATTTTCCCGAAAGGCTGCCCTCTCAGTATCTTCGGCGCTGGAGAGCTTAACTTCCGTGTTCGGGATGGGAACGGGTGTGGCCTCTCCGCTAGGGTCACCGGGATTCGTTGCGTCTGGATGGTCTCGGCAGCGGCTCAACGCTCGGTCATGACGACCGGCGGGGCGCCGGAATGGATCTTCGGATCTCGTGTAGTCAATGGAGAACGATCACGATCCCCAGCCACCGACCCCTGGTCAGGTGCTGGAAAGTGGTCAAGCCCTCGACCGTTAGGACCGCTCAGCTGCATCCGTCACCGGACTTCCACATGCGGCCTATATAACAGGTGGTCTCCCTGCGGTCTTACCCGGTTAACCCGGTGGGGAACCTCATCTTGAGGCGAGCTTCGCACTTAGATGCTTTCAGCGCTTATCCCGACCGAACATAGCTACCCAGCGGTGCCCCTGGCGGGACAACTGGCACACCAGCGGTTCGTTCACTCCGGTCCTCTCGTACTAGGAGCAACTCCTCTCAAGT
>DASSMQ010000008.1:0-6509 GCA_035688805.1 Candidatus Limnocylindrales bacterium
TCGGACCAGTCGCGCAGGCCGGCGTCGATGCGTCCGAGCAGGACCCGCAGTGGGAGGGTCCGGTCGCGGGCAAGGATCCCGATCCGGACCGGGTCATCGGCGGTCCGCCCGAACGGCACCGGACCGCCGGCGTCGCCCGCGCCCGGGCCATCGACGACCCGCTCGAGCTCACCGAGCCAGAAGGGCAGCATCTCCTCGACGTGGGCGAGCACTTCCCGCGGACCCCACGACGCTTCGGGCCCCGTCCCGTAGTCGTCGGCCAAGGCCCAGGGCTCGCCGGCAGCCAGCCGTGGTGCAAGCCGGGCATAGCCCTGTCGGGCCGCTGCGAGTCGATCGAGGTCGTTCGTCATGGCGGCAGTGTGGCACGGCCGGCGTACGATGGACGGCACTGACCAACGCCCCGGCCCGCCGCGTCGACCGAGGCCGGCCCGCCTGCAGCGGAGATCGAGCCATGACCGAAACGCTCTCCCGCGGCGCCGCCAACCAGGCGGGCGCTCGGGTCGATGCGGACGCCTACGCCAAGGCGGCCGACTTCCTGCCGCTCGACGGCATGGATCATGTCGAGTTCTGGGTCGGCAATGCCCGGCAGGCGGCCGCGTACTACCGCGCGCTCTGGGGCTTCACCCCGGTCGCGTTCAGCGGCCTGGAGACGAAGGTCCGCGATCGCGCGAGCTACGTCATGGTCCAGAACGACATCCGGTTCGTGTTCACGGCGCCCCTCACGCCGGACGGGGAGATCGCCGACCACGTGCGCGAGCACGGCGATGGCGTCCACGACATCGCCTTCCGCGTGGCCGACGTCGAGTCGGCGTGGCGCGAGACGACCGCTCGAGGCGCGGTCTCGGCGATGGAGCCGACCGAGATCGACGGTGGCGAGGATGGGGTGCTGCGCCGATCCGCGATCCGGACCTACGGCGAGGTGCTCCATTCGTTCGTCGATCGCGCCGACTATCACGGGGCATTCGCGCCTGACTACCGGAAGGTCAAGTCGACCGCGGCCGCAGCCGGCGGCCTGTCGCTGCTCGAGGTCGACCATTGCGTCGGCAACGTCGAGCTCGGCCAGATGGACGCCTTCGTCGACTTCTACCGAGACGTCATGGGCTTCGCCCAGCTCATCCATTACGACGACAAGGTCATCCACACCGATTACAGCGCGCTCATGTCGAAGGTCATGACCAACGGCAACGGCCGGATCAAGTTCCCGATCAACGAGCCGGCCACCGGCAAGAAGAAGAGCCAGATCCAGGAATACCTCGACTGGTATCGATCGCCCGGCTGCCAGCACATCGCGCTGCGCACCGAGGACATCGTCGGGACCGTGCGTCGCCTGCGCGACAACGGGGTCGAGTTCCTGGGCCTGCCGCACGAGTACTACGCGACCCTCGCCGACCGTGTCGGTGACGTCGGCGTCCCGATCGACACGCTCGAGGATCTGGGCATCGAGGCCGACCGGGACGAAGAGGGCTACCTCCTCCAGATCTTCACCCGGCCCGTCCAGGATCGCCCGACGTTCTTCTTCGAGATCATCGAGCGGCACGGCTCGCGCGGGTTCGGCGTCGGCAACTTCAAGGCGCTGTTCGAGGCGATCGAGCGCGAGCAGGCGAAGCGCGGGAACCTGTAGTCGAGGCTCCCGCGCCCGGCGTCGTCAGGACGGCGACGGCGACGGTCCGAGGTCGAACTGGAAGCTGTTGACGATCGGCATCGCGTCCGCGAGGAACGCCGCGAACTTTGTCGAGTAGAGCGAGCCGACTGCGATCCCGATGACGTGGCGATCAGGGGTGTCCAGCATGATCACGCGATTTCGGGCGTCATGGTAGTCCCTGGTTGGGCGATGCAGACATTCGTGAGCAGGCGGTGGACCCACGCGTCGAACCGGTCCGGATCGCGGAGGCTCGGCAGGTCGCGCCAGGCGATCACCAGCGCGTCCTGCAGGGCATCCTCGGCCCGGTCGACGTCGCGGAGGATCCGTTGGGCGATCGAGTAGAGGCGGTCACCGCGCGAGTTCACCAGGTCCATGAAGGCACCCTGGTCGCCACGCTGAGCCGCCTCGACGAGATCGATATCCACCGCTGGCCACTCGTGGACGTCCGTGGGGGACGTCGTTCCATCACCTCTGGTAGATGGTGCAGCGCTAGCGTTGGAAATATCTGCTCACGATGGACGCGCAGCGTTGCCGAGGGCTCAAGATCCACACGACGGCGCGGTATCCTTCGCCGCGCCGAGTGGTCATGTGAGGGAGGGCTGCGCGTGGACCTGTACCCGTGGATCGTGTTCATCCACATCGCGGGGGCGTTCATCTTCGTGATGTCCCATGGGGTCGGAGCGTGGTCGAGTTTCCAGCTCGACAAGGAGCGGGACCCGGCGCGGGTGCGGACCCTGCTCGACCTGATGGGCACGAGCCTGAGCGGGGTGTACGTCGGCTTGCTGGTGCTGCTGATCGGCGGCATCTGGGCGGGCATCGCCGGCAGCCATTTCGGGCGGGCCTGGATCTGGACCGCGCTCGTCCTGCTCATCGCGATCGCCGTTGCGATGTACCTGATCGCCACCCGCTACTACGCGACGCTCCGTGAGGCGGTCGGGATCCGCAGCCAGCAGACCAAGAAGGACGCGCCCGATCCGGTGCCGGTCGGCCAGGCCGAGCTCGAGGCGATCCTGGCCCGCAATCCGAGCGGACCCCTGGCGGCCGTCGGGTTCGGCGGGCTGGTCCTGATCCTGTTCCTGATGGTGCTCAAGCCGTTCTGAGTGGTCGGCAAGGCGAGCGCCCTATCTCTCCTGTTGCTCGCCGCCGGGGTCGCCGGCTGCTCGCTCGGGCAGGAGGACACGGCCAACGGCGGTCTGGCCGACACATCGTGGACCGTGATGACCATCAACGGCGGGGGGACGATCCCCGGCAGTGAGCCGACGATGCGATTCCGACCTGAGGGTATCGTCAGCGGGACCGGTGGCTGCAACGAGTATTCAGCCACCTTCCACACCGATCGCGACCACATCAGCATCGGCGCGTTCGGGTCGACCAAGATGCAGTGCGAAGGGGCCCACGACACGCAGGAGAGGGCGTTCTTCGACGCCCTCGACCGGGCCACCACATGGCGCCTCGCCGAGAACGGGACCCTCGAACTGACCGGCGTCGATCGCATCGAAGCTCGACCGGGCGTCGCCGCCTCGCCGTCACCCGCGGCCAGCGGCGAGGGTCTTGCCGGCACGGCCTGGAACCTGGTGGAGCTCGGGCCGACGGCGGACCTCGCCCACCTCGTCCCGACCATCCAGTTCACGACCGACGGCCGGGTGACGGGGTACTCGACCTGTAACACGTTCTCTGGTACGTATACGACCGACGGCCCGCGGCTCCGTCTCGGTCCCCTCGCAGCCACCGAGATCGGTTGCCCGCCACCGGCCAGCGTGATCGAAGCGGATTACCTGGCCGCCCTCGAGACGGTGTCGACATGGGCCATCGAGTCAGACGGCCGCTTGCTGCTGGGCGGCGGCGTGCCCCTTCGCTTCAGCCGGCGCTGAAGTCGATGCGCCTGGCCCATGTCCGCGAGCGCCACGCCCCGAGCGGGGCACCGTGGCGGCTCGTCGCGGCGCTCGAGCCTGAGCCCATCCACTGGCTCGACCTCGACGTCGCCCGACGGCGTGCCGTCGCTGCCCGGCCGGCCCTCGCCCATGATTCGGCGCTCTATCGGCGGCCGGTGACGACGCTCGACGACCACCTGGCCCGCGGGCTCCGCGTGGCAGCACTCGGCGAGCTCGTCGACGGCTTCGTCGCCCGCGGGGAGCCCGACGAGGACGATGCCATCCAGGCCGGGACGGACCTCCGCTTCGGGATGCCGCTGCTCGAGCCCCGCTCGCTCCGTGACGGCTACGGCTTCGAAGGCCACGTCGGGACGGTGTGGGCTCGGCGCGGCGGGGAGATCCCAGAGGCGTGGTATCGGCTCGCGGTCTTCTACTTCTCGAATGTGTCCGAGATGCGCGGGCCCGACGAGCCGGTCTGGGCCCCACGCGGCTCAAGCGAGCTCGACTACGAACTCGAGATCGCGGCCCTGATCGACACGCCCGCCCGGGACCTGCCGGTCGACCGTGCCGAGGAGGCCATCGGCGGATACACCATCCTCAACGACTGGTCTGCACGGGACCTGCAGCGTGACGAGACGACCGTCCGGCTCGGTCCAGCGAAGGGTAAGGACTTCGCCACCACCATCGGGCCGTGGCTCGTGACACCCGACGAACTCGCGTCGGCCCGTTCCGGCCACGGCTTCGACCTGACGATGACCGCGACCGTCGGCGGTGTCGAAACGTCGCGTGGACGGTGGTCGGACGCGGTCCATGGGTTCGGCGAGCTCGCCGCGCGCGCCTCGGCCGACGTCACCCTCCGACCCGGCGAGCTGCTCGGGTCCGGGACCGTCGGGACGGGTTGTCTTCTCGAGGTGCGTGACGCGACGATCGGGCGGTACCTGGAGCCGGGCGACGACGTGGTCCTGGCCGTCGAGCGGCTCGGATCGTTGCGGACGCCGGTCGTGGCACGGCCCGGGGGATAGGCGACATGACCCCACGCGGCGGCATCCGGATCCGCGCCATGACCGCCGATGACTGGCCGGACGTCCGGCGCATCTTCGTCGAGGGCATCGCGACCGGGGACGCGACGCTGGAGCGCGATGCACCGGACTGGGACCATTTCGATCGCTCGCATCGCCACGACTGCCGCCTGGTCGCCCTTCGTGGATCGGCCGGTCCCGTGGTCGGCTGGATCGCGCTGACGGCGTATTCGGCTCGGCGGGTCTACAGCGGAGTCGCCTGGGAGAGCGTTTACGTCGCGGCGGACGCACGCGGGCAGGGGGTCGGGCGCGCCCTCCTCGAGACCGTCATCACGGCCGCCGAGGCGGCCGGCTTCTGGACCATCCTGGCCGGGGTGATGGCCGAGAACCGGGCCAGCCTCGCGTTGCACCGACGGTGCGGCTTCCGTCGCGTCGGTGTCCAGCGCGCGATGGGGCAGGATCGCGTGGGGCGCTGGCGCGATGTGGTCCTGATGGAACGGCGCAGCGCTCGGGTGGGGACCTGACGCCAGGGAGTCAGTCGATGAGCCCGAGCCGGGTGGCCACGGTCGCCGCCTCCGTCCGCGACGCGACGCCCAGCTTGCCGAGGATGTTCGAGACGTGGACGCCGGCCGTGCTCTCACTGATGAACAAGCGTTCGCCGATGCGGCGATTGGTGTGGCCCTGCGCGAGAAGGCCGAGGACCTCGCGCTCGCGTGCGGTCAGCCCGTGGTCATCGGGCTCGGGAGCGGCCGGCGCCTCATCGGCCTTGGGCGCCACGCCGACCTGGACCGTCGTGGCGAGCTCGATGCGCGATCGTCGCGCCAGTGACTCGATCCACTCGCGCAGCGGACCCGCGCCGAGGGCATCGGCGCTGGACCATGCCACCGACAACGCCGCCACCGCTTCCCGCCGCGGAGCCCGCGTGAGCAGCATCGCCTCCGCTGCCCGATAGCGGGCATAGGCCGTGCGCCATGCCGAGCCCGACGCCTCGGCCGTTTCGATGGCGGCCTGCCACGCCGCCACGTCGACGATCCCCGCGGCCCGGCGGGCCTCCGCGTCCGCCGCGGCCGCGTCCGCGGCCATCAGGCCCGCGAATGCCCCACCTCCCGCCGGCTCCGCCATCCAGCTCGCCAGCGGATCGCGATAGGCCGCAGCCGCGCTCGAAGCGGCAGCGGCTGCCCCGTCGTCCCGAGCCGCTCGGGCGTGCTCTGCCCGGTCTGCCTCGGATCGTGCGGCCATCGCCAGCAACTCGCCGAGGAAGGATCGATCCTCCATGCGACGGAGCCGCGCCACCCCGTCGGCGGCGATCGCCGTCGCCTCGTCCGGTCGCCCCTGGGTCAGCGCCGCCTCGATGAGCCCGACGAAGATCGACCCCGACATCTGCGATTCCTCGAGCGGTTCGACGAGCTCCCGTCCCTCCTGGAGCAGCCGCTCCGCATCCTTCATCCGACCGCGGCGCGCGAACAGCGACCCGGCGTTGCCCAGCAGCGCGAGGCGATTCACCCCGACCGGGTGCCCGGCAAAGGCTTCGTCGGCCAACCGCTCTGCCTCATCCCAGCGCCCCAGGTGCGTCGCGGCGTTGCAGGCGTTGTTCCCGATGAACCGGCCGTACCCATCCGACAGCCCGACGCTGCGTGCCCAGGCGACACCCTCGAGCGCCAGGGCCAGGCCCTCCTCGGCCGCGCCGCAGATCGCCAGCATCGAGCTCAGGTTGGCGTACCCCCGCCCGATGTCATCCACGTCGTGCAGTTCCCTGGTCCGCGCGAACGCCTCCCGAAGGATCGCCACGCCGTGGGCGCAATCGCCGCTGGCGGCCGTGCTCGTCCCGAGGGTGTTCATCGCGTGCGCCTCGGGGCCTCGTGCACCTGCTGCCCTGGCGACCTCGATCGCTTCTTTCGCATTGGCGATCGCGGTCGGATGATCGCCGCGCAGCATGTAGGCGCTTGCGAGCGCGGCCATGACCCTGGCGCGCACCGG
>DASSMQ010000009.1:0-26295 GCA_035688805.1 Candidatus Limnocylindrales bacterium
GAGGGCGCTCGGGCCGTCCGGTGGCCCGACGGCTCGGTTCGGGCGAGGATCGATCACTCCGGGTGATCGTTCGGGGGCGCTCGGGCCGTCCGGTGGCCCGACGGCCCGGTTCGGGCGAGGATCGATCACTCCGGGTGATCGATCCCGCCTACCTAGGCCTCGAGGGCGTCCTCGACCTCCAGTCTCGGGAACAGGGGTTCGGGCGCCGCGACGCGACCGGCTTCGCCTGCGTGCGACCCCCATCGCAACTCATCGAGGATCGGCGGCCCGCCGTTGCCATCGGCGCCGTAGTCGTACGCGAAGCCGAGCTGCCCCATGACCCGGCCGGCGATGGTCGGCATGTAGGGGGCGACGGCGAGACCGACGATGCGACAGATCTCGATCAGGTCCCCGAGCGTGGCACGCAACTCCGCCGCGGCGGCATCGTCCCCTTGCTTCGCGGCCTTGGCGAGCTCCCACGGCTTGTCGGCATCGACGCGCTGGTTCGCCATCCCCACGAGTAGCCACAGCGTTTCTAGGGCGGCGTGGAGCTGGCAACCTTCCAATAGGTCCCCATAGCGCCGGATCACGGTGTCCACGGCGGTTCGGGACTCGGGCATGCCGTCGGTCGGCGCGGGCCGCTCGCCCGCCAGATACCGATTCGTCATCGACACCGTCCGATTCACCAAGTTGCCGAAGTCGTTGGCGAGGTCGGCGTTGTAGCGGCGAACGAACGAGTCCCACGACACCTCGGCATCCCGGTCGAATGGGACCTCGCGCAGCACCACATATCGCGCGCCGTCCGTCCCGAATGCCGCCACGAAGTCGTTGGGGTCGAGGAAGTTGCCGCGGCTCTTGCTCATCCGCTCGCCGCCCGCGGCCAGCAGCCAGCCATGGACCCAGACACGCCGCGGCGCCTCCAGGCCCGCGCTCCACAACATCGCCGGCCAGAAGATCGTGTGGAACCGGGCGATGTCCTTGCCGATCACGTGGAGGTCCGCCGGCCACCAGTGCTCGAAGGCCTCCGGGTCGTCCGGGAAACCGGCGCCAGTGATGTAGTTGATGAGCGCGTCGTACCAGACGTAGATGACGCCGGCCTCCGGATCCCACGAACCGTCCTCGCGCTCCGACGTCTCGCCGTTCTCCGCGATCGGGAACGGGATGCCCCAGCCGCCTGGCGTCCGCTCGCGCGAGATCGAGAAGTCCTCGAGGCCCCCACGGATGAACCCGAGCATCTCGTTGCGGCGGAACTCGGGCTGGACGAAGTCGGGGTGCTCGGCGAAATGGCGCTCCAGCCGCTCCTGGTAGGCCGACAGGCGGAAGAACCAGTTGCGCTCGGTGAGCCACTGCAGGGGCACGTCCGGATGGTTCGGGCAGATCGTGCCACGGGCGGTCTCGATCACATCGGTCGCGGTGCGGAACCCCTCGTTGGGGCAGTACCACCCTTCATAGGTCCCGAGGTAGATATCGCCGTTCGCGTAGGCGCGCCGGACCATCTCCTGGGCCGCCCGCATGTGGTCGGGGTCGGTCGTCCGGATGAACCGGTCCGGGGCGATCGCGAGAGCGTCCTCGGCCTCATGGAAGAAGCCGACCTTCTCATCGACGAAGGCTCGTGCCGAGCGACCCTCGTCGACCGCCGACTGGGCGATGTTGATCGAGTGTTCGTCGGTGCCGGTCAGGAAGCGCGTGTCGTCGCCCTTCATCCGATGCCAGCGCGCCACGACGTCCGCGCCGATCACCTCGTACAGGGTGTGCAGACCAGGCTTGTTGTTGGCGTAGGCGATGGCGGTGGTCAGGTAGAAGCGGGGTCGGTCGCCCATGGGAGCGCGATGGTACCCGACCGACCGGCTCGCTCCGACAGCGTCTAGTCGCCGGCGGGCTCAGGAGCGAGCGCCGCCTCGCGCCCGTAGCGTTCGAGGAGCCGACCTCGGACGGTCGGACCGCGGCCGACGAGGTCGAGGAAGTCGCGTCCATCGAGCACGAGCAGTACGCCGTCGGTCTCGGCGGTCACGGTCGCACTGCGCGGCGCGCCGTGAAGGAGGCCAAGCTCGCCGAAGACGTCGTCCGGCCCCAGGCGGCGGAGCTCGCGGACGACCCCATCGGCGCCGGACTGGGTGACGGCGAAGGCGCCGGCCTGGATCACGTAGAAATGGTCGGCCGGCTCGCCCTGCCTGACCACGACCTCGCCGGCCGCGATCGGGTGTGCCACGAAGCGGTCCAGCGACTGCTCGACCGCCGCGTTCGACACGCCGGCGAACAGTGGCAGGCGCAGCACGCGGGCTACCGTGGCCTCGACGGCGCTCGGGGCTCGCGAGACCGATGCCCCGATCAACAGGAGCCCGACGCCGCACGCCACCAGCAGGACGATGCCCGCGCCTCCGAGCACGGCCGCGGCGCCGAGCGATGTGACGAGGACCGGCACCGCGAACGACCCGGCAGCCTCCGCCGTCGCGTTGACCGTCATCAGGGACCCGACTGCCCGGCCACGCATCGCATCGGTGGTCACCCGTTGCATGATCGTGGCGGCGATGACCTCGAGGACGAAGTGGCCGCCCGACACGAGCACGATCGCGGCCATGGCCGCCACGAGGACCGGCGCCAGGCCCGTCAAGGCTGACCCGAGCGCGACGACGATGGCGCCGGCGATCACCGGGATCCGGAGGCTCCGCCGGAGCACGAGCCCCGCCGCGACGACCGCACCCGCCACGCCACCGATCCCGATGGCCGCGTTGAGGTAACCGGTGGCGTCCGGACCCACCCGCAGGATGTCGGTGGCCAGGATCACGGTCAACGTCCCGATGCCGCCGAAGATGAGGTAATCGACGACGCGCAGCACGGCGAGGCCGACGAGCGGCCGGCGCGAGGTCGACCTCGGGGCCACTTGACCGGGCGCGTCCACCGCGGCCGATCCGGTCGACGCGGATCCCGTCGGCGCGGCCACGTTCGAGGATGGCGGCAGTCCCCACAGGATCGCGGCGATGACGAGGAAGGTCGCCGCATTGATCAGGAAGGCGAGCGTCGTGCCGCCGAGCGCCACGAGCAGCCCGCCCAGCGCTGGTCCGACGACGAAGCCGAGGTTGTCGAGGCTGGCCCAGGCGCTGTTGGCGGGCCCGAGCTGGCGCTCATCGCGAACGAGGTTGGGCACGTACGCGCCGATGGCCGGGTAGAAGAACGTCGAAAAGCATGCGGCCAGGATGGCCAGGGCCATCAGCACCACGATGGGACCGTCGAGCACGAGGATCAGCGTCATCGCGAGCATGCAGGCGCCGCGCGCGAGGTCGGTCACCAGCAGCAGCATTCGACGGTCGACTCGATCGGCCACGACCCCTGCGACGAGCGACAACAGGATGTATGGCACTCCGCGAAGGGCGGCGAACGCGCCCAGGATGACCGGGTCACCGGTCTTCTCGTAGATCACGACCAGCAGGGCGACGAGGTACAGCCAGTCGCCGATGGCGCTCACGAACTCGCCGCCCAGCAGCCGGCTCAGCGGCCGGTTGCCGATCAGGTCGCGGTAGGCCGCCAGCACCCGCATCGCAGGAACCCCTCGTTGACCGCGCCGATCAGTGCCGGAAGTGGCGCACCCCGGTCAGCAGCATCGTAGCGTCGGCCGCATCGACGATCGCGGTCGACTCCGCATCGCGGACCGAGCCGCCGGGCTGGACGAATGCCCGAACCTCCGCCTCCAGGCAGGCCTCGATCGCGTCGGGGAACGGAAAGAACGCATCGCTCGCGCAGACTGCGCCGACGGTCGAGCTCGGACCGAGCATCGCCCTGGCCTTTGCGACGGCCTGCCGGGCGGCATCGACCCGGGACGTCTGCCCGCTCCCGATCCCGACCAGCCGTCGGTCGCGGACGAGCACGATGGCGTTCGAAGTGACGCCGCGGGACAGCCGCCAGGCAAGGTCGAGATCGATGCGCTCCGCGCCGGTCGGGGCGCGGCGGGTCACGCACGTCCAGCTCGCGGGATCGTCGCTCACGACGTCCGGGGCGGTGATCAGGACCGCACCGCCCGCAGTGCGGATCGACCCGGTCGGATCGATCGCGTCGGGCGACCGAGGCTCGTCCGATGCGAGTGCCTCGTCAAGGAGCACCCGCAGGTTGGGCCGCGCCCCGAACACCGCGAGCGCATCCTCGCTGTACGCGGGGGCGACGACGATCTCGAGGAAGATCGAGGTCAGTGCCTCGGCCATCGGCCGATCGACCTCACGGGTCAGCGCCACCACGCCACCGAAGGCACTGACCGGGTCGGCCTCAAGGGCCGCGGCCCACCCATCGGCGAGGGTCGTTCGCTCCGCCGCCCCGCACGGGTTGGTGTGCTTGACGATGACCACGGCGGGTCCGCGCATGGCTCGGCCCAGGGCGGACGCGGCCGCGGCGTCGAGCACGTTGTTGTACGACAGCGGCTTCCCCTGCAGCGGCGAACGATCGACCGCGAACGGGCCGTCGGCCAGCGTCGCTCCCGGCCGCCGATAGCGCGCCGCCGGTTGATGCGGGTTCTCGCCGTAGCGCAACGTCTCGACCTTCTCGAGGGCCAGCGTGAGCGTGCCGGGGTATGGGTCCTCCGGCACGTCGAGCAGCCCGGCCACCGCGAACCGGCCCGGCAGCTCCGCCGCGATGCGGGCGTCGTAGGCCGCGGTGTGGCGGAACGCATCGAGTGCCAGCTCGCGACGCAGGGTCGGCCCGACCTCCCCGTCGGCGTCGATGGCCGCCAGGACGTCGTCATAGCGGGTCGGGGAGGTCACGATCGCCACGTTGGCATGGTTCTTGGCCGCGGCCCGGACCATCGACGGGCCGCCGATGTCGATCTCCTCGACGAGCTCGTCGAGGGTGATCCCCGGACGCTCGAGCGCCTGCGCGAACGGATAGAGGTTGACGACGACGAGCTCGAACGGAGCAATCCAGGCTTCGACGAGCTGCCGGCGGTGGTCCGCCGACCGGCGATCGGCGAGCAGCCCGCCGTGGATCCGCGGATGGAGCGTCTTGACCCGCCCATCCAGCATCTCGGGGCTGCCCGTGACCGAGGCAACATCGGTGACCGCCAATCCGGCATCCCGGAGCGTCCGCGCCGTGCCCCCGGTCGATACGAGCTCGAACCCGCGGGCGACCAGACCGCGGCCGAACTCGGCCACGCCGGTCTTGTCCGATACCGACAGGAGGGCGCGGCGAAGGGACGGGAGCGCGGTGTCCGCCCGGTCGGCGTCCAGGTCGACGTGCCGGCCGTCCACCCGCACCGTGAGCGCCCCCGCCAGCAGCAGCGCGACCGCACGCGGCAGCAAGCGATGCTCCACCTCCTGGATCCTCGCTCGCAGAGACGCCTCGTCGTCGCCGGGCAGGATGGGGACCGCTTCCTGGACGATGATCGGGCCGCCGTCGAGATGCGCATCCACGAAGTGGATCGTGGCGCCGGTCACGGTCACGCCATGGGCCAATGCGTCGCGGATCGCGTGGGCTCCGGGAAAGGCCGGGAGCAGGCTCGGGTGCGTGTTGAGGATCCGTCCCTCGAAGGCCTCGAGGACCCGGGGCCCGACCAGGCGCATGTAGCCGGCCAGCACGACGACGTCCGCCACGACGCTCGTCAGCGTCGAAGCGAGGGTCTCGTCATCGCCGCCCGGGACGAGCGCCGTGTCGATCCCCTGCTCCGCCGCCCATTCGAGGGCGGGGCATGGCCGATCGGCGACCACCAGCGTGATCTCCCCGCCGAGCTCGCCCCGCGTCGCGGCGGCCGCCAAGGCGCGCAGGTTGGAGCCGCCGCCCGAGACGGCGACGGCGATCCCTGTCACGCGATCGACTCCAGGGCGCCCTCGACGTAGCGCCCGGCGGATCCGGATGCCTCGACCACCTCGCCGACGACGGTGGCCGCCACCCTGGACGCCTCGAACGAGCGCAGCGCGGTCCCGATGGCTGCCGGCGGCAGCACGACGATCATCCCGAGGCCACCGTTGAACGTCGCTCGCAGCTCGACATCGTCGAGCCCACCCAGCGCCCCGAACAGGCGCATGACCGACGGCATCGACCAGCGGCCCGGGTCGAGCCTGGCCGCCAGACCCTCCGACAGCGCTCGGGGCACGTTGCCGGGCAGCCCGCCGCCGGTGATGTGCGCGGCGCCATGGAGATCGTGCAGCCCGGCGGCACCGACCGCGGTCCTCGCGGCCAGTACGGCCCGCGCATAGACCACGGTCGGGGTCAGCAGCACCTCCCCCAGGGTGGCCATCGCTTCCTGGGGCGCCGCCGCCAACAGCCTGTCCGTCGGACCGTCGCCCAGGGTCCGCCGAAGGCGTGCCTGGTAGGGCTCGGCCAGGTCCAGGCCCCACTCGGCGATCAGCGCCCGGACCAGCGAATAGCCATTGGCATGCAATCCCGACGCGCTCAGGCCGACGATCGCGTCCCCGACCCGTGCCGCCGATCCGTCGATCACCCGCGACCGCTCGACGACGCCGATGCAGCAACCGGCGAGGTCGAACTCGTCGGCCTCCATCAGCCCGGGATGCTCGGCCGTCTCCCCGCCGACCAGGGCCGCTCCCGCCGCGCGGCAGCCGGCGGCCACGCTGCCGACCAGCTCGGCGACCTCGACCGGATCAAGCCGGCCGACCGCCACGTAGTCGAGGAAGGCGAGGGGCTCGGCGCCGGTACACACGACGTCGTCGGCGCACATCGCGACGAGATCGATGCCGATCGTGTCGAACCGGCCGACGGCCGCCGCGATCGCGGTCTTCGTCCCCACCCCGTCGGTCGAGGCGATGAGCAACGGTTCCCGGTACCCCGACGGGATCGAGAAGGCGCCGCCGAACCCTCCTAGTCCACCGACCACCTCGGGTCGCCGCGTCGAGTCCACATGGGTGCGCATGAGCTCGACGGCGCGCTCGCCGGCATCGACGTCGACGCCGGCCTGCCGGTAGGCGGAACGCCGGTCAGTCACGAGCGGTGGCGGCCAGTTCTTCGAGGATGAACTTCCGGCTCGAGGCGTCGTAGGGGACGGGCTCGGGGTAGCGGCCATCGAAACAGGCGAAGCAGAAGCGCTCGTACGGCAGGTCCAGGGCGGCAAGGACGCCGCGGATCGACAGGTAGCCGAGGGAGTCGGCCCCGATGAATGCCCGGGTCTCGTCGACCGTGTGGGTCGCGGCGATGAGCTCGGTCTCGACCGACGTGTCGATGCCGTAGAAGCACGGGTGGTAGATCGGCGGAGCACTGATCCGGACGTGGACCTCGCGCGCGCCGGCCTTCCGCAGCAGCTCGACGATGCGCTTGGTCGTCGTGCCGCGGACGATCGAATCGTCGACCACGATGAGCCGCTTGCCGGCGACGACCTCGCGGAGCGGGTTGAGCTTGATCGTCACGCCCCGGTGACGCATCCCCTGCGACGGCTGGATGAACGTCCGTCCGGCGTAGCGGTTGCGGTACATGCCCTCGCGATATGGCAGTCCGCTGGCTTCCGCGTAGCCGGCGGCGGCCGGGGCGCCCGTGTCCGGGACCGGGATGACGAGATCGGCGTCGATCGGGTGTTCGCCCGCCAGCTGCTCGCCCATCCGCCGTCGAGCCTCGTACAGGTTCCGCCCTTCCATGTACGAATCGGGGCGAGCGAAGTAGATCAGCTCGAACACGCACAACGCCGGCGTCGGCTCGGCGAACCGCACGGAGCGCGGCTCCTGGCCCGCTTCGAGCACCACGATCTCGCCGGGCTCGACATCCCGCACGTACTCCGCCCCGACGATGTCGAGGCTGGCCGTTTCGGACGAGAGGCACCAGCCCGTCGCGTCGTCGGTCCAGAGCCGCCCGTCGTTCGGGCCGCCCACCGCACGGGCGGACGCAGGCAGGCGGCCGAGTACGAGCGGCCGGAATCCGTGCGGGTCGCGGACGCCGATGACCCGCCGATCGTCGAGCACGACCAGGCTGTACGCGCCACGGACGCGGGGCAGGACGGCGAGGAGCGCCGCGACGGTGTCGGCGGCCGGTTCGTCGGCGAGGAGCGCGGTCAGCAGCTCGGTGTCAGTCGAAGCCGGCAGACGCGCGCGACCTCCGGCCAGCTGCCCCAGGAGCTCCCGCGTGTTGACGAGGTTGCCGTTGTGGCCGATGGCGATCGCCCGGCGCGGTCCCTGGCGGTACGTCGGCTGGGCGTTCTCCCAGACGGTCGAGCCCGTGGTCGAGTAGCGGCAATGGGCGATCGCCAAATGCCCGCGCAGGCTCGGCAGTCGGCGTTCGTCCAGTACCGAGCCGATCATCCCGAGGTCCTTGTAGAGCATCAGCTGCTCGCCGTCGCTGACGGCGATGCCAGCCGATTCCTGGCCGCGATGCTGGAGCGCGAACAGGCCCAGCGTCGCGATCGCCGCGGCCTCCGTCGGCTCGCCGTCGGGGATGACCGCCCCGAATACGCCGCACATCGGTCAGCCCTCCCAGCCGAGGGCGCGCGGCAGACCGGCGTCCCAGGCGTGGCGGAGCGCGCTGACGGGCACCTCGAGGGCGTCGGCGATGGTGCTGCCACGCTCCTCGCTCGCACCCGTTGCTCCGGCCCCGATCAGCTCGATCCGGAGACGGTCGCCGCCGACGGTGCCGAGCACATCGACCGGCAGGCCGTGCTGGCGCGCGAGGAGCACGAGGGCGGGCGCGAACCGGGCCGGCGTCGTCGCGACGATCCGTGACGGGCTCTCACCGAACAGCTCGACCGCGGGCGACATCGCCGACGGCAGCCGGACCTCGGCGCCGCGGTCGCCCCACATCGCCATCTCGGCCAGGGCCACCGCCAGCCCGCCGCCCGAGACGTCCTGGGCGGCGCTCACCAGACCGCGCCCGATCGCCTCGCGGACGCACGCCTGCACGGCCGCCTCGCGCCCGAGGTCGAGGCCGGGATGGCCATCCTCCGCGGCGGTCCCTGCCAGAGCGGCATAGGCCGAGCCCGTGAGTCCAGGCGTCGGCTCGCCGAGCAGGACGATCACGTCGCCGTCCGCGACGACGGCGGGCCCGACCAGCGTCGATGTGTCGTCGATCAGACCGACCACTCCGATCTCGGGCGTCGGCGCGATCGCGCCGTCAGACGACTCGTTATAGAGCGACACGTTGCCGCCGGTGACCGGCACACCGAGCGCGCGGCATGCGTCGCCGAGCCCGCGGACCCCCTCGACGAGCTGCCAGAAGGCTTCAGGTCGAGTCGGGTCGCCGTAGTTGAGACAGTTCGTCACGCCGAGTGGCCGCGCCCCCGTGATGCTGACGTTCCGGGTAGCCTCGGCGACGCTCATGGCCGCGCCCAGATAGGGATCTGCGAGTCCGATCGCCTGGTTGCCGTCGGTCGTCGCCACGAGCGCCTTGGTCGTGCCCTCGACCCGGATGACCGCCGCACCCCGTCCCGGACCGGCGATCGTGTCAGCGCCGACGGTGGAATCGTACTGCTCGTAGACGGCCCGTCGCGAGGCGAGGTTCGGCGATCCGAGCAGCGCCAACAGGACGGCCGCCGGATCCATGCCGCGTTCTGGCAGTCGGTCGCTCGGATCGAGCGGAACGCCCGGTGCGGGCGCCAGCCGCCGATGCTCGGGGGCTCGGGCGATCCGTGTGTGGACGATGGCATCGCTGGTCAGGGCCGCCGCGGGCACGCGGGCGATCTCGCTGCCGGCGCTGGACACCGCGATGTCCCCGTCGTCGGTCACCCGCCCGATGACTGCGACCGGCAGCCCCCAGCGCTGGCACACCTCGCGCACCTCGTCCCAGCGGTCGGGCCTGACGATCGCGCACATCCGCTCCTGCGATTCGGAGATCATCACGTCGAATGGCGCCATGCCAGGTTCTCGTCGCGGGATCGCGTCGAGGTCCACGGCGATGCCTGTGCCGGCGCGATCGGCCGTCTCGGACGTCGCGCAGGTGATACCGCCCGCGCCGAGATCCTGCAGACCGACCACGAGGCCTCGGCCGATCAGTTCCAGGGACGCCTCAATCAGGAGCTTCTCGGCGAAGGGATCGCCGACCTGGACCGATGGCCGCTTCGACGGATCATCGTCGGTGAACGTCGCGCTCGCCAGGACCGACGCGCCACCGATCCCGTCCCGACCCGTCGTCGAGCCGAACAGGACCACGAGGTTGCCGACACCCGGAGCGGTGGCCAGCGTGAGTCGGTCCTCCTCGAGGAGTCCGATCGCCATCACGTTGACGAGCGGGTTGCCTTGGTACGACGGGTCGAAGACGAGTTCCCCGCCGACCGTCGGCACCCCGACGCAGTTCCCGTAGCCACCGACCCCCCGGACGACACCGTCGACCAGATGGCGGGTCCGGGCGGAGCCGGGCTCCCCGAACCGCAGCGCATCGAGGATCGCGATCGGCCGCGCTCCCATCGTGAAGATGTCGCGCAGGATCCCGCCGACGCCGGTCGCCGCGCCCTGGTACGGCTCGACCGCCGATGGATGGTTGTGCGACTCGATCTTGAACGCGACCGCCAGCCCGTCACCGATCGAGATGACGCCGGCGTTCTCGCCGGGTCCGGCGACCACGCCTTCACCGGCGGTCGGCAACGTCCCGAGCAGCGGCTTCGAGCTCTTGTACGAGCAGTGCTCGCTCCACATGACGCTGAACATCGCCAGCTCGAGCTCGTTCGGCGCGCGTCCGCCCAGTCGATCGCGGATCGCGACCAGCTCGTCGTCGGTCAGTCCCAGGCGCCGGTGGAGTGACTCGACGGGCTCGGCCGGCCCGGTCGTCCGCTCGGCCACGGTCATCGCACGCCGACGAGGACGGTGGCGTCGTTGGCGGCACGCGCGGCGCTCTCGACCAGGGAGCGGATGATGCCAGCCCCGTCGTCGGAGCCGAGGATCGACTCCGCGGCGCGCTCCGGGTGCGGCATGAGTCCAGCGACCGTGCCGCGCGCGTCGAGGACGCCGGCGATGGCCCGCAGGGAGCCGTTCGGGTTGGCCGCCCGGTCGTCGTCCGCGGCCGACGTCCCGAGGGGGTCGACGTATCGGAACAGCACCCCGTGGTCGCGCTCGAGCTGGTCGAGCGTCGCCTCGTCGGCGAAGTAGCAGCCCTCGCCGTGGGCGATCGGCATGCGCAACGGTCGACCCGCCGCTGCGAGCGCATGCGTGAAGGGGGTGTCGAGCCGCTCGGCCGCGATCGTGACGTCGCGCCCCAGGAAGCGCAGGCCGCGGTTGCGCAGCAGGGCGCCCGGCACGAGGCCAGCCTCGGCCAGGACCTGGAATCCGTTGCAGATCCCCAGGACCAGTCCGCCCTTCAAGGCGAAGGCCGCCACCGATCGCATCACCGGACTGAACCGCGCGATGACGCCCGCGCGCAGGTAGTCCCCGTACGCGAAGCCACCCGGCAGGATGACCGCCGCGACGCCGTCGAGCGAGGCCTGCTCGTGCCAGAGCTCGACCGGCTCGGCGCCGGCGTTGGCGAGAGCACGGACCGTGTCTCGATCGCAGTTGCTGCCCGGAAAGACGACGACGCCGACCCGGACCATCAGGCCGACTCCCCGACCAGCGACGACGCCTCGCCGACGGGTTCGATGGCGTAGGCCTCGATCAGCGGGTTCGCCAGGAGCTCGCCGGCCAGGCGCTCGACGACCGTACGCGCCGACGCGGCCGAGTCGGCCTCGACCGTCAACTCGACCCGCCGGCCGACCCGCACACCAGTCACCCCGTCGATCCCGAGGTGACCGAGGCTGCCTTCGACGGCCCGGCCCTGGGGGTCGAGGATCCCCGGCTTCGGGGTGACGTTGACGGCAAAGCGATGGCTGCTCATCGGGCGATGACGTCCTCCGTGAGATACCGCTCGAAGCTGGCCCCGGTGATCCGCTCGTAGGCCTCGATGTAGCGGGCCCGGGTACCCGTGACGATGTCCGGCGGCAGAGCCGGGCCCGGTGCCGTCTTGTCCCATGGCTGGGCCTCGAGCCAGTCGCGTACGAACTGCTTGTCGAAGCTCGCCTGCGGCGCACCCGGCACGTAGGTCGCGGTGTCCCAGAACCGTGACGAGTCCGGGGTCAGCGCCTCGTCGATGAGGAGCAGCTCGCCGCTGGCCCGATCGATGCCGAACTCGAACTTCGTGTCGGCGAGGATGATCCCCGCGGTCTCCGTCACGGTCGCCGCGTGGCGATACAGCCGCAGGGCCAGATCGCGGACGCGCTCGGCCAGCGCCGGCCCGACGATATCGGCCATCGTCGCCAGGTCGATGTTCTGGTCGTGTTCGCCCTGATCCGCTTTCGTCGCCGGCGTGAAGATCGGCTCCGGCAGCCGATCGCTTTCCTGCAGGCCGGCCGGCAGCCGCACCCCACAGACCGCGCCGGCTGCGCGGTACTCCTTCCAGCCGGAGCCCGCGAGGTAGCCGCGAACGACCGCCTCGATGGGCAGGACCTCGGTCGGTCGGCAGACCATCACCCGCCCGCGGAGGTCGGGCTCGTCGGGCAGGTCGGTCGCCAGCAGGTGATTGGCGACGATGTCGGCTGTCTCGGCGAACCAGAACCGGGACAGCCCGGTCAGCACGCGGCCCTTGTCCGGGATGTCGGTCGGCAGGACCACGTCGAAGGCGCTGATCCGATCCGACGCGACCAGCACCAGGCGACCGTCGGGCAGCCCGTACAACTCGCGGACCTTGCCCGACCGCAGGAACCGGTCAGCGGTCAGCATCGCTCACCTCTCGGGGCGCCGACGGGGCGACCGGCGGGGGCACCAGCGCGTCCAGGCGGGCGATCACCGTGTGTGCGTTGCGCAGGAACGTCGATTCGTCGAAGCAGGCGTCGAGATCGGTCAGCGACAGTCGCTGGGCGACGGCCGGGTCGGTCGCCAGCAGCTCGCGAAGGTGGGCGCGCTCGTCGGCCGCGCGTAGGGCGGCCCGCTGGACGATGGCGTAGGCCTCTTCGCGTCCGATGCCGGCCTTTTCGACGAGGGCGACGAGGACCCGGCTGCTGGCATGGAGCCCGAGACCGCGCGAGATGTTCTCGCGCATCCGTTCCGAGCGCACGACCAGCCCGTCGATGAGCCCGGTCATCCGGACGAGCATGTAATCGAGCAAGGTCGTCGCGTCGGGCAGGATCACCCGCTCGGCGCTCGAATGGCTGATGTCACGCTCGTGCCACAGGGGCTGGTCCTCGAGGGCGGTGTGGGCGTACGCCCGCAGCAGCCGGGCCAGACCGGCGATGCGCTCGGACAGGATCGGATTGCGCTTATGGGGCATCGCCGACGAGCCCTTCTGGCCGACCCGGAACGGCTCCTGGACCTCCCCGATCTCGGTGTGCTGGAGATTCCGCACCTCGGTCGCGATCCGCTCGAGGGTCCCACCAAGGATCGCGATCGACCCGAGCAGGGCGGCGTGCCGGTCGCGCTGCACGATCTGGCTGCTGGCCGGGTCGGCGTGCAGGCCGAGCGCACCGAGCACGTCCGCCTCGACGTCGGGATCGAGGTGGCTGTAGGTCCCGACCGGGCCGGAGATCTTGCCCGTCCCGATCTCGTCGATGGCGGTGGCGAGCCGGGTCCGACCGCGGTCCACCTCGAACGCCCAGCCGGCGACCTTGAGCCCGAACGTCATCGGTTCGGCGTGGACCGAATGGGTCCGACCCATCATCGTCGTGTCGGCTTCCGCGCGAGCTCGCCCGACCAGGGCCGCGATCAGCCGATCGCAGTCGCCGAGCAATCGGTCGCCGGCGGCCCGCAGCTGCAGGGCCAGGGCCGTATCGACCACGTCGCTGCTCGTCAACCCGAGATGGAGGTAGCGACCCTCCGGACCGACGCTCTCGGCGACCTGGCTCACGAAGGCGATGACGTCGTGGTCGGTCGTCTTCTCGATCTCGCCGATGCGGTCGACGTCGATCCGCGCCCGCGACTCGAGCGCATCGAGGGCCGAGGCAGGGATCAGTCCGCGAGTGGCCTGTGCCCTGGCCACCGCCAGCTCGACCCGGAGCATCGCCTCGAATCGGGCTGTCTCGGACCAGATCGCCGCCATCTCGGCCAGCGTGTAGCGGCGGATCATCGGACTGCCGCCAGGGCGGTCGGCACGCTGGCCTCGTGACCGGCCGATCCGATGTCATGGCGTCGCTGCAGGCCGGGCCAGTCGACGCGTCCGGCGGCCTCATCGGCGCGGGCGGCCGCGACGGCGAGATCGGGTCCCTGACCGACCACGGTCAGCACGCGGCCGCCACGGGTCCGATAGGTCCCATCAGGATCGCGAACCGTCCCGGCGTGGAACACCAGGGCGCCGCCGTCACGGGCGGCGTCCAGGCCCGTGATCGCATCCCCCGCCCTCGGCGTCGCGGGATACCCCGCCGCGGCCAGGACGATCCCGACGGCGGCGCCCGGCAGCACCGTGATCCGGGCATCACCGAGGCGCCCCTGCGCGGCGGCCAGCAGCAGCGGTCCGAGCGCCCCGCCGAGGCGCGGCAGGATGACCTGCGTCTCCGGGTCGCCGAATCGGGCGTTGCATTCCAGGAGGATCGGTCCCCGGTTCGTGAGCATCAGCCCGGCGTACAACGCACCTCGGAACGGGCTACCGCGACGGGCCAGTTCGGCCAGGATCGGGCGGTGGAACCGGTCAACCAGTGCCTCGGCGTCGACGTCAGGCAGATCAGGCAGCGGGCTGTAGGCGCCCATCCCCCCGGTGTTCGGCCCGCGGTCGCCGTCGCCCAGGCGCTTGTGATCGCGGGCAAGCGGCAACGGGACGGCCGAGCGGCCATCACACAGCGCGATGGCGCTGGCCTCCGGGCCGGCGAGTCGCTCCTCGACGACCACGCGATCATCGGCGACGGCGGCGGCGATGACCGACAAGGCCTCCGCGAGCGAGTCGCAGACCGTGACGCCCTTGCCCGCAGCGAGCCCGTCCGCCTTGACGACGACCCCGAGCCCATCGGCCTCGAGCGCCCTGGCGAAGGCAGCGGCACCGGCGACGTCACCCGCGTCGAAGACGGCTGCCCGCGCCATCGGCACACCAGCGGCAGCCGCGACCTCGTGACAGAAGGCCTTGCTGGTCTCGATCCGGGCCGCAGCGGCCGTCGGCCCGAACACCGGGAACCCGGCCGCGACGCACGCGTCGGCGACGCCGGCCGCCAGGGGCGTTTCCGGTCCGACCACCACCAGCTCCGCGGCGATGGCGCGGGCGGCGGCGACGACGGAGGACCGATCGAGCGGATCGACGTCGAGGCAGCGCACGCGGGGTTCCCCGGCGATCGCGTCGCCACCCGGGGCGACGACGACCTCGTTGACCCCGGGCTCGCCGGCCAACCGCCAGGCAAGTGCGTGTTCTCGACCGCCGCTACCGACGATCAGGATCCTGGTCGGGCTCGGGCGTCCGGTCACGCCAGGACCCCGGATCCATGGCGCATCGGCCGCCACGCGCGCTCGATCGTCTGACGACGTTCCGGCCCCACCGACACCAAGACGATCGGGACGCCGGCGTGACCCTCGATGGCGCTGACATAGCGCCGGGCGTTCTCGGGCAGGTCGGCCAGCGATCGCACACCGTGGATGGGCTCGTCCCAGCCCTCGAACTCGTCGTAGATGGGGACGGCCCGCGCGAGGGCAGCGCCGCTCGACGGCCAGCGCTCGACGCGCCGCCCATCGATCTCGTACGCGACGCAGATGCGCAAGGTGTCGATGCCCGACAGGATGTCCAGCTTGTTGAGCATGATCGAGCTGACGCTGTTCACGGCCACGGCGTAGCGCAACGGCACGGCGTCGAACCAGCCGACCCGCCGGGGTCGCCCGGTGACGGTGCCGTACTCATTGCCGCGCTCGGCGATGCCGGCACCGATCCCGTCGAGGAGCTCGGTCGGGTAGGGACCGGATCCGACCCGGGTCGAGTAGGCCTTCATCACCCCGATGACCTCGTCGACCTGGAGCGGCCCGATCCCGCCACCGGTGCACGCGCCGCCGGCGACCGGGTTCGACGAGGTCACGTACGGGTAGCTGCCATGGTCGAGGTCGAGGAGCGTGCCCTGCGCCCCCTCGAGCAGCACATGCTCGCCGCGGGCAAGGGCACCCTGGACCAACCAGGTCGTGTCGTCCAGGTGGTCGCGCAGCCGCTCCCCCCAGCCGACCGCCTCCTCGACGAGCGACTCGACCTCGAAGGGCTCGGCGCCCATCCCTGCCAGGAGCCGGTTCTTGTCGGGCAGCGACCGACCGATCCGCTCGCGAAGCACCTCGCGTTCGAGGAGATCCTCCATGCGCGAGCCGAGGCGCCACGCCCGGTCCGCGTACGTCGGGCCGATGCCCCGGCCGGTCGTTCCGACTGCCGCGCCGCCCAGCCGCGCCTCGTTGGCCCGGTCGAGGGCGATGTGGTACGGCATGATCACGTGGGCGCTGCGACTCACGCGGACCCGCGAAACATCGATGCCGCGGGCGGCCAGCGTGTCCAGCTCGGAGATCAGGGTCACCGGGTTGACGACGACGCCGTTGCCGATCACCGACGTGATGTGCGGGTACAACACGCCCGACGGCGTCAACCGCAGCTTGAAGACCTCGTCGCCACGGACGACCGTGTGACCGGCGTTGTCGCCGCCCTGGTACCGGACGACCATCGCGGTCTGCTCAGCCAGGAAGTCGGTCGTCTTGCCCTTGCCCTCGTCGCCCCACTGCAGCCCGACGATGACCGTCGCCGGCATCAGGCCCGCCTCGACGTCATCAGGCGTCGGTCGCGTCCGTCCGTCGCCGCGTTACCGCCTGCGCGCGCTCGCTCACCCACGTCAGCGTGCGCTCGCTCCCGTGCTCGTCGGCGCCGTGCACTGAACGGTCTGTCCGCCGCGTCGGAGTACGCCCGCCCAAACAAAAAGCCCCTGATCTCGTCAGGGACTTGGGTAGACTGCTCCCGATGTGATCCGCCGACATCTCGGCGGATCGCCGGTCGATGGTCGCTCGTCCGCCTCACGGGACGGTCGAAGCGCCCGGGTCGAGCGATCGTTGACCTCCTGGTTCGCGGTCCCTCGAGCCTCGAGGACGGGCGGAGTATAGCAGCGGCGGCGGCCCGATCGACCGTGCCCCGGCGGGGTGCGTCGACGCGCCGGTACCACCGTCGCTGGCTCTTCGGTACCACCGGTCGGGTCCGGCCCCGTTCGGGCCGCGACTACGGTACCCCGGTGACGCGTCTCATCGGGATCCTGGCACTGCTCGCCGTCGTCGGGGTCGCTGGTCTGCTGTTGCTCGTTCCCGAGGTCCTCGCACCCTGGACCGGCGGTGGCGCTCGCACGGTCGCCCTCGCGCTGGCGGCGTCGACGGTCGGCGTGGTCCTGACCGGAGCCCTGGTGGCCGCGCATATGCGGTACCGGTACGCGAGCATGGTCCGGACCGCCGAGCGGATCGCCGCGGGCGACTACAGCCAGCGCGTCGGATCGCCCGGAGTCGGCCTCGAAGGTCGGCTCGCCAGGGCCGTCAACGAGATCGCGGAAGCGCTCGCCGACACCCACGACCGCGCGACCATCGACCGCCTGACCGGCGTCGCCAACCGACAGGCGCTGCTGGCCGCCCTATTCGCCGAGGTCGAACGAGCGACCCGCTACGAACGGCCGCTGTCGGTGGCCTTCGTCGACATCGACCACTTCAAGGCCGTCAACGACTCGTACGGACACGCCTCGGGCGATGTCGTGCTCCGAGGCGTCGCGCAGACGATCTCCACCCACCTCCGCGCGTCGGACATGATCGGTCGCTACGGCGGCGAGGAATTCATGCTGATCCTGACCGAGACCGACGTCGAGGAAGGCGCGCTCCTCACCGAGAAGCTGCGCACGCTCGTCCAGCGCCAGCGCTATCCCATCGACGACAACCCCGAACTTTCGGTGACCATCTCGATCGGGATCGCCGGCGGCACCGGCACCCGGCTGCGGATGGAGTCGCTCGTCCGCGACGCCGACGCGGCGATGTATTCGGCCAAGTCCCTGGGTCGCAACCAGACCTACATCTTCGCAGAGCCCGACGACGACGCCCGCGTTCCGCGCGCCCCCATCTCGGCCGCCGGTCGCGCCCGAGCGGTCGAGATCGGTCAGCGGGCACGCGACGCGGCCACCGCGGCGCTGACCTCGGTGCTGACCCCCCTGCCCCATTACCGCGGCCAGCCGTCCGCCCTGATCGCATCGATCGTCGTCGCCCTGGCCCGCCAGCTGCAGCTGCCCGAGACCGAGATCGACCGCCTGCGGGTCGCCGCGCTGCTCCACGACGTCGGCAAGGTCGCCGTGCCCGAGGACATCCTCGAGAAGCCGTCCGCCCTGACCTCGTCCGAGTGGCGGACCGTCGTCCAGCATCCGCGGATCGGGCAGGTGATCCTGGAACAGGCCGCGGCCCTCAAGGACGCCGTCCCGATCATCCTTCACCACCACGAACGCTATGCCGGTCACGGGTACCCGTATGGCCTTCGCGCGAACGAGATCCCGCTCGGGGCCCGCATCGTGGCCATCGCCGACGCGTACGACGCGATGATCAACGACCGACCCTACAAGCGGGCGATCAGCCACGACCAGGCGATCGCCGAGTTGCGCCGCCATGCCGGGACGCAATTCGATCCCGACCTCGTGGAGCTGTTCTGCGACCTGTACGCGGCTCATGCGCCGGAGCCGGACCGGACGGTGCTCGCGATGTCGGCGGCCGATGCCGAGCGCCGCATCGCCACGCCGATCGCGGCTTCGGATGGCGTGGCCGTGGCTCGAACTGCCCGACGGCGCCGTCGCGCCGACGTGAGCCCAGAGGCGATCGGGTCTGGCGATTCGCAGACGATGGGCCCGTCAGGTGCGTTGGGGGTGTCGCGCGATCTGTCCCGCCCGACCGCGGCCCACGCGCCAGACCTGGGGCTCGGGGCTGACCTCGGGATGAGCTCGCGGCTGGGCGGGACTCCACAGGCGACCTCGTCGGCGCTCCCTGCGACGGGCATCCTGGGCCGGGCGGATCCCGCCGGCTGATCTCGCATCGATGGCGCGACCCGGGCCGGACGTGCAGTGGACGAGCGGCGACGTTGAGCAGCAGTGCAGGCCCCGGTACGTGGCCGTGCAGCGCTGCTCGCTACCGTCGGCTCCGACACCCGCCGTCGACGCAGGGTCGGGACCGGAGCATCCGGCCGACCGGGAAGGAGATCGGACCGTGAACAAGGTCCTCCTCACGGGGCGCCTGACACGCGACCCGGAGATGCGCAGCCTCGCCAGCGGCAAGAACGTCACGACCTTCACCGTGGCAAGCAATGAGTTCATGGGCGGCGGCCGGGAGAAGGCGGAGTACAGCAACGTCGTCACCTGGGATCGGCTGGCCGAGATCGCCGGGACGTACCTCGGCAAGGGCCAGCAAGTGGCCATCGAGGGTCGACTGCAGACCAGGTCATGGGATGACGATCGGGGCCAGCGCCACTGGAAGACGGAGGTCGTCGCCTCGCACGTCGAGATGTTGTCGGGCCGGCGCAAGAAGGACTACGCAGCCGAGCAGGCGGCGGGTTCGTTGGTCGCCCAGGCCGAGCAATACGGCGAGGCGCCGCCGTCCGAGCCGCTCCCCGAGTCGGCCGGGTCGGTGTCGACCGATGACGACGCGGACGACGAGGACGAGGAGGCTGGATCGGACGCTGCTGCCTGAGCAACCCCCCGCGCGGCGGCGGCGCGTCTCCCCCTCCCGCGTCGCCGTCGCGCCTACACCACCTCGAAGAACGAGAACGCGAGGATCGCGTAGACGAGGATCAGCAGCGCGCCCTCGAGCCAGTTCGACTCACCGTCGAGGGCGATGAGCGCGCTGATGCCGACCGCCGCCGCGACCGAGGCCACCTCGAGGGGCGTGAACACGAGGTCCATCGGTCGGCCGACCAGCGCCCCGATCAGGACCAGGACCGGCGCGACGAACAACGCGACCTGGAGGCTGGAGCCGAAACTCACGGCCATCGCGAACTCCATCTTGTCCTTGGCCGCGAGCTGGACTGCCACCAGGTGCTCGGCGAGATTCCCGATGGTCGGTACGAGGACAACGCCGACGAAGAAGGCCGACAGGCCGAACGAATCGATGAAGCCCTCGATTGCCCCGACGAGGATCTCCGACAGCACAGCCAGCAGTCCCGCGGACACCAGCAGCACGACGATCGCGACCCGAGCCGTCCAGGCAGGCCCTGCATGACCGGCCGGTTCGCCGTGCCCACCGAGCGTCTCGGCCGGATGGGTGACGGCATAGACGAGCGACAGCACGTAGCCGGCGATGAGGGCGAGCGCCACGAGGACCGACTCCTCGGTCAGCGTGCCCTGCGCCCGGTCGTGGGTCGTGAACGCGAACACGGCCGGCACGAACAGCCCGATGACGGCGAGCACGAGCAGTGATGCGTTCGACGCGGCGATCCGCTGGCTGAACGTCTGGGTCCCGTGCCGGAGTCCGCCGACCAGGACGCTCGCGCCGAGGACGAGCAGCAGGTTGCCGATGATCGAGCCGGTCAGCGACGCCTTGACGACCTCGACCAGTCCGGCCTGCAGCGCGAAGAACGCGATGATGAGCTCGGCGATGTTCCCGAACGTGGCGTTGAGGATCCCGCCGACCTGCGGGCTGGTCAGCGATCCGAGCCGCTCGGTCGAGAGGCCGACCACCCAGGCGAGCCCGAGGATGGCCACGGCCGCCACGACGAACACGACCGTCGCCTCGGCGTGGAGGACGAACTCCAGGATGATGGCGACGACGCTGATGCCGAGTGTGACCAGGGCGGCCACGCGGGCGAACGGGCTCAGGGCGTCGAGGATGGGGAGGCCGGCGCGACCAGCTCCGCCCGGGCCACCCGTCCGGATCGTCGTCATCCTGGTGCCCCGACCGGCATCGAGCGGAGGATTCCCGCAGCGCCGGCTCGATCGGGATAGGAGGCTTGCGTGCCCGGCCGAGTGACACTGTCCGCGGCCGCGATGCAGCCGAGGTCGGCCGCGGCGACGGCCGACCAGCCGAGCGCGAGGCCGACCGCGAACGCGCCGACGAAGGCGTCGCCCGCCCCGGTCGTATCGACCGCGACGACGTCGGCCGCCCGGACCCGCGCCGGCGCATTTCCGAGCGGAGCGACCGCAGCACCTCGATCACCCAGGGTCACGACCAGCGAACAGCCGACCCGCCGTCCGAATGCAACGACCGCCGCCATCTCGCCATCCTCGTCCCGAGGCAGCGCAGTGCCGGAAATCAGGCCGAACTCGGTCTCGTTCGGGACGAGCCAGTCGGTCAGGTGGAGCAGGTCGGGCTCGATCGGCGTCGCAGGCGCCGGGTTGAGGATCGTCATGGCGCCGACGGAGCGGGCGGCCGTGAATCCGGCGGTCGTCACCCGCTGCGGGATCTCGAACTGCCCGATCACGACCTGCGGGCGGACCGCCTCGACCGCCTCGACGGCAACGGTCGGATCGACCGCGAGATTGGCACCCGGGATGATCACGATGCGGTTCGTCCCCGCCCCATCGACCCAGATCGACGCCACACCCGATGACGCGGCCACGCGACGGATGAACGAGGTATCGATCCCCTCGCCTGCAAGCTGATCGAGGTACGCGTCGCCATGGTCGTCCTCGCCGAGGGCGTTGACCATCGTGACCGCCACGTCGAATCGCGCCGCCATCACAGCCTGGTTCGCGCCCTTGCCGCCGAATCCGGTGCGGAACTCGCGTCCGGTCACGGTCTCGCCGTCGGTCGGCAGTCGTTCGGCGTAGGCGACGAGGTCGATCATCGTGCTGCCGACGACGACGATGCGAGCCGCGCCCACCACTGGCCAGCTGGCCATGATCACCTCCTCCCGTGACACCTTACTGGTCGCTCGCTCGGTAGATCTGGCGGCGCGGGATGCCCGTCTCGGCGGCGACCCGACGGGCAGCGGCGCCCCGCGCAAGGCCTTGCGCGACCAGCGCGTCGACCTCGGCCAGGGCCGTCGCGAGGCGAGCGTCAGCGTCCGGCGGTTCCCGTGCGTCCGCCGCGGGCCCAGCACCGGTCGTCGTCATCCCGATCACCAGCACGAACTCGCCCCGAGCCGGGATCGCGCCCTCGGCCAGCGCCGTCGCCAGGTCGCCCAACGGCCCACGCGCGATCTGTTCGTGGACCTTGGTCAGCTCACGGCACACCGCGGCCGGGCGTTGCGGTCCGCACGCCGATGCCAAGTCCTCGAGTGTCGCTCGTACTCGGCCGGGTGCCTCGAAGATGACCGCGCCGCGCTGGTCCGCGGCGATGGCAGCCAGCCGATCACGCCGCTCTCGGCCCGAACGCGGGAGGAACCCCTCGAACGACCAGCGAGATCCTGCCACCCCGCTCGCGGCGACGGCGGCGAGCACGGCGGATGGCCCCGGGATCGGAACGACGCGGCCACGCTCCGCAGCCCACGCGGTCACCAGCTCGGTCCCCGGGTCGCTGATGGCGGGCGTGCCGGCGTCGGTCACGAGGGCCAGGTCGTTTCCAGCGCGGAGATGCTCGAGGAGCCTCTCGAGCCGCTCCGGCCCACTCCGGACATGGAAGCTGGTCAGCTTCGCCGCGATCTGGTGCCGGGCGAACAGCCGCCGCGTCAGCCGGGTGTCCTCCGCGGCGACCAGCGGGACGGCGGCAAGGACCTCGAGCGCCCGCAACGTCACATCGGCCAGATTGCCGATCGGGGTCGCCACGACATAGAGCGTCCCGCCCGGGCCGCCGGGGGCGGCGTCGGCCATCAACCCCGGGCCGATCCGGGTCGGCGTCGCGGGTACAGGTAATCGACCCCGGCAGTCCGCGGTCCGAGCTTGGCGATCGGTGGGACCTGCCGCTTGAATTCGGCGCCGGCGACCATCTGGTCGACCCGATCGACGAGCTCGCGCTCGAACCCCAGGGCGACGACTTCGTCGACCGATCGCCGCTTGTCGATGCGCCAGAAGAGGAGGCGATCCAGGGTCGGATAGGCGAAGCCCGCTTCCGCCTCGTCCGTCTGGCCGGGCCACAAGTCGGCCGATGGCGCCTTGCGCAGGATCTCATCGGGCACGCCGATGGCCGCCGCGAGCTGGCGGACCTGGCTCTTGTACAGATCGCCGATCGGGTTGAACGCGCAGGCGTTGTCGCCGAAGACGGTCGTATACCCGATGAGTGACTCGGTCTTGTTACCCGTGCCGACCACCAGGCCGCCCCACGTCACCGACCGGTCGTACAGCACGCTCATCCGCATCCGAGCCATGAAGTTGCCGCGGCGGAGTGACGAGGCATCGGTGTCGACGCCGTAGAACCCATCGACCATGGGACTGATGTCGACCAAATCTGACGCGCAGCCGAGCCGACCCACCACGGTCTCGGCATCCGTCCGCGACGCGGGTGAGGAGGTGCGGTACGGCATCAGCACGCACAGGAGTCGTTCGGCGCCGATCGCCTCGGCGGTGAGGTACGCGACGACCGCCGAATCGATCCCACCCGATAGCCCGAGGACGGCTCGCTCGAAGCCCGCCTGCCGCAGCTGACCGCGGATGAACTCGCCCACGATCCGCCGCGCGACGTCCGTATCGATGGCGAGCTCGGTCGGCAGCTCGAACGCGGCGGAGGCGCTCATCCGCCGGTCCCGTGGCGGAAGCCGATCGGGTTCGGTGTCCGCTCACCCGGGGCGAGGTCGAATCCCGCCTCGGCGTCCGGGTCGCTCGAGGTGTCGTGGGCCAGGCCCGCCCGTTCGGCCACGATCCGCGACAGCTCGCGGACATGCAGCTCCGGGCGCTCGTCGCGCAACAGCGGCAGCGCGATCCGTTCGCGCCGGATCTCCGCGAGTGGCACGTCGACCGTGTACAGGCCCTCGTCATAGAGCGGGGCGCTGAACAGCGCCGCACCGCTCGGGCCGATGACCTCGGATCCGCCCCAGAACGAGATCGACTCGTCCACCCCGACCCGGTTGCAGAACACCACGTAGGAGGTCGTCAACTGGGCGTAGGTGCGCATCAGTTGCCGCCACGACGTCGCGGTGCCCAGACCGACCTCATTGGTCGCGGCCAGGTCGCGCCCGGGCGACGACGACACGTTGATCAGGAGCTGCGCGCCGTCGAGGGCGAGCAGCTGGGGCACGGCCAGGTGCCAGAAGTCCTCGCAGACCGCGATGCCGATCGAGATGCCCAGGCGCGAGGCGACCGCTCGCAGGACGTCGCCGGCCGCGAAGAACCGGCGCTCGTCGAACAAGCCGTAGGTCGGCAGGAACAGCTTGCGGTGGACGTGGCGGATCTCGCCGTCCTCGAGCAGGGCGGCCGCGATGAACAGCCGGTGGTCGGCCGATTCCTCCACGAACGAGACGACCGCGGACACGTCCGTCGTCGCCGCCGCCAGGTCCGCCAGTCGAGGGTCGTCGAGACGGAGGGCCACCTCGGCCGCGAGATCCTGGAGCTGGTACCCGGTCAGTCCGAGCTCCGGGAAGACCACCAGGTCTGCCTTGCCAGCCCGTGCCTCGTCGAGCAACTCGTGGTGACGGGCCAGGTTGGCATCGAGGCGACCAAGACCCGGCGCGACCTGGGCCAGGGCCACCCGGATGGTCTGCATGGGCGCGAGCATACGCGAACCCGATGCTAGGCTAGGGCCGATGTCCCGAGTGCGATCGCGGCCGGCCCGGCTGCTGGCGGCCGGGGTCGCGATGACCCTCGTCATCGGTTGCGGCGAGCCGCCGGTCAGTCCCAGTCCCCGCGCGAGTCAGGCCGCCAGCGGGATGCCGAGCGACGGCGCGACGCCGTCCGCGGCGCGAAGCACGGGCCCCTTCGTGCCGATGGCCTATCCGGCCGACGGTCCGGCACCGTGCGAGCAGCCGACTGCCGATCCGACCCACGGGCCATACGCCGGCAGTCTGGCCAGGATCGTCGCGAAGGACGCCCGCACGGTCATCTTCCAGTTGTGCGATCCGGACCCCGCGTTCCTGGTCAAGGTCGCGTCGCCGACCCTGGCCATCGATGACACCGCCTGGCTCCAGAGCCACCTGGACCGGTCCATGGAGCGCCAGGCGATCTTCACCGAAGTCAACGGCACCGGGCCCTTCCGCGTGGATCGGTGGGATGGCACGAGCGACATCGCGCTGTCCCGGTTCGACCGCTACTGGGGCACGCCCGCCCTGACGGATGCCGTCGTCTTCGTCGCCGAGAGCGACGCCGGCCGCCGACTGTCCAAGCTCGAGGAGGGCTCGGTGGATGGGGTCGATGTCATCGCGCCGGGCGACCTCGAGGCCGTCCGAGCCGATCCCGAGCTGACCATCCTCCCCCGCGGCGGACTCAACCTGGCGTACATCGGCTTGAATAGCCGGTTCGCGCCGCTGGACAGGGAGGTCGTCCGTCGGGCGCTCGCCCTGGGCATCGACCGCAGCGCGATCGTCGCCGCCGCGTTCCCGCCCGGGACCGAGGTGGCTGACCGTTTTCTGCCGTGTGCGATCCCATATGCGTGCGGCGGCGCTGCGTTCCCGGAACCCGACGCTGCGGCCGGCCGCGATCTGCTCGCCGAAGCGGGGTTTCCCGACGGCTTCCACACGACCATCACCTACAGCGACGAACCGCGCGACTATCTGCCCGATCCATCGGCCGCGGCGACGGCGCTCCAGGGCCAGCTCCACGATCAGCTGGGGATCACCGCCACGCTCAAGGTGTTGCCGTTCGACGAGTTGACGGCGGCGATCGACAGCGGTCGGCTGGCGGGCCTCTACCTGCTCGGCGCCCGGGCACGCTACCCAGATCCGCGGCCGCTGCTCGAAGGCCACTTCGGGGCGTCCGCCAGCCTCCAGTTCGGCCGGCGTTACGACGACATCGCGCGGATGCTGGCGCGCGGCCGCTCCAGCTCCGACCCGAAGATCCGCGCCGACGGGTACGGCCGGGTCAATGGCCTGCTGGCCGCCCACGTACCGATGATCCCGCTCGCGCACGTCGGCACGAGTGCCGCGTTCCGGACGGACGTTATGGGAGCCCAGGCGAGCGCGACCGCGACCGACCGGTTCGCGCTGGTCACGCCCGGCGATCGCCGTCAGTTCGTCTACATGCAGCGCGATCGGCCCACCAGCCTGTTCTGTGCCGATGAGACCGACGACGAGGCGCTGCGGGTCTGCAACCAGGTGTCGGAGTCGCTCTATCGCTCCGACCCGTCGCCGTCGGGGGTCGCGCCCGCGCTGGCGGAGCGGTGCGCGCCGAGCAAGGACCTGCTGACGTGGACCTGCACGCTGCGGCCCGGCGTCCGCTTCCACGACGGCGCCGACCTGGACGCCAACGACGTCGTCCTGTCGTTCGCCATCCGGTGGGATCTCGAACACCCGCTCCACGTCGGGCGCGACGGGCTGTTCCAGGGTTTCGTCGATCGATTCGGGGGCTTCCTGCACCCGCCGCCGAGCCCATAGACACCTAGCAACCGGATCGGTCGGGTGCTAAGGTTCGCCCGACCCGCCGCCGCACCGCGTGCTGTGGCGAGCGACCATGTCCCGCCGCGAACGGCCAGGGAGGCTCACGGGTCGACCGCA
>DASSMQ010000010.1:0-2820 GCA_035688805.1 Candidatus Limnocylindrales bacterium
GAGCAGGCCCATCATGATGAAGAAGCCGGTGAAGAGGGCGATGAGCCCGAAGCCGCCGTACGGCGTGCTGGCGCCGACGTGCGGCACGAGCTGGAGCCCGATCCCGAAGACGACCGCCCAGCCGATGAACAGGAACGTGAAGAGGAACTTGGCGTTCACGTTCGTGATCCAGCGGACCCATTTGGCCCCGCCCTCGCTCGACAGCGCCGCCCGCAACATGATCACCATCATCAGGGTCACGACGGCGATGCTGATCCCGAACGGGATCGGTTGCTGGAAGGCCACGAGGAACAGCTGCATCGTGGGGCGATGCTAGCAGATGGTTCCCGGACGAATCGGCATACGATGCCAAGCGATGACCCCCTTCGATCGACTCGGCCGGTTCGTGGTGCGCCGCGCACGCGTCGTGGTCGTCGCCTGGGCCCTGCTGATCGCGATCGCCATCCCCTTGGTGCCCCAAGTCTCCGGGGCGCTGCGGGCCGGCGGCTTCATCCGCGACGACCTCGAGTCGGCCCGCGCCAAGGCGCTGCTGGAAGGCGCGCTCGGCACGCCGCCATCGGCGCTGGTGGTCGCGTTCCACAGCGATTCCCTCCAGGCGGGAACGCCGGCTTTCGAAGCGGCTGCGGCCTCGGCGATGCGCGACATCCCGGCGGCGCCACACGTGACCCGCGTCCTGTCGCACCTGGTCCAGCCACGCCAGGTGTCGACCGACGGGCATACCGCCTACGACATCGTCTTCCTTGACCTGTCACCGGACGACTCGCCCTACGCGCTGCCGGTCCTGCGCGACCGCCTCCACCCGGCCCCCGGGCTCGACGTCGAGCTCGCCGGCGGTCCCGCGTTCTACGGCGACGTCCAATCGGTCAGCGAATCGGACCTCCGCCGCAGCGAGGTGATCTCGCTCCCGCTGGCAGCCCTCGCGCTGCTGCTGGTGTTCGGGACGGCCATCGCTGCGGGCGTGCCGCTCGTCGTGGGCGGATCGAGCGTGCTGGTCGCCCTCGCCGCGATCTTCCTCGTCGCGTCGGCCACGCCGATGAGCATCTTCGTGCTGAACCTCGCGACGCTGCTCGGGCTCGGCCTGGGCGTCGACTACTCCCTGCTGCTGACCAGCCGATTTCGCGAGGAACTGGCGAAACGACCGCCCGACGCCGGCGACCAAGGCCGCGTCGGCGAGGCCGTCCGGATCACGGTGGCCACCGCGGGCCGGGCCGTGTTCTTCAGCGGGTTGACGGTCCTGCTCGGGCTCCTCGGCCTGGTGCTGTTCGAGTTCATGATCCTGCGCTCGGTTGGGATCGCCGGGGCGATCGTCGTCGGGTTGGCCGTGCTGGCGGCACTCACCCTGCTGCCCGCGTTGCTCACGCTGTTCGGGCGCCACCTCGACCGGTTCGCGATCCGACGGGTCCAGGTCAGACCAGGCTCGGAAGGTCCGTGGGCACGCCTTGCCCGCGCCGTCATGCGCCGCCCGGTCGCGGTCCTCGTCCCGACGCTGGCGGCACTTCTCATCCTGGGCTCACCGTTCCTGCATGTTCGGTTCAACGCGCCAGACTCGAACATCCTGCCCGCCGGCGTGCCGTCGAGAGCCGCCTTCGACCGGTTGCGTGAGGCGTTCGGGGAGGGCGAGTTCTCCCCGATCGTCATCGCCCTCCGGACCGAGGGGCCGGTGACCGCCGCGCCGACCCTGGCGGCGTTGTTCGATTACTCGCGGCGCATCGGCGCCGACCCGCGGGTGACCAGGGTCGACAGCCTGGTCGACGTCGATCCCCGGATGACCCTCACCCAGTACCAGCTGCTCTACGCCGATCCGAACGGGCCGCGCGATCGATACGTCGCCACGGCCCTCGCCGCGACCACGAAGGGCGACCTGACCGCGTTCACGCTCACCACGCCGTACGGGGGAAACCGCGACGAGGGTCGCGCCCTGGTGCGCGAGCTCCGAGCGACGTCCGGGCCCCTCGCCGCGCCACCCGGGACGCAGATCCTCGTCGGGGGCGGCGCGGCGGATGTCACGGACGTGGTCGATGGGGTCGCCGCGGACTTCCCGCGCACGGCCCTGTTCATCATCGTGACGACGTATCTCGTGCTGTTCGCCCTGCTTCGGTCGGTCGTGTTGCCGGCCAAGGCACTGGTCATGAACGCGCTGTCGATCACGGCCAGCTTCGGAGCCCTCGTCTGGATCTTCCAGGACGGCAATCTGTCGGCGCTGCTCGGGTTCCAGCCGATCGGGTTCGTCGAGACGACCCAGCCCGTGATCCTGTTCTGCGTGCTGTTCGGGCTGTCGATGGACTACGAGGTCTTCCTCCTGTCGCGGATGAAGGAGGTCTGGGACACGACCGGCGACAATACCGAAGCCGTGGCCCGCGGCCTGGAGCGGAGCGGCCGGATCGTGACCTCGGCCGCGCTCATCGTCGTGGTCGTCGCCGGATCGTTCGCCTTCGCCGACATCGTCCTCATCAAGGCGTTGGGGCTCGGCGTGGCGGTCGCCGTCGCCCTGGATGCGACCGTCGTGCGAGCGCTGCTGGTGCCGTCGACCATGCGGCTGCTCGGTCGCTGGAACTGGTGGATGCCGGCGTGGCTCGAGCGGTTCGCTGCGAACCGCCTCCCGGCGTCCGAGGTCGAGGCGGAAGCGGCGGTCGCCCGGTGAGGCGCGCACGTGCGCTCGCACTGGTCGCCCTCGTCGTCGCGGGCTGCGGCGGTGGGCCCGTGCTGGCCAACCCGCCGGCACCGCGACCGTCGATCGCCGCCGCCACGCCTCGTCCCAGCTCGCCCGACGATCCCCAGCCGATCCGCTTCCCCGTCGACGACGGTCCGCACCATCGACTG
>DASSMQ010000011.1:0-15824 GCA_035688805.1 Candidatus Limnocylindrales bacterium
CGGTATTGAGGTCGAACCGGGCGATCCGGTCGAGCGGCACCCCGTAGCGCCCCGCGACCTCCTCGTTGGTCGCCTCCCAGCTGTACGCGGACGGCTGGTCCGGCTGGTGGAACGTGACCGGGGTCGGGCTCATGGGCGACCGACCGCCGGTGTGCGCGGCGCCGTCACTGGGTTCCCCGCCGCGGGCTGTCAGTGGCCCCCGTGGCCCGTCGCTTCGACCGCCTTCCGGTGGTCGGCGATGACCTTCTCGGCGACGTGCGACGGGACGTCCTCGTAGTGGTCGAGCGACGCCGTGAAGGAGCCGCGGCCTTGGGCCAGCGAACGCAGTTCGGTGGCGTAATCGAACAGCTCGGCCTGGGGGACATGGGCGGTGATGACCTGCATGCCGTCGGCCGAATCCAGCCCGAGCACGCGTCCGCGACGCCCGTTGAGATCTCGATTGACCTCGCCCATGTAGGCCTCCGGGACGCGCACCTCGACGAGCATGATCGGCTCGAGCAGGGCGGGTTTCGCCTGCTGGACCCCGTCCTTCAGTGCCATCGACGCGGCGATCTTGAATGACAATTCGTTGGAGTCGACGGTGTGGAACGAGCCGTCGAAGAGGGTCGCCTTGAAGTCGGACAGCGGATAGCCGGCGAGGACGCCCTCGGCGGCCGCCTCGCGGATCCCCTTCTCGACGCCCGGGAAGAAGCCCTTCGGCACGGACCCGCCGACGATGCGTTCGGTGAACTCGATGCCGCCGTCCGGGTTCGGTTCCAGCTCCAGCCAGACATCACCGAACATCCCATGCCCGCCGGTCTGCTTCTTGTACCGCCCGTGCACCTTGGTCGTGCCCCGGATGGTCTCCTTATAGGGGACCTTCGGCATGTGGGTCGCGATGGCTGCGCCGAACTTGCGCTTCAGGCGCTCGAGGATCACCGCGGTGTGGGCCTCGCCCATCGTCCGCAGGACCTGCTCCCCGACGGCGGTCCGCTCGAGACGGACGGTCGGGTCCTCCTCGAGGAGCCGGGCGAGGGCCGGGCCCATCTTGTCGAGGTCCTGTTTCGTCACGGGCTCGATGGCGACCACGAGCGACGGCGCCGGGAAATCGAGTGGGGCGAGGACCAGCGCCTTCTCTCGAGCGCCGAGGGTGTCGCCGGTCTCGGTCACGGCAAGCTTGGCCACGGCGCCGATCTCGCCGGCCTTCAACTCGCCGATCGGCTCCTGCTCCTTGCCGTGCAGCAGCAGCAGCTGGCCGATCCGCTCGTCTTCGTCCCGAGTCGCGTTCCAGACGTGTGCCTGCGACTTGAGCGTGCCGGACAGGACCCGCAGGTAGGTGAGTCGCCCGACGAACGGATCCGCGGTCGTCTTGAACACCCGGACGAGGAGCGGCCCGGCCTCGTCCGCGCCGATCTCGACCGTCGCGCCGCTCTTGTCCGTGGCCTTGGTCGGCGGCTCATCCGCCGGCGATGGCAGGTACCGGGTGAACGCGTCGAGCAGCGCCCGCAGGCCGATCCCCTTGGCCGCCGACCCGACCAGCACTGGAGCCAGGATGCTTTCCTTGACGCCCTTGCGCAGGCACGCCTCGAGCTCAGGGTCCGACACCTCCTCGCCGTCGAGGTACTTGACGAGGACGTCGTCGTCGGCTTCGGCCGCCGCGGCCAGCAGCTGGTCGCGGCGCCGAGCGACTTCGTCGACCAGGTCGTCCGGGATCGGGATCTCCGCGTCCTGCGTGCCATCCCAGCGATAGGCCTTGCGATGGACGAGATCGACGTAGCCGCTGAACCCCTCGGCGGCGCCGATCGCGATCTGCAGCGGGGCGATCTTGTCCCCGAACGCGGAGCGCAGGGCATCAAGGGCAGCGCCGGGATCGGCGTTCTCGCGGTCGCACTTGTTGATGAAGAAGCACGCCGCCCGCCCGCCGGCCCGACCGAGTGCGACCGCGTGCTCCAGGCCGGACTCGACGCCGGCCGATGCATCCATCACGAACAGGACCCCGTCGACCGCCGCGAACCCTTCGACCATGTCGGCGACGAAGTCCGGATAGCCGGGCGTATCCACCAGCGAGATGCGGGTGCCGTCGTGCTCGAACGTCCCGACCGCGAGGCTGAGCGACTCTCGTCGCTTCTGCTCCTCGGGTTCGAAATCGAGGTGGGCGGTGCCGTCGTCGACACGTCCGAGCCGCGGGATGGCTCCCGCCTTGAACAGCAACTGCTCGGCGAGCGTCGTCTTGCCGGCGCCGGCGTGACCCGCCAGGACGACGCTGCGGAGGTGGGGCAGGTCGACGCTCTTCATCGTCATCGTCTCGGACGTTCCTCCTGAGCTGCGACACGAGGCCCGAGGGCCGTGAGCGAGGGGGTCCGGCCATCATAGTCGGCTATACTCCCGCCCGCGATGTCAGGGCATTCCAAGTGGTCCACGATCAAGCGCCAGAAGGGCGCCAACGACGCCAAGCGCGGCGCGCTCTTCACGAAGGTGGCCCGCGAGATCTCCGTCGCGGCCCGCCAAGGTGGCGGCGACCCCGACGGCAACTACCGGCTCCGACTGGCCATCGAGAAGGCGCGCTCGGTCAACATGCCGGCCGACAACATCAAGCGCACGATCGACAAGGCGACCGGCGGTGGAGACGCCGAGCAGTTCGAGGAGATCGTCTACGAGGGCTACGGGCCGGGCGGGGTCGCCGTACTCGTCGAAGCCCAGACCGACAACCGCAACCGGACCGCGGCCGAGGTCCGGTCGATCTTCACGAAGAGCGGCGGCCAGCTCGCCGGCTCGGGTGCGGTCGCCTGGCAGTTCGAGCCGCGCGGCCTGATCACGATCACCCGGACCGGCTCGGTCGATGCGGACGAGGTGGCCCTGGCTGCGATCGACGCGGGAGCCGAGGACGTCGATACCGACGATGACGAGGCGATCGAGATCTACACCGCCCCGACCGACCTCGAGCGGGTCCGGGTGTCGCTCGAAGGTGCCGGGGTGCCGGTCGGATCGGCCGAGTCGACGATGATCGCGCGCCAGACGGTCGAGCTGGATGCGGCCAAGGCCCGCCAGGCATTGCGGCTGGTCGAGTCGCTCGAGGATCTCGACGACGTGTCGCGCGTGACGGCCAACTTCGACATCCCCGAAGAGGTCTTCGCCGAGGTCGCCGGGTGATCGTCCTGGGCATCGACCCGGGGACCGCAGCAGTCGGGTACGGGGTCGTCGATTCCGCTCGAGGTCGGCTGCGCGAGGTCGATCACGGCGTCCTGGCGACGTCCCCCGATCACGCTCTGCCGGATCGATTGCTGGCCATCCATTCGCTCGTCGACGAGCTCATCGAGCTCCACGCGCCGGATCTGCTGGCGGTCGAGCGGCTGTTCTTCTCCCGTAACGTGCAGACCGCGTTCGGTGTCGGCCAGGCACGCGGGGTCATCCTCCTGGCCGCGGCGCAGCACGGCATCCCGGTCCGCGAAGCGACCCCGAACGAGGTGAAGTCGGCCATCGCCGGATACGGCGCCGCCGACAAGGACCAGGTGCAACGGATGGTCCAGCTCGTGCTCGGCATGACCGACCGGCCGCGGTCCGACGACGCCGCCGACGCCCTGGCCATCGCCGTGTGGGGCGCCAATACCGCGGCGTCCGGGCCGTCGGCGCTGTCGCCGGTCATGGACCGCGCCGCCGTCGCGCCGATGTCACGTGCGTCGTCGAGCTTCGATCGCGCGGTGCGCGAAGCCCTCGCCCGCGAGAAGGCCGAAGCGGCCGCGGCCAAGCGCAGCGCGTCCTAGCCGCGCGTGATCGCGTCGGTCGAGGGCATCGTCGGGGCGATCACCGCCGATTCACTGGTCATCGAGGTCGGTGGCATCGGCTACCGCGTGTTCGTCGCGCCGGCGATCCTGGCTACCGCGACGGCCGGCCGATCGCTCAAGCTGCACACCTTCCACCTCGTCCGCGAGGACCAGCAGGCGCTCTACGGGTTCCGGTCGGCCGAGGAGCTCGGGTTCTTCAACCTCCTCCTGACGGTGACCGGCGTGGGCCCGAAGGTCGCCCTGGCCATCGTCGGATCGCGTCCGACCGCCGACCTGCAGTTAGCCATCATGACCGGCGACCAGGCCGTGCTCGTCGCCATCCCGGGCATCGGCAAGAAGTTGGCCGAGCGGGTCATCTTCGAGCTGAAGGAGAAGGTGGCCGCCGCGGGAGTCGCCGCGGGTGCCGCAGGCGCGGGAGCCGCCGAGAGCGAGGTGGTCGCCGCCCTCCAGGCGCTCGGCTACTCGCTGGCGGAGGCGAGGGAGGCGTCGCGCACGGCCCTCGCCGACGCGACCATCGGTGGCACGCTCGAGGACCGGGTGAAGGCCGCGCTCAGGACGCTGTTGCGGGACTGAGCAGGGCGGCTCACGGGCGGCGTCCCGCCAGGGCATCGGCATGCAGGCCGCGCGGGTCGATGGACGCGTGGCCCTCTCGAGCAGCCATCTCGGCCAGCGATTCGCGATCGAGGATCCCGAGCATCGCATCGCGGACGTCGATCATCACGTCGCGCAATGCGCAGGTGGCCTCGTCCGGGCACGAACAGCGCTCGTAGTAGCGCAGCGATACGCAGGGGAGCGGCGCCAGCGCGCCGTCGAGCAGGCGAACGACCCGCCCGATCGAGATCGACGTCGGAGCAGCAGCGATCGCGTACCCGCCGTGCGCTCCCAAGGTCGTGCGAACGATGCCGCCGCGCTTGAGCGTGGCCATGATCTGCTCGAGGAACTTCGCCGGCAGGTGGTTCCGTTCGGCCAGGGTGGCGAGGGGGACCGGTGCGGCGCCGTCGTGACGGACCAGGTCGATGAGGGCGCGGAGGCCGTATTCGGACCGGCGGGACAGGCGCATCGCCCGAATGGTACCGGGAACCCCTAGTCGCGTGGTGGGTATTCGGCCGGGTGAGCGGACCGTCGCGGGCCCTTAGAACATGCGTGCGAAATGGCCCCGGCCTGTGCTACCATCCCGCGCGATGGTCGACGACGTCAGCCGCATCCTGTCCGCCGATCTCGAGGACGAGCCCGACCAGGTGGTCGAAGGGTCGCTCCGGCCGCGGACGCTCGCCGAATACATCGGTCAGGCCGAGGTCAAGGCCAATCTATCGGTCTTGCTCCAGGCGGCCAAGGGCAGGGGAGAGGCGGCCGATCACATCCTCCTGTACGGTCCGCCGGGCCTCGGCAAGACGACACTGGCGACCATCGTCGCCCGCGAGCTCGGGGTCAATGTGCGGTACACGTCGGGGCCGGCGATCGAACGAGCCGGCGATCTCGCGGCGATCCTCACCTCACTCGACGAACGGGACGTCCTGTTCATCGACGAGGTCCATCGCCTGAACCGTGCGGTCGAGGAGATCCTGTACCCGGCGATGGAGGACTTCGCACTCGACGTCATGATCGGCAAGGGGCCCTCGGCACGCAGCCTTCGACTCAGCCTCAAGCCGTTCACGGTGGTGGGCGCGACGACGCGGGCGGGCCGCATCAGTTCGCCGTTGCGCGATCGGTTCGGGGCGACGTACCGGCTCGACTTCTACACCGAAGAGGAGTTGGCCCGGATCGTCGATCGATCGGCTGAGATCCTCGACGTCCCGATCGATCCGGAGGCGACCCGGGCCATCGCACGTCGCGGTCGGGGGACACCGCGGATCGTCAATCGACTGCTCAAGCGGGTCCGTGACCACGCTCAGGTCCATGGTGACGGACGCGTCCACGAGGCGACAGCCAGGGATGCGATGCGTCGGATGGAGATCGACGACGAAGGGCTCGACTCGTCCGATCGGAAGCTGCTTGCCGCGATCGTGCAGAAGTTCGCGTCCGGGCCGGTCGGCGTCGCCGCCCTGGGAGCCGTGCTGTCCGAGGAGATCGAGACGATCGAGGACGTCCATGAGCCGTTCCTCCTGCGGCTCGGCTTCATCGACCGGACCCCGCAAGGCCGCATCGCCACCGACCTTGGCCGCGCCCACCTTTCGGCGCTCGGCTACGAGATCCCGCCTCCACGCCGGGCGGACCCCGGGATGCCCAGCCTGTGGGACGAACCGGTCGGAACGGACGAGGCGTGACCGAACCCTTCGTCTCGCCATCGCTGCGCTACGAGGTCACGACGCCACCGCCCGCTGATGGCGCCACGCGGGCACGAGCCGGTGTCCTGACGCTACCGCACGGTGCGGTGGAGACGCCCCAGTTCATGCCCGTCGGCACGAACGCGACCGTCAAGGCGCTGACGCCAGACGATCTGCGTGACGCGGGAGCGTCGATCATCCTGGCCAACACCTATCACCTCTACCTGCGCCCGGGTCATGAGCGGATCGCCCGGCTGGGTGGGCTCCACGAGTTCATGGCCTGGGACCGGCCCATCCTGACCGACTCGGGCGGGTTCCAGGTGGTGTCCCTGGGCGACCTGCGCGTGATCGACGACGACGGGGTCACCTTCCGGTCGCACCTCGACGGATCCATCCACCGCTTCACCCCGGAGCACGCGACGGCAGTCCAGGAGGCGCTCGGCGCCGATATCGCGGTCACCTTCGACCAGCCGGTCTATCCGAGCTCGCCGCAGCCGGTCGTGGCCGAGGCCACGGCGCGAACCCACCGCTGGGCGGAGCGATCGCTGCTCGCCCATCGGCGGTCCGACCAGGCGATGTTCGGCATCATCCAGGGGGGTCTCGATCCGGCGTTGCGAGCCGCGTCGACGTCGTTCATCGCCGGGCTGCCGTTCGATGGTCTGTGCATCGGTGGCCTGGCCGGCGACGAGACGCCGGCCCAGCGCGACGCCGCCCTCGACGTCGCCGTCCCATTGCTCGCCGACGACCCGCGCCCGCGCTATCTGATGGGCCTCGGCTCGCCGGCCGATCTGCTCGAAGCCGTCCACCGCGGGGTCGACCTGTTCGACAGCGTGCTCCCTGCCCGGGTGGCACGAAACGGGCAGCTGTGGACCCCGGGCGGCCGGCTGAACCTCCGCAATCGGGCGTTCCTCGACGACGCGGCGCCCGTCCAGGAAGACTGCCCGTGCCTGCTCTGCCGGCAGTTCTCACGCGCGTATCTGGCCCATCTGTTCCGGGCCAAGGAGTTGCTCGCCTATCGTCTCGCGACTTGTCACAACCTGACCTTCACCCTAGACTTCATGGCCAGGATCCGAGCCTCGATCCGGGCCGGCACCTTCCCCGCCGACGTGTCCGATCTGCGCTCGCGCGCGGGCCGGATGAGTGGCAGCGAAGTCGCCGAGCAGTCCGCGTGAAGGATCCGTCGATACCCTGCTTGACGACGCGGAGGCGACGCGATGGGTTCTCGAGATCGACCCCACAAAGAGGCCAAGAAGAAGCCGAAGGCCAAACTCGCCCAGCCGAGCTTGTCCCCCCTGTCGGAGCCGCCGCAGAACGTCGAGCTGATCCGCAAGCCCCGCAAGGAGCGACGGGTCGAGGAAGAGGAAACCGACGAGGCCTGATCGGCCGAACGAGCGCCACGATGGCCGCTCCGGTGACCGATCGAACGGATCGATGAGGAGCGTGACGAACGGATGGCGATGACGGACGAGCGGGCGACGGAACGGGCCTTGGCTGAGCGCGGCAAGGCGGTCGACGCCGCGCTCTCGGCGATCGAGAAGCAGTTCGGTCGCGGGGCCATCATGAAGCTTGGCTCGGCCGAGCGGCAGCAGGTCGACTCGATCCCGACCGGATCGATCGCCCTCGACCTTGCGCTCGGTGTCGGTGGCATCCCGCGTGGCCGGATCACCGAGATCTTCGGCCCCGAATCCTCGGGCAAGACGACCATCTGCCAACACGTGCTCGCCGAGGCTCAGCGGCGTGGCGGGGTGGTGGCCTTCATCGACGTCGAGCATGCCCTCGACCCGGCGTACGCCCGCGCCTGCGGTGTGAACGTCGATGAGCTACTCGTGTCGCAGCCCGATACCGGCGAACAGGCCCTCGAGATCACCGAGACGCTCATCCGATCCGGTGGCATCGACTGCGTCGTCGTCGACTCGGTCGCCGCGCTCGTGCCGCGGGCCGAGATCGAAGGCGAGATGGGCGACTCGTTCGTGGGCATCCAGGCGCGCCTCATGAGCCAGGCGTTGCGCAAGCTCACGGGGGCCGTGTCGCGGTCCAACACCGCGCTCATCTTCACCAACCAGCTGCGTGAAAAGATCGGTGTGATGTTCGGCAACCCGGAGACGACGCCAGGTGGCCGGGCCCTGAAGTTCTACGCTTCGGTCCGGCTCGATATCCGTCGCGTCGAGACGATCAAGACCGGCACCGAATCGGTCGGCAACCGGGTCCGCGTGAAGGTCGTCAAGAACAAGGTCGCGCCGCCGTTCCGCGTTGCAGAGTTCGACGTGATGTACGGCGAGGGGGTGTCCAAGGAAGGTGGTCTGCTCGACGTCGGTGTGGCGATGGACGTCGTGAGCAAGACCGGCGCCTGGTTCAACTTCGGCGAGACCCGGCTCGGCCAGGGTCGCGAGGCAGCGAAGGAGTTCCTCAAGAGTGCACCGGACATCGCCGCTGACATCGAGGGCCGGATCCGGGGGAAGATCACGGAGACGCCGATTCCGGTCGAAGGCATCGAAGAAGCCGAGTAGCCCGCAGTGATGCGGCCCGTTCGCGGCGTTCGCGGGCGATGATGCGGCCCGTTCGCGGCGTTCGGGCAGCCTGACGGCGGCATCTGGGGTGCCTGGCAGGCGGGAGTCCTTCGCGGAGCGGCGCGCGCGGCGCGCGGAGGTCGATGATCCGGCGGTCGTCTTCGAGGCGGCCATCCGGTTCCTCGAGACTCGCTCGCGATCCATCGCCGAGGTCCGGCGCCGGCTCGGGAGCGCCGGGTACCGACTCGACCTCGTCGAGTCGGCAGTCACCCGCCTGACGGACCTCGGGGTCCTCGACGACGACGCCTTCGCACGGGCGTGGGTGGGGTCGCGCGATCGAGCCCGGCCTCGCGGCGAGCGGGCGCTGCGCGACGAACTGCGCCAGAAGGGCATCGCTGGCCCGACGATCGAGGTGGTGCTCGGTGACCGCCGCAGTGGTGCCGACGACCTCGCCGACGCCGAGCCCCGCGGTCGGTCGCGAGCTGATGGACGCACCACCCCCGACGCCGCGGCAGCGGAACGGCTCATCGCACGTCATCGAGCGGCGCTCGCCCGTGTCGCGGATCCGCGTCAACGACGGCAACGCGCCTACGCGCTGCTCGCGCGAAACGGCTTCGACCCGGATATCGCCTCCTCCCTGGCGGCACGGATCGCGCACGATGAGGCCGACGATCCGGGCCTCGACGTCGGGCGGGACCGCGGCGGTGGCGACGAGCCGGTGGCCTGAAGCACCACTCCGGGGTACCCTTCTCCCATCCAGATCGACCCTGTCGGCACTTCTGACGTGTCGTGGTCCCGCCGGGCGGGGGACCAAGGTCCGGGTCGGCGAACCGAAGGATGCGGCCGATACTCGGGGGCGGGTACTCATCCCGTCCGGCATATGCCGGGGCTCATCCATCACATCCGGGGCGAGGAGCGTGCTTACGCGATGAAGACGACACGTCTGCGAGCCACGTGGTCGGCCGGCCTGGGAGGATTCCTCCTGGTCGCCGCCCTGACCGGCATCGCTGCCGGCGCTACGACCAGGTCCGACCTCAGCCTCACGAGCGTGGCCTTCGTCGACACGAATGGCGACGGGATCTCGGACACCTGCCAGGCACCAGTGACCGCCGATCCGGCCGCGGCGGCAGCCGCCGACGCCGCCGTCGACCTGAACCATGACGGCGTGATCTCGGTCGACGAGGCCGCTCGCAGCGGCCGTATCGGCGGCGTCAACTGCAACCATGGCGGCTACGTGAGCTGGGTTGCTCACGGCTGCGCAGCGGCTGCTGCCACAGCGACCCCGACCGAGACCCCGGCCCCGACCGAGACCGCCACCCCGGAGCCGACGGAAACGGCCACCCCGGCCCCGACCGAGACCGCCACCCCGGAGCCTACGGAAACGGCCACCCCGGAGCCGACGGAAACGGCGACCCCGGCCCCGACCGAGACCCCGGTACCCACGGCCACGCCGACCGAGGCGCCGGCGGAGGCTGGGACGTCGGATTGCACGACCACGACCACCGAAGCGGCCGCCCCGACGACACCGTGCGCGACCATCGCCCCACCGACCCATGACCCGGCGCTCGACCTGCTGCCGAACGGTCACGGGAAGTGGGTATCGCTGGTCGCCCGGTCCGATGCCATCGGTGGCAAGAACTGCAACCACGGCGGCGCCGTGAGCGAGGCGGCCAAGAAGGACCATGCCGCCGCGAAGGACGCGCGGGATGCCGCCAAGGCAGCTCGTGCCGCCGCTCGCGCGGAAGCTCGGGCCGCACGCGCGGCCGCGAAGGCGGCGAAGACGCACGGCAAGCCGCACTGATCCACCGGTCACCACGGACGACGGCGCTGCGGACCCCGCGGCGCCGTCGTCGTCTGTCCGGCAGCCGACACCTCGCGCGTCCCGCCATCGGTTGACCCGTCCGGGTCCGGGCCCTAGGCTTCGCTGCAACGTTCCAGGCGCCGATCCATAACGGCGTTCCGAACGCAACAGCGGCCCGATCGCGGCCCATCGAGGGGGTTCCGGACGTCCCGTCGGGATGCTCCGACCCAGGCTCCGCCAGTGTGGGCGGTCCCGACCTCGCTTCGTGCGATCGAGCTTCGGATACGTGACGCGTCCGGCCGCATGATCCGGTCCGGATGGGAGGACAACCGATGGAAACACCGGTCGTGGTGGCGGTGGCACTCGTGGCCGCCGTCGGCGGAGCCGTTGTCGGCGCCCTGATCCGGACGATGTGGGCATCGCAGGGCATGAAGGCCGCACAGGCCGAGGCCCGCCGCATCGAGGCCGAAGCGCGCACCCGGCAGAAGGAATTGATCCTCGAGGCGAAGGACGAGAAGCTTCGACTCGCTCGCGAGGCGGAAGAGGAGGCCCGTGCCCGACGCACGGAGCTGGCGACCCAGGAGCGGCGGCTGATCCAGCGCGACGAGCAGCTCGACCAGCGAACGGAGATGCTCGAACAGCGCGACCGCAAATTGCTCGAGCGAGAACGCGATCTCGACAAGGCCAAGGACGACCTCGCCCGGCTGACCCAGGAGCAGGTCGTGGCGCTCGAGCGCGTGTCAGAGATGAGCGCGGAGGACGCCAAGGGGGTGCTGCTCGAGGCGGTCCGGGCCGAGGCCGAATACGACGCCGTGAAGCTGGCTCGGGCCATCGAACGCTCCGCGCGGGAAGAGGCCCAGGACAAGGCACGTGACATCGTCCTGACCGCGATGCAGCGCGTCGCCGCCGACCACACCGCCGAGCACACGGTGAGCGTCGTCCACCTGCCCTCGGACGAGATGAAGGGCCGGATCATCGGTCGCGAGGGTCGTAACATCCGCGCCCTCGAGCAGGCGACCGGGATCGACCTGATCATCGACGACACGCCCGAGACCGTCGTCCTCAGCGGCTTCGACCCGGTCCGCCGCGAGGTCGCCCGCATCGCCATCACGAAGTTGATCGCCGACGGCCGGATCCACCCCGGGCGCATCGAGGAGGTCGTGGCCAAGGCCCGCGCCGAAGTCGACCTCGTCATCCGCCAGGCTGGCGAGCAGGCGGCGTACGAGGCCGGCGTGCCCGGCCTGCCGGCAGAGATCATCAAGCTCCTCGGGCGGCTCAAGTACCGGACAAGCTACGGGCAGAACGTGCTCAACCACGTGGTCGAGACGTCCCGCCTGGCGGCGGTGATCGCGGCCGAGATCGGCGCCGACGTCCAGGTCGCCAAGATGGGTGGCCTCCTCCACGACATCGGCAAGGCCGTCGACCACGAGGTCGAGGGCCCGCACGCCGCGATCGGGGCCCAGATCGCCCAGCGCCACAACCTGCCATTCAAGGTCATCAACGGGATCGCCGCCCACCACCAGGAGGTCGAGTACGCCTGTCTCGAGGCGCCGATCGTCCAGGTCGCCGATGCCATCAGCGCCTCTCGACCGGGCGCGCGCGGCGAGAGCATGGACACCTACATCAAGCGACTCGAAGACCTCCAGGCCATCGCCGAAAGCTTCGGCGGCGTCGAGCGCTCCTTCGCGGTCCAGGCCGGACGGGAAGTGCGGATCCTGGTGCGGCCCGAGGAGATCGACGACCTCACCGCCACGCGACTCGCGCGCGATGTCGTCAAGAAGATCGAGGAACAGATGACCTATCCGGGCCAGATCAAGGTCACGGTCATCCGCGAGACGCGCGCCGTGGAGTACGCGAAGTAGCCACGCCAGGGGACATCGGGCGGACGCGGCTCGGCAGCACGCCCAATAGCGACGCGCCGCGCCCGTCCGGGGCGTGCAGGGTCCTGATGATCGGCGATCTGATCGGCAAGCCCGGTCGTCAGGCTGTCGAGCGGCTGTTGCCGGCCCTGCGCGAGGAACGCGGCATCGACTTCGTCACGGCCAACGGCGAGAACGTGGCCGGCGGGATGGGCCTGACCCCGTCGACCGCCGAAGCCCTGCTCGGTGCGGGGGTCGATGTCATCACCTCTGGCAATCACATCTGGGACAAGCGCGAGATCTATCCATACCTCGAGACCACGGACCGCGTGCTGCGCCCGCACAACTACGGCAGCCACGAGGTCCCGGGCCGCGGTTGGGGCGTGTTCGACGCACTCGACGGCTCCCATGTCGCGGTCGTGAACCTGCAGGGTCGGACATACATGCAGCCGATCGACAACCCGTTCACCGATGCGGACGCCCTGCTCGACGATTCGAGCGCGCCCGAGCCGTTGCCACCGATCCGACTTGTCGACTTCCACTGCGAGCTCACGTCGGAGAAGAACGCGCTCGGGCTGTACCTCGACGGCCGGGTCAGCGCCGTCGTCGGGACCCACACCCATGTCGTGACCGGCGACGAGCGGATCCTGCCCGGGGGGACCGCCTACCAGACCGATCTGGGCATGACCGGACCGGTCTGGAGCGTCATCGGCTTCGATCCGAAGACGGTCCTGCCGCGCTTCATCAACGCGCTGCCGACCCGCTTCGAGGTCGGTGATGGCGCGGTCGTCTTCAACGCGGCCCAGATCGACATCGACCCGGCGACCGGTCGGGCGCTGGCCATCGAGCGCATCCAGCGACTGGTCGAGACGTAACCGACCGCTCGATGTCTGCCGACCTGCCCGCCTCCGCGGCTCGTCCGCGCCGGCCGCGGGCACGCCATGATCCCGCCGGCCCTGAGCGGCCCATCGAGCCGACGGAGCCCTCGACCGTCGACCTGCATACCCACTCGAGCCGATCGGACGGCGTGCGCGCTCCGATCGACCTCATCGCCGAGGTCGCCTCGGCGGGCGTCCGGACGTATGCCTTGACCGATCACGACACGCTGGCCGGCTATCGGGACATCGTCGGGGCGTCGGCCGTGCCCACTGGGTTGACGCTCATCCCGGGCGTCGAGATCAACGCCCTCGTGACCCGGGACCTCGGCTTGTGGGAGTGGGAGCTTCATATCCTCGGCCTCGGCATGGATCCCGATGACGAGGCGTTCGAGACGACCCTCGCCACGCAACGGGCGGCGCGTCGGACACGCTTCGACCGGACGGTCGACCGGCTACGTGAGATCGGCCTGCCGATCGATGACCAGGTCGGTGACCTGGCCAGCGCCGAGGGCGACGCCCTCGGGCGGCCGACCATCGCCAGGGCGCTGATCCGGGCCGGGTTCGCGGCCAGCGTCGAGGACGCGTTCGCCCGCATCATCGGTCACGGGGGACCAGGCTACGTGCGTCGCGAGGGACTCGGTCCCGAGGCGGCGATCGCGGCCATCCGCGCGGCCGGCGGCCTGCCGGTGCTGGCGCACTTCCGTGAGGGACCCACCCGGGTGGACCTCCTCCGCGAGCTGATCGATGCCGGGCTGGGCGGACTCGAGGTGTACTACCGCTCGTTCGACGCGGCGACCGTGGCGGCGATGGCCGAGCTCGCCACGGACCTGGGGCTCGTCGCGACCGGTGGCAGCGATTACCACGGCGATCTTGGCACCTACGCCGAGAGCCATGCCGGGCTATCGGTCCCGTCCGAAGTCGGGCGCGACATCCTCGCGCGGACGGCCCGCGCCTAGCCCGAGCTCGCGTCTCCGGCGTCGAGCTCGTCCGGCACGTACGTGGCGCGCAGCTCGACCGGCCGATCGCGCCGTCTGGCGCGCAGGTTGAGCGCCTCGACGAAGACGCTGAAGGCCATGGCTGCGTAGATGTAGGCCTTGTCGATGTGCACGCCGAAGCCGTCCGCGATCAGCGTGACCCCGACGAGCAGCAGGAATGCCAGGGCCAGCATCTTCACCGATGGATGGGCATGGACGAACCGCGACAGCGGCCCGGACGCGATGAGCATCACGCCGACCGCGAGGACGACCGCGGCGATCATCACGATGACCTCGTCGACCATGCCGACCGCGGTCAGCACCGAGTCGAGCGAGAACACGATGTCGAGCAGCACGATCTGGACGAGGACGCCGCCCAGCGATGCCGTTCCAGCCGTCGCGGCCGCGTGGGGAGCGTCACCCTCGAGCGACTCGTGGATCTCGGTCGTGGCCTTCCACAACAGGAAGAGGCCGCCGGCGATCAGGATCAGATCGCGCCACGAGAAGTCCTGCCCGGCCAGGCTGAGGATCGGCTGGGTCAGGCCGACGATCCACGAGATCGTCAGCAGCAGCAGGATGCGCATGCCCATCGCCAGGCTCAGACCGATGGTCCGCGCGCGATCGCGATCGGTGACCGGCAGCCTCGCGACGAGGATCGAGATGAAGATGATGTTGTCGATGCCGAGCACGATCTCGAGCACCGTCAGCGTTGCGAGGGCGATCCAGGTCTCCGGCGTCGACAGCAGGGCGATGAGGTCCATGCCCGGGAGCATACCGGTCGCTCCCCGATACGGCGGTACCATGGCCCGGCCGTGCATGACCATCGGGCCGCCTCGCGCGCCCTGCCCGTCCTCGACCTCGCTGACGCGCCGTCGTCGGGTCGAGGTCGGTCACCCGCCTCGCCACTGGACGATCGCCTCGGCGAGTACCTGCCGGATCCGCTCGCGTTGCCGCGGTTCCACCTATGGACCCTCGGCTGCCAGATGAACCGGAGCGATTCGGAGGAGATGGCTGGGCGACTGCTGGCGGTCGGCTGCGAGGAAGCGGCAAGCCTGGATGCCGCCGACCTCGTGGTCATCAACACCTGTGCCATCCGCGAGGGCGCCGAACAGAAGGTGATCGGCCGCCAGGGCCACCTCGCACGACTCAAGGCAGCCAACCCGGCCCTGCGCGTCGTCCTGACCGGTTGCGCGGTACGTGAGCCGCACCGCCAGGGGCTGCAGCGGCGCTTCCCGGCGGTCGACCTGTTCCTTCGGCCCGATGAGGAACCGGAACTGGTCGATCGGCTCGGCCTCGCATCCGCGCAGGGGGCGATCACCCGATCGAGTGCCACCACCACGGTCGGGCATACGGTCGTCGGCGTCGCCGACGGATTGTCGCAGACGCGTGCCCGCGCCATCGGAGAGGGCACCGTAGCACGCGGATCCGCGATCAGCGCGTGGGTGCCGATCATCTACGGCTGCGACAAGACCTGCACCTACTGCATCGTCCCGTTCAGCCGGGGACCTGAGCGCAGCCGACCATTCGACGACATCGTCGACGAGGCGCGCCGGCTCGCCCAGGCCGGGTACCAGGAGGTCACGCTGCTGGGGCAGAACGTGAACTCTTACGGCCACGACCTCGCTCCGGAGCCGCGGTTCGCACACGTCGACGCCGACCGCTGGGCGGGACGTCGGCTCGATCTGCGTGGACGGCCGGATCTGGCCGAGTTGATCCGCGCGATCGACGGACTACGGACCGCTGACGGCCGTCCGGCCATCGGGCGACTCCGGTTCGTGAC
>DASSMQ010000012.1:0-13325 GCA_035688805.1 Candidatus Limnocylindrales bacterium
ATCCACGGGGAGCCACCTTTCGAGGCTCGACCAGGCCGGCCGCTGACGGGTCGTCGCGGTCACCCGCAGGACCTCGTCGAGGTGATCGGTCACTCGGTGCGCCGCGTCCTCGCGGAGCCACGCCGGCAGGTTGCGATCGAATCGATCGGTGGTCATGCCGGTCGTCCTTCCGGGAGGTCAGCCCGCGAGCGGGCGTCGGCGTCGAGGGCCGCGCGCATGAGGCCAAGGGCACGGTGCAACCGCGACTTCGCGGTCCCGACCGGGATGCCCATCATGGCCGCAACGGACGGCAACGGCAGGTCGAGGTAGTGATGGAGGACGATGATCGCGCGCATCTCCGGCTCGAGCCGGATGAAGCCGCGTTCGAGCAGGTCGCGATCCTCGATCGCCGACGTCGCGTCGACGGTCGAAGGCAGGTCGATGACGGTCAGGTCGACATCGACGCGGTGCCGCCGGAGTCGCCGCGCCTCATCGATGCAGGCGCGGACGAGCAGCCGATGGAGCCACGCGTCGAAGCGGTCGGGATCCCGGAGCGTGGGCAGATCACGCCAGGCACGGACGAGCGCGTTCTGGACGGCGTCCTTGGCCTGTTCGGCATCCCGCAGGATCAGCCAGGCGGCGGAATCCAGCCGGGAGATCGCGGCGCCTGCCAGCTCGGCGAAGGCGTCATGATCGCCCCTCCGCGCTCGCTCCACGAGGTCTCGCTGCATCACGCCCCTCAGGGGTCGTCCCGGCTCGAGCGGCCGGGCTCGCTGAGTATGGCGAGGCCAGGTATGGCGACCGTTCCGTTTCCGGGGTCGCGGCCGGGACGCTCGGCTACCATGCGCGGGTGAAGCTGCAGGAAGCGGACGCGAAGGCCCTGCTCGTGGCCCAGGGACTTCCGGTCCCGGACTGGGCCGTCGCGCACACGGCGGACGAGGCCCGCATGGCGGCAGCCCGGTTCCTCGAGGCGGGTGCGGTCGGCGGGAAGGTCGTGATCAAGGCCCAGGTCCTGGTCGGTGGCCGAGGCAAGGCCGGCGGGGTCAGGCTCGCCGCCACGCCGGACGAAGCGGCCGATGTCGCCGGGCACATCCTTGGGATGGACATCAAGGGCATGACGGTGCGCAAGGTGCTGGTCGGACCGGCGGCCGACATCGTGAAGGAGTATTACCTCTCGGCTGTGGTCGATCGCGCGGCCCGACGGATCCTGCTGATGGGTTCTGCCGAAGGCGGCGTCGAGATCGAACAGGTCGCGGCCGCGACGCCCGAGGCGATCGTTCGCCGGCATGCGGATCCACTGCTCGGCCTGCTCGACTACCAAGCCCGGGATCTGGCCTTCGCCCTCGGCCTCGGCGCGCATCTCAGGGAGGCCGTCGCGATCGCCAAAGGACTCGTCGCCACGATGCAGGCCAACGATGCCGACCTGGTCGAGATCAACCCCCTCGCGGTCGTGCTCGAGGGCGTCCCTGGCGGCGCGCCGGTCGAACGGTTGGTCTGCCTGGACGCGAAGATCACCCTCGACGACTCCGCCCTCCCCCGCCACCCCGGCCTCGAGGACCTGCGCGACCCGGACGAGGAGGCGCCGGAGGACCGGGAGGCTCGCGAGGGCGGCCTGACCTTCATCAAGCTCGACGGCACGATCGGCTGCATGGTCAACGGCGCGGGCCTGGCGATGACCACGATGGACCTCGTCAAGCGAGCCGGCGGAGAGCCGGCCAACTTCCTCGACATCGGCGGTGGGGCGCGAGCGGAGAAGGTCGCCCACGCGATGGCGTTGATCCTGAGCGACCCCGCCGTCGACGCGATCCTCGTCAACATCTTCGGTGGGATCACCCGCGGCGATGAGGTGGCCCGGGGTCTCATCGAAGCCCGGGCCCAGCAGACGCGGGACGTGCCGATGGTCGTCCGGATCGTGGGGACCAACGCCGCCGAAGCCGCGGCGCTGCTGCAGGAAGCACGCTTCGAAACGGCCGCCACGCTGGACGATGCGGCGGCCAAGGCCGTCGCGGCGTCTCGATCGTGAGCATCCTCGTCGGGCGCGAGACCCGCCTGCTCGTCCAGGGCATCACCGGCCGGGAGGGCGAGTTCCACGCCCGCGCGTGTCAGGCCTACGGGACGAACATCGTCGCCGGCATGACCCCGGGCAAGGGCGGCCAGCTCGCGCTCGATGGGACGGTCCCCGTGTTCGACACCGTTGCCGAGGCGGTCACCCAGACCGGCGCGAACACGTCACTCATCTTCGTGCCTGCCGGTGGCGCGCCGGATGCGATCATGGAAGCGGCGGCCGCCGGGATCGCGACGATCTTCTGTATCACCGAGGGCATCCCGGCCCTCGACATGATCCCGGTCGTCGAGACCGTCCGCGCGCGCGGCGCCCGGCTCATCGGCCCGAACTGCCCGGGCGCGACCTCGCCCGGTCGGGCGAAGGTCGGGATCATCCCGGGTTCGATCCACCGAGAGGGACGCGTCGGCGTGGTCAGCCGGTCCGGGACCCTGACCTATGAGGCCGTCCAGGCCATGACCGACGCAGGCCTCGGACAATCCACCTGCCTCGGGATCGGTGGCGACCCGATCGTCGGCACGACCTTCCTCGATGCCTTGCAGTCGTTCGCGGCTGACGATGAGACCGAGGCGATCGTGCTGATCGGCGAGATCGGCGGGTCGGCGGAGGAGACCGCGGCCGCCTGGGCGGGCGAGCACCTCACCGATATCCCCAAGGTGGCGTTCATCGCGGGGCGTACCGCGCCCGAGGGCAAGCGCATGGGCCACGCCGGCGCGATCATCTCGGGCGGTGCCGGCACGGCCGCCTCCAAGGTGGAGGCACTGGAGGCGGCCGGCTTCCGCGTCGCCGGCTCACCGACCGAGCTGCCGGGCCTGTTACGCGCCGCCGGCTTCCGCGGCTGACCACCGATCATGCGAGAAGGCGACGTTCGATTCCTCTTCGCCTACGACCGATGGGCGACCGAACGGGTACTGGCCGCCATCGACGGGATCCCCGACGACGTCTGGTCGACGGGCGACGCGGTCGGCGAGCGCGGGCTCGGGTCGATCCTCGTCCACCAGTTGGGTGCGGCGCAGCGCTGGCGGCACGCCATCCGGGAGGACGGTGAGGAGCCCGTGCCCGAGGACGAGCCACTGCTCTCGATCGCCGAGCTGCGCGCGCGGTGGTCCGCGGAATGGGAGGCGGTCGACACCTGGCTCCGAGCGCTCGATGACGCGACCCTGGCGCATGTCCACGAGGGTGTCGCGGTCTGGCAGATGCTGGCGCACGTCGTCAATCACGGCACCCAGCACCGCTCGGAGGCGGCCGCGCTGCTGACCGGCGCCGGCCATTCCCCGGGCGACCTCGACATGATCGACTATGTGGACGGCCTCATCGCCGATGGCGCCGGCGCCTCACCGGCGTCCGACCTCGGCGGCCCGAGGTAGCCGGCGATGGGCTCGCGGATGGAGCTCGTCGCGGGGCCGGCGCCCGACATCCTCGTCTCGATCGGCACCGACGATCGCGCGGCATTCGGGCGGGGCGACCGCTTCCAGCCCTACTTGTCGCTCAGTGGCGGGATGGACCCGACCTGGCTCGACCTGTTCTCCCAGGCCGCCCGGCTGGTGACCGATCTCGAGACCCCAGGCGACTTCATCGACGCCCGCATCGAGCTCGGCCCGACCGAGGATCAGGCCCTGAGCGCCGAGCGGGTCGACCCTGCCTGGGTCGGCGCGGTCGCGGCCATCCCGGACCGGGCACTCGACGCCGTGGCCGGCCGCTGGATCGACCGGCTCGAGGAAGAGTTCGGGCCGTTGGCGCGCGAAGAGAAGCCCTGGATCCGCGATCTCGCCGGTCGGCTCGTGGCCTTCTGTCGAGCCGCCGATCGCGCCCCGGACGTCATCTTCGTCTGGGAGCTGTGACGTGGACGAGTCCGTCGACCGACCGGACGTCGAGGCGTCGTTCGCCGCCAACCAGCGCCTGTGGGACGCCTGGACGGCCGTCCACGCGGCCGGCGAGTTCTACGACCTGGCCGGCTTCCGCGAGGGCGGTATCCGGATCCGGCCGTATGAGATCGCGGCGCTCGGCGACGTGACCGGCAAGTCCCTGCTCCACCTCCAGTGCCATTTCGGGCTCGACACGCTGTCGTGGGCGCGCCTCGGGGCGATCGTCACCGGGGTGGACTTCTCGCCCGCCGCCATCCGGCTCGCTCGCGAACTCGCCGCCGACATCGGGATCACCGACGCCCGTTTCATCGAGTCGAACGTGTACCAGCTCCCCGTCCGCCTCGCCGACGCGTTCGACATCGTCTACACGTCGCGCGGGGTGCTCGGCTGGCTGCCGGACATCCGCGGCTGGGCCCGCGTCGTCGCACGGTTCGTCAGGCCCGGCGGCCGGTTCTACATCTCGGAAGCGCACCCGGTCATCCAGGTCTTCGAGTCGGAGGGCGTCGGGCCGCGCGAACTGCGCCTCCAGTACCCGTACTGGGAGCACGGTGACCCGCTCATCTTCGACGTCCACGGCTCGTATGCCGACCGCGACGCCGAGCTCGGCGCCGAGCACACCGAGCATGGTTGGGACCATGGCCTCGGCGAGATCGTGTCGGCCCTCATCGACGCCGGATTGCGGATCGATCGGCTCGAGGAGCAACCGTTCCTGGAGTGGCCGGCCGACTTCCTCGTCGAGCGCGAGCCGGGGAGCGGCGTCTACGTGCTGCCTGACGGCCCCGGCGAGCTGCCGCTGATGTTCTCGCTGCTGGCCAGCAAGCCCGGCTGACGGCGGCGCCCTAGCCCAGGCGGACGGCCGTCCCGGACGCCGTGACCATGAGCATCGATCCGCCCTGGCCGACGGTCTCGTAGTCAAGGTCGACCCCGACCACCGCGTCGGCGCCCATCGCCGACGCCGCGGCCGCCATCTCCTCGAGGGCGATCGTCCGAGCCTTCGCCAGCTCCTGCTCGTAGGCGCCGGATCGGCCGCCGACGATGTCGCGGATCCCCGCGAAGAGGTCCTTGAAGATGTTGGCGCCAAGGATCGCCTCGCCCGTGACGAGGCCGCGATACTCGGCGATGGGTCGACCCTCGAGGGTCGGGGTGGTCGTGATGATCATGGCGTCCGTCCTCCGGTCGGATGCGTGGTCGACCGACCGATCGTACGCGAGTCGACTATGCCCCGAAGCCGAGCGACCGCCAGGCAGGTCCGCCGGGCGCCTCGATGAGTTCGACCAGGACGCCGTGGCAGGCGCGCGGATGGATGAACGCGACCGGCCCCTCCGCGCCCCGGCGCGGCACGGTGTCGATCAACTCGAGCCCATCCAGTTCGAGGCGGATCAGCGTCTCGGCGAGGTTCGCCACCTCGAAACAGACGTGATGGAACCCCTCCCCCTTCGCCTCCAGGAAGCGGGCGACACCCGTGGTGTCGTCGGTCGGCTGGACCAGCTCGATCTTGGACTCGCCCACACCCAGGAAGGCGATACGGACCTGGTCATGCTCGATGTCCATGACCGACTCGAGGTCGAGCCCGAGCTGGTCGCGCCAGAGCGGGACGGCGTCCTCGATCGAGCGCACGATCAGCGCCACGTGGTGGATCTTGACGAGCCGGCGTACCGCCGGCGGGACGTCCTGCATCGAAGCCTCCTCTCCGGCCGAGCCGGTGACGACGACCAGGGATCCGTCGCCCGCGCGGTCCCTCGCCGCGGCGGCGGCCATCACGATCGCCCGGAATGTGGCCGCGTCGGCGGGATCGAGTCGGTCGGGATCGCTCCAGGCGATCAGGATCGGCCAGCCGGTGTCCGGCTCGGGCCGGGCGAGCAGCTCCTCGAGCGCATCCCAGTTCCGGCCGGCCCACCCAGGGAAGGTCAGGCCAGCCGCCAGCTGATCGAGCAAGCCGCGCTTGCTGGCGGGCGCGGCGAGATGGGCGAAATGGGCGCCGTGCTCGTTGGCGAAGGCCGCCAGGCTCGGGACGTCCAACTCGGCGCGGCTCGCGACGATCCCGCCGCCGCCCTCCGGCGCCAGGCGAGCCCGCAGATCGGCCGTCAGCGAACGATCCATGCGAACGAAGCGTAGTGGTCGGAGGTCCAGTACATCTCCCCACCGGCGCCGGCGATGATCCGGCGCGGGCCGCGGCCGCCGATCCCGGGCGTTGGCACCGTGAACTCGCGGTAGTAGCCGGTCGAACGGTCCGGGAGCAGGCCCTCACGGTTCTCGAAGGTCGCCCCGTCCTGACGGAAGGCGTACGGACCGCCAGCATCGATCGCCGCCACGGTCCTGGCCGCCTCCGGTGGCAGGCTGGCCAGGCTGACCGACTCGATCCCGGCGGGACCGGCAGCGGGCGCCGGGCCTAGGGAACCCGTGGCGGGATGGACCGACGGCGCCGGGGTCGTCGCCTGCCCGTCGGCCGTCGGCCGGACGGCCATCCCCGCGAAGAAGCCGATCAGCAGCCCCGCCAGGAGGCCGAACACGAGCGGGGTCGACCGGCTGGTCACCGGCGATCAGACCGTGATCAGCTCGCGGTGCTCGCCCCACGCCGTTCGCAGGCGATCGCTGATCTCCCCGACGGTCGCGTAGGCGCGCACGGCGGCCAGGATGTGCGGCATCAGGTTGCCATCGGATCGAGCGACCCCCTCGAGCTCGTCCATCGCGGCGGACCAGGACTCGGCGGATCGCTCTGCCCGGACCCGGCGCACGCCCTCGACCTGGCGCCGCTCGCCGTCGGGGTCGATGCGCTGGGTCGGCGGGGTCGAGATCTCATCATCGGTGAACCGGTTGACCCCGACGACGACCTGGTCGCCCGCGTCGACCGCTCGCTGGACGCGGTACGCCGCCTCCTGGATCTCGCGCTGCTGAAAGCCTCGCTCGATGGCGGCCAGGGTCCCCCCGAGCGACTCGATCTCATCGAGGTACGCCCATGCAGCAGCCTCGAGCGCGTTGGACAGGCTCTCGACGTAGTAGGAGCCGGCGAGGGGATCGGGCGTCTCGGTCACGCCCGCCTCGTAGGCCAGGATCTGCTGGGTCCGCAAGGCCAGTCGGGCGGCCTCCTCGGTCGGGAGCGCCAACGCCTCGTCGCGCGAGTTCGTGTGCAGGCTCTGGGCCCCGCCGAGGACCGCGGCGAGGGCCTGGATCGTCGTCCGGACCACGTTGTTGTCGATCGACTGCGCGGTCAACGATGAGCCGGCCGTCTGGACGTGGAAGCGACACAGCATCGAGCGGGGGTCGGTCGCCCCGAACCGGTCGCGCATGATGGTCGCCCACATCCGGCGAGCCACGCGGAACTTGGCGACCTCCTCGAACAGCTCGGACCAGGCGGCGAAGAAGAACGAGAGGCGCCCGGCGAAGGCATCGACGTCGAGGCCACGCTCGACGGCCGCATCCACGTAGGCGATGGCGTCGGCGAGCGTGAAGGCCAGCTCCTGGGCGGCCGTGGCCCCCGCCTCACGCATGTGGTAGCCCGAAATCGAGATCGTGTTCCACTTGGGCAGCTCGCGGGCCGAGAACTCGAAGACGTCGGTCACGAGCCGCATCGACGGCCCGGGCGGGAAGATGTAGGTCCCCCGCGCGATGTACTCCTTGAGGATGTCGTTCTGGGTCGTCCCGCTGATCCGCGCGCGCTCGACCCCCTGCGCCTCGGCCGCGGCCACGTAGAGTGCCAACAGGATCGGCGCGGTCGCATTGATGGTCATCGAGGTGCTGACGTCACCGAGCGGCAGGCCCTCGACAAGGACGGCCATGTCGGCCAGGCTGCTGATCGGAACGCCGACCCGACCCACCTCCCCCTCCGCCGCCGGTGCGTCCGAGTCGTATCCCATCTGGGTCGGCAAGTCGAAGGCGACCGACAGGCCGGTCTGGCCGTGATCCAGCAGGTAGCGGAAGCGCCGGTTCGTTTCCTCGGCCGTGGCGAAGCCCGCGTACTGCCGCATCGTCCAGAACCGGCTCCGGTACATGGTCGGCTGGACCCCGCGCGTGAACGGGAAGGCGCCGGGCCTCCCGAGATCACGATCCTCGTCGAGCCCGGCGATGTCGGCCGGGGTATAGAGGTCCCGGATCTCGATGCCGGACGATGTCTCGAAGTGCTCGCGACGCTCGGGGGCCGAGGCGACCGACTTGGCGCGGATCGTCGACCGCCACCGCTCGCGGGCGGCGTCGGCCCCCTCACCCACCGGGCGTCGCGATCGCTCCGAACCCTCGCTCACTCGAGCACCAGCAGCAGCGCACCGACCTCGACCGTGGTCCCGACGGCAGCGGCGACGCGGCCGACCACGCCGGCCCGTGGCGCCCGCAGCTCGTTCTGCATCTTCATGGCCTCCACCGCCAGCAGGGTCTGGCCGGCCGCGACCTCGTCGCCCGGGGTTACGGCCACGGCCGCGATCCGCCCAGGGATGATGGCACGGATCTCGAGCCGTCCACCTACCCGACCCGCGCCGCCCCGGTCGCGCGACGCTCGCTCGCGCAACGCGGCCCGGTCGGCATCCTCGACCGTGAACTCATACCGCCAGCCATCGACGACGATCTCGGCGACCCGCCGTCCCTCCGTGTCCGGCGGCCCGAGGCGCCCGACGGTCGTGCCCCACCGTGAGGCGGTCGCGTCGCTCGGGTCGGCCGGGTCGATCGTGACGGGGCCGTCCCCGGGATGCGCGCTCGCCGCCGTGGGCACGACGAGTTGCCGGCGGATCGGACTCATCGCGGCCATCGATCGGTCGCGGCGCGGCGACCCGCGGATCGCCAATCTCCATGCACGGGTTCGTCTTTGCGCAAAGACGGCGGCGCCGGCGCGGCCAAGCGAGCCTCTGCATTCGCGTTTCCCGTTGAGGTGGCTGCGATCGCGGCGGCGGTGGCATAGCTTGCGGCTCGTGACCCGGGCCCATCCCAATGGTCGGGGACCCAGTCGGTCGAGAGGCCCGTCGCGTCGACGAACGCGCGATGACGAACCAGGACGCGGTCGAAGGGCAACGTCGTTTGCACGCCGGTGACCACGATCTCATCGAGGGCTCGACGCATCCGCTGCAGCGCGGTTCGCCGGTCGCGACCGACGGTCATGACCTTGGCGATCATCGGGTCGTAGTCAGGTGGGATCCGTTCGCCTTCAGCGATGGCCGTATCGACGCGGACCCCGGGTCCCGCCGGCATCACCCATCTGCCGATCCGTCCGGGGACCGGTGCGAAGTCGCGGGCCGGGTCCTCGGCCGCGAGTCGGATCTCGATCGCGTGACGACCGGGGTGGCGCGCGCGGTCGGCGGCATCCCTGACCGCGGGCGACAGCGGCTCCCCCGCCGCGATCCAGAGTTGCTCCGCGACCAGGTCGAGGTCGGTCACGAGCTCGGTCACCCCGTGTTCGACCTGGAGGCGTGCATTGACTTCGAGGAACCAGAATCTCCGGTCTTGATCGAACAGGAACTCCGCGGTCGCCGCATTGGCGAGCCCGGCGGCGCGCGCGGCGCGGATGGCCATGTCGTGCAGAGCGTCGCGCTCGTCGACGCTCAGTCCCGGCGCGGGGGATTCCTCGACCAGCTTCTGGTGCCGCCGCTGCACCGAGCAATCTCGTTCCCCGAGCGCGACGACGTCGCCTGCCAGATCGCCAAGCAACTGGACCTCGATGTGCCGCGCGGGATGGATGAGCCGTTCGAGGTAGACCGAACCGTCGCCGAAGGCCGCGCGCGCCTCGCTCGATGCGGCGACGAGTGCGGCGGGCATCTCCTGCGGCGACGCGATCAAACGCATGCCGCGCCCTCCCCCACCTGCCGCGGCCTTGATCAGCAACGGGAACCCGATCGCGTCTGCGTTGGCGACGATCCCCTCGAGCGCATCGGGTCGGTCCAGCGGCGCAGGCTCGAAGGTTCCGGGCACGACCGGCACGCCGACGGCCGAGACCGTCCGCCGCGCGCCAAGCTTGTCGCCAAGCGCATCGATCGATTCGGCTGACGGACCGATGAACGTCAGGCCGGCCTCCGTGACGGCGCGGACGAACGATGCCCGTTCCGACAGGAACCCATAGCCCGGGTGGATCGCCAGGGCGCCCGTCACCAAAGCAGCGTCGATGATCGCGTCGATCCGGAGGTAACTCTCGACGGCCGGCGCCGGTCCGAGGCGCACCGCTGTGTCGGCCGCTGCCACGTGCGCAGCGTCGACGTCCGCGTCGGAATAGACCGCGACCGTTTCGATGCCGAGGTCCCGACACGTCCGGATGACGCGGAGTGCGATCTCGCCGCGATTCGCGACGAGGATCCGCGGGAACGGCGGGGGTCGGTCGTCTTTGCGCAAAGACGGATCGTCGAGTGGACGCGCCACGCTGGTCACAACGGGATGTTGCCGTGCTTCTTCGGGGGATTGACGTCCCGCTTGTCAGCGAGCATCGCCAGTGCCGCGATCAGACGCGGTCGCGTGTCGGCCGGGCGGATCACATCGTCGACATACCCGCGCGATGCCGCCACATAGGGATTCGCGAAACGCTCTTCGTAGTCCGCGACACGACGGGCACGTTCGTCGTCGGGGTCGGGCGACTCCGCGATGGCGTCGCGGTACAGGATGTTGACCGCGCCCTCTGCGCCCATGACCGCGATCTCGGCCGTCGGCCAGGCGAGATTGATGTCCCCTCGAACGTGCTTGCTGGACATGACGTCGTACGCGCCGCCGTACGCCTTTCGCGTGATGACGGTCAGCTTCGGGACCGTGGCTTCGCAATAGGCGAACAGGAGTTTGGCCCCGTGGCGGATGATCCCACCGTGTTCCTGGCCGACGCCTGGCAGGAACCCCGGGACGTCGACGAAGGTGATCAGCGGCACGTTGAAGCAATCGCAGGTGCGCACGAAGCGGGCCGCCTTCGTCGAGGCATCGATGTCGAGCGCGCCCGCGAGCACGGCCGGTTGCTGCGCGACGATGCCGACGCTCCGCCCGCCCAGGCGACCGAACCCCGTGATGATGTTCGCCGCCCACCCGGGTTGGATCTCGAGGAAGGCGCCGTCATCGAGCACGAGTTCCAGGACACCGTGCATGTCGTAGGGCCGCGATGGGTCATCCGGCACGATCGAATCGAGTGCGAGGTCGCGGCGCTCGGGCGGGTCGGATGCGGCGGCCTCTGGCGGATCGCCCAGATTGTTCTGTGGCAGGTATCCGAGCAGCCGGCGCACGGACATCAGTGCTTCGGCCTCGTCGGGTGCCGCCAGATGTGCCACGCCGCTGCGCGTCGTGTGCGTGGCCGCCCCGCCCAGCGTCTCGGCATCGACCTCCTCATGGGTGACCGCCTTCACGACGTTGGGTCCGGTCACGAACATGTAACTCGTCCCTTCCACCATGATCGTGAAATCGGTGATGGCGGGCGAATACACCGCTCCCCCGGCGCAGGGCCCCATGACCACCGATATCTGCGGGACGACGCCTGACGCCAACGTATTGCGAAGGAAGATATCGGCATAGCCGCCGAGCGACACGACGCCTTCCTGGATCCGCGCGCCACCAGAATCATTGAGACCGATGATCGGCGCGCCGACCTTGAGGGCCAGGTCCATGACCTTGCAGATCTTCGCCGCGTAGGCCTCTGACAGTGATCCACCGAAGACCGTGAAGTCCTGGCTGAACACGAACACGAGTCGACCGTCGATCGTGCCGTGCCCGGTCACCACCCCATCGCCGAGGAACGAACCCGCGTCGGGATCGCGATTCGTGACGAACGCATCGAGCTCGATGAACGAATCCGCGTCCAGCAAGAGGTCGATCCGCTCGCGCGCCGTCAACTTCCCGCGCGCGTGCTGTTGGTCGATCCGGTCCTGTCCACCACCCAGTCGCGCGGCGGCGCGCATCGCTTCGAGCTGCGCCAAACGCTGCTCATTCGTCGACACGGGGCGACCTCCGCGTATCAGGGGGCTGTCTTTGTGCACGGACAGCGGTCATCATACGTGCCCGGTTATCCACCGAAACGGTGAACAACTCCCCTCGCCTGTGGATAACCGACGTCCACCCGCGACGATGCAGGAGTAGCATGTCGAGCGTCCGTCCCCCTCGCGCCCCGTCGCGTGAGATCGATCCGAGGTGATGCCCAGGTGAAGAACGTGATCGCCATCGCGAATCAGAAGGGCGGCGTCGGCAAGACGACGACGGCGATCAACCTCGCCGGAGCCCTCGCCGAGGAGGGCTACCGCGTCCTGTGCATCGACATGGATCCCCAGGCGAACCTCACGGCCGGACTCGGTGTGAACCTCAACACGGTCGAACGATCGATGGCCGACGTCCTGGCCGATGGGCGTTCGAAGATCGCCGAGGTGATCCTGCCGACGGATAGCGCCGGCATCGACGTCGCGCCGGCCCACATCGATCTCGCGTCGACCGAGGGCGAACTCTTCACGCGACTGGGCCGCGAACAGATCCTCCGCGAGGCACTCGACGGACAGATCAAAGGCTACGACTACGTCCTGATCGACTGCCCGCCGAACCTGGGCCTGTTGACCGTCAACGGACTGGTCGCTTCCAACGGCGTGATCATCCCGGTCCAGACCCAGTACTACGCGATGAAGGGCCTGACCAATCTCGTCAAGGTCATCAATGCGATCCGCCTCAAGCTCAACCGCAACCTGCGGATCCTGGGACTCCTCCCGACGTTCTACGACGGGCGTACGAACCTGGCTCGCGACATGCTCGACGAGCTGCGCGTCGTGGGCGACCATCACGTCTTCTCGAGCATCGTCCGCAACACCGTGAAGCTCGGCGAGGCTCCGCTCGTCGGGCGACCCATCACGACGTATGCCGGCAGCAGCGAGGCCGCCCGGACGTACCGCGAGCTCGCACGAGAGGTGGTGGACCTTGGCACGGCCTGATTTCCGAGCGGCGGCGGCCCGACGCCTGTCCGAGGAGCGGGAGCTGTCACCGGCCATCGTCAGCCTGATCTCCCAGGAAGGCCCGACCCGAACGGTCGGAGTCCGCATCGTCCAGATCGATCGCATCGAAGCCAATCCCGAGCAGCCGCGCATCGCATTCAACCAGGAGACGCTCGACGAGTTGGCGGCATCGATCCGGGAGCATGGGGTGCTCCAACCGATCCTCGTCCGGCCGCTCGGAACGAACACCTACCAGTTGATCGCCGGCGAGCGTCGCTGGCGGGCGTCGAAGCAGGCCGGCCTCGACTCGATCCCGGCCCTTGTCGAGGACATCGACGATGACACGGCGTTGGAGATCTCGATCATCGAGAACCTCCAGCGGGAAGATATCTCGCCACTCGACGAAGCAGCGATGTACGACCGCATGGTCCGCGAGCACGGCTACAGCATCCGCAAGCTCGCGGACAAGCTGGGCAAGGACAAGGGCTACCTGGAGAACCGACTCCGTCTCGCCGACGCGCCCGATGAGATCCGGGCATTGGTGTCCTTGCGCAAAGACACGCTGTCCCA
>DASSMQ010000013.1:0-9341 GCA_035688805.1 Candidatus Limnocylindrales bacterium
ATGGTCGTCAAGGTCGGGCGAAGCGAACAGGCGCGCGACGCGGCCATCGCCCATTCGGGGTCGCTCGCGGGCGAGGCACGGGTCACCGAGGCCGCACTCGACGCCGCGGGCGTCATCCGCTGCGCCGACCTCGATGAGCTGTTGGAGACGGCCAGCCTGGTCGAGGGCTGTCGGCGTACGGGTCGGGGGATCGGTCGCGGCCGGACGGGCGTCGTGACCGTCAGCACGGGCGAGGCGTCGCTCATCGCCGACCTGGCGCCCGACGTGGGGCTGGATCTCCCCGCGATCCCGGCTGACGCCCGGGGTGCCATCCTCGAGGCACTGCCCACGATGGGCTTCATCGCCAATCCGATCGACCCGTGGGGTGCGGCGGACCCGACGTCGGCGTACGGCGCGGTCTTCGAGGCGTTGGCGGCCTCCGGCGCGTATGACGTGCTGGTCCAGGTCCACGACTTTCCGTACCGCTCGATGCCGGCGGAGGTCGAGACCGCCGACGAGGTGACCCGGGCGTTGCTGACGGCGACCCAGGCCCGGCCCTCGATCCTGCCCGTCTACGTGTCCCTGACCTCGGGCGAGCCGCCGCCGGAAACGAAGGCGGTGCTCGACCGCGACGGCGGTGGCGCCCCGCTGCTGCGCGGCGCACGAGAGGCGTTCCGCGCGATCGCGTCCTTCGCTCGTTGGGAAGCGCGGCGGTCGGCACGGGGAGCCGCAGGGCCGTGGCGCTCGACCTGGCCCGCGCTCGCGGCGGATCGGGTGTCGTACGGTTTCGCGCCCACGGTGCGTCCGTCCGCGCACCCCGCGCGGGCCCTGTCCGAGCGCGAGAGCCTGGAGCTCCTCCGCGCGGCGGGGATGCCCGTGACGGAGGCCGTCGCCGTCGTCGATCCGGCGGGCGCCGTCGAGGCCGCGCGGCGATTCGCCGATCGAGCGATCGCCCTCAAGATCGACGCGGCAGAGCTCGCCCACAAGAGCGATCTGGGCCTGGTCAGTCTCGGGTTGCGTGGCGACGACGCGATCCGCGCCGCGGGCGGCGACCTCCTGGCGACGGCTCGTCGCCACCGGATCGAGGCGCGCGGACTGCTCGTCGAGCCGATGGCCGATCCCGGCGTCGAACTGATCGTCGGGATGCGTCGGGACGCATCATTCGGCCCGGTCGTCCTGGTCGGCCTGGGCGGCGTCCTCGCCGAGGCCCTCGACGACGTGGCGATCCGGTTGGCGCCAGTCGACGACACCGTGGCGGCCGTGATGCTCGAGGGCCTTCGTGGGTCGGCCATCCTCGACGGTGCCCGCGGCCGACCGCCCGCTGACCAGGCGGCCGTCGCCGCCTTGATCTCGAGGCTGTCGCGGCTCGCCGTCGAGCGCGCGGATCTCGTCGAGGTCGACCTCAATCCGGTCATCGCCGGGGCGGGCGGCGCGATCGCGGTCGATGCGCTCGTGGTGATCGAGGACGGCAGCTCGGGGGGAGGCGTCGATGCCTGACGGAGCGGAGGTCCTGCGCCGCGAGTCGACGCCATGGGGCGTCCGACTGACCCTCGATCGGCCGGCCAAGCTCAACGCGATCAACGCGGAGCTACGCGACGCCCTCACCACCGCCATCGCCGAGGCGGCCGACGACGACGCGATCCGGGTCATCGCGATCGCCGGGGCCGGGCGCGCGTTCTGTGCCGGGTACGACCTGTCGGAGGCGGCGCCCTCGACGGCGTGGGGCTGGCGCGACGTGCTCGCCCGCGACGTCGCGGCGACGCTGGCGATCTGGAGCTGTCCGAAGCCGGTCATCGCCCAGGTCCACGGCTATGCGCTCGCGGGCGGCCTCGAGATCGCGATGGCCTGCGACCTGATCGTCGCCGCCGACGATGCCCAGCTCGGCGAGCCGGAGATCCGGTTCGGCTCCGCGCCGGTGACGCTCCTGATGCCGTTCCTGATCGGCCAGAAGCGGACCCGTGAGCTCCTCATGACCGGCGACCTGATCGACGCCGCGACCGCGGAACGGATCGGGCTGGTCAACCGGGTCGTGCCGCGAGACCGGTTGGAGGTCGAAGTCGATGCCCTCGCCGACCGACTCGCCCGCGTCCCGCCGGACGTGATGGCGCCCACCAAGCAGATGCTGAATCGAGCGATGGACGCGGCCGGATTCGCCGCCGCTGTCGAAATGGGCCTCGACGTGCAATCCTTCGTCAACATGAGCGAGACGGCCCGGGAGTTCGATGCGATCGTCCGGGCCGAAGGTCTGACGGCAGCCCTGGCGTGGCGCGATCGGCGCTACGACGAGCGGCTGGCGACGGATGGGGGGAAACCGAACGATGCCGCCGAGGGCGCAGCGCCGCCCGATTGACGAGGCCCGATCGGCCGCGATGGCGACCGGTCGACAGGTGGGCCAAGATGTGACGGTGCGCCGACCCGTCCGTTTCGACCTGCCCGCCAGCACCTGATCGATGGCTGCTCGTCGTCGCCGAACACCATCCTCGACGCCGCCCGCCCCGGTCGAGCTCGTCTCCGATCCGGCCGGCGATGCGTCGGGCGAAGCTCCCGTCGCACCGGTGAGCGAGACCCCGCCGACGGGGAAGCCTGAGCGAACGGTACGGCCCAGGGCGACGACGAAGCGGGCCGCGAAGCCCGCCGCGACGCCGGAGCCGGCCGCCGCGGCGCCCGTGGTCGAACCGCTCGTTGCCACGATGAGCGAGCCGCTCGTCGAACCAGCGACCGGCGAGCCGTCCGTCGACGCTGCGAAGGTAGCCAAGCCCCCGAAGGCTCCGAAGTCCACTGCCGCGAGATCGACCGCCAAACCGGCGAGGGCCGCCTCGTCGGCGCACGCGACCGCGAAGCAAGCCCCGAAGCCGTCGGCGACAGCGCTGCGACGCGGAGAGACGAAGCCCGAGCCAACGATCCAGCCTGAGCTCGAGCGCCAGCCAGGACCAGCGCCAGCGACCAGTTCCGCGGCAGCGACACCCCGCAAGCGGCGCGCCACGGCCGGATCTGCGCGCGCCAGAGTTGTAGCCGAGGCGCCCATCGAGGAGACGCCCGCTGTCTCGACCGATGCCGTGGGCCCGGCGGAGCCCAGGCCGCCGCTGGAAGCGGAGCCCGCGCCGCGGGTGGAACCGGCGCTGCCGCCGGCGACCCGGCCCATCCTTCGTCCTGCGGAGCCGTTCCATCCTCCGCGCGACTCGATGCCGCCATCTCTGACCGTCGCGATGCCGGTCGTGGCGGGCGGTGGGAGTGGCGTCGTCGCCGTCCCTCGAGCGCTGCCCCGTCGCGATCTCGATCGTCGGCCACCGATCTTGCGGCCCGTGCGCCAGGAACCACCCCGCCTGATCCGCGTCCTTCGGCGGGTCCGCCCGATCCCCCTGGCCGCGGCGGTCGTGGCCATCGCGGTCGTCGCGCTCACGCTCCCGACGCTGTGGCATCAGGAGGCTCCCGCGACGCCGAGCTTCGGGGCGGACGCCGGGACGCTCGACTTCTCGTTCGCGACGAATGGCGTGAGCGCCACGACGCGGCGGACCGAGCAGGCGAAGCTCTGGTACAACGACGGATCGTGGTGGGGCACCCTGTTCCGCCCGACCCGCGACGCCAACACCATCAACCGGTTCGATGCCGCTACGGGGACGTGGATCGACACCGGCGTCATCGTCGACGACCGGAACATCTCCCGGGCCGACATGCTCTGGGACGGGACCCACCTGTACGCGGTCAGCGGGGGCGACGATCCGACCTCGGACAAGCAGGCGGCGATCATCGCCCGCTTCTCCTACGACGCCGGGTCGCGAACGTACCAGCCCGATCGCGGCTTCCCGATCCGGATCACGGCAGCGGGTTCCCAGGCGTTCACCATCGACAAGGACGACGACGGCACGTTCTGGGTCACCTACACGAACAACCAGACTGTGTACGCGATGCACTCGCTCGACACCGACCGCGACTGGACCACGCCTTTCGAGATCCCGGTGCCCGAGGCCCACGACATCACCACGGACGACATCTCGGCCGTCGTGGCCTATGACGGCCACGTCGGGATCATGTGGAGCGACCAGACGGACGGGGCGATGTACTTCGGGTCCCATCGCAACGGCGACCCGGATGCGGCCTGGTCGGTGACCGGGGCGATCGAGGGTCCGGCCCTCGCCGATAACCACATGAGCCTGAAGCGCCTGCACGACGATCCGGCCGGACTCGTGCTGGCGACCGTCAAGACGTCGCGCAACGACGTCCTCGACGCGACCCCACAGGACGCGCTGATCGTGCTCGTCGTGCTGCGACGCGACGGGTCATGGGAGCGGCACACGATCGGCACGGTCAAGGAGAACCAGACTCGTCCGCTGCTCGCGGTCGATAGCGACCATCGCGAGCTGTACGTGTACACGAGCGCTCCGTGCTGTTCGGGCGGGACCATCTACCGGACCTCCTCGTCGCTCGACGCCATCGACTTCCAGCCGGGGCTCGGGCAGGTCGTCATCCGTCGCGGTCGGGCCAGCGAGTTGAACAACCCCACGTCGACCAAGCAACTGGTCAACGGGCAGACCGGTCTGCTGGTCGTGTCCGCGGATGACCGCAGCAACTACTACCTGCACGAGTACCTGCCCCTCACCGGCGCGGTCGTCCCCAAGCCGACCCAGACGACCGCCGGCCAGGTCCCCGGCGCGTCGGGGGAGCCCGGCGCGGGCACCGGCGGGATCGGCACCGTGTGGCTGACCGACGGCTTCGAAAACGGCCTGCAGCGCCCGTGGAAGGCAAGCGCCGGGGCCGGCGGCGGCTTGGCCCGGGTCGAGAACGGCGGCGCACGAACCGACCGCGGCGTCCTGCACATCGCCTCGACCGAGGTCGAGACGTCCTTTGGCACCGCCGACGTGACCCTGCCGACTCCGGCGAGCGCCATCGGCGCCAGCTTCGACGTGAAGGTCCAAGGGGAGGGCACCAAGGGCGCCAACGTCCCGCTGCTGCGCCTCCTCGACAAGTCCGGCAAGCGGCTCGCCACGATCTATCGCCAGAACTCTGCGCGTGGCCGCATCTGGATCTCGTCGCTCAGCGAGAGCACACCCACCGATGGCGACCTCGGGCTCAAGACGTGGGCCCATCTCGACATCGAGGTCATCCCCACGGCTGCTGGTGCCCAGATCTCGGTGCGGATCGATGGCCGGCTGGCCAACGCGGTCACGGTGCCCGGCGTCAAGGGTGCGGTCATCGGCGCACTCCAGTGGGGAAATTCGTCCAAGCACCAGCCGTTCGACGTGTACGTGGACAACGTCGTCGTCCGTCGTTGACGCGGGTCAACAGGGGCTGGACCGGTCACCCGCCCGATGGCGGGACTTGTGGGATAGTGCGCGGACGTACGTGGTGCTGAGGAGTTCTGATGTGGGGTCATAGGGGGGCTGGCCGCCACGGCGAGGTGTCGCGCCGACGGAGGCTCGAGGGCCTGATCGTCGCGACGTGGCTGAGCCTGGCGGGGACGCTCCTACCGGTCGGTTCCATGCCAACGGCCGCGGCCGCTGGGGACGTGGGTTTCCAGGACGCGTCATTCGGGACGGACGTCAGCGCCCCGACCGGTCAGAAACCCGAGAGCAAGCTGTGGGTGAATGACGGCTCGTGGTGGGGCGTGCTCTACTCGCTCACCGCCAAGAAGTTCACCATCCAGCGCTTCATCTGGTCCACCGACACGTGGGTCGATACCGGCGTCGTCGTCGACAGTCGCACGAAGTCGGATGCTGACGCGCTGTGGGACGGCTCGCATCTGTTCATCTCGAGCCACATCAAGGAAGGCAGCACGAGCGCCGACATGTCGGCTCGGTTGCTGCGCTATTCGTACAGCGCAGCGACCGGCACCTACAGCCTCGACACCGGGTTCCCCGTCACCTTGACGAGCGGGGCCATCGAAACCCTGGTCATCGACCAGGACACACTCGGGCGGGTCTGGGCGACGTGGACCACGTCGAACGGGTCGGGCGGTCGCCAGACGATGGTGACCCACTCGACCTCGAGCACCGCCACCTTCGTCACGCCGTTCGTGATCCCGACGACCGGAGCCGCCAACCTGAGCTCCGACGACATCTCCACACTGGTCGCCTACAACGGCAAGATCGGCGTCCTGTGGAGCAACCAGAACACGAGCACCGTCTACTTCGCCAGCCACGACGACGGGGCGGCCGATACCGCCTGGGCGCTGAACCCGGCCCTCTCCGGGCCCTCCTACGCCGACGATCACCTCAACATCAAGTCACTCCAGGCGGATGCGTCGGGGCAGGTCTTCGCAGCCGTGAAGACGTCGCTCAACGACGTCAATCCGTCGAACTCCCAGGAACCGCTGATCCTGCTCCTGATCCTCGATGGCCAGGGCAGCTGGCAGCGCCGGACCTTCAGCACGGTGGCTGACAACGAGACCCGCCCGATCGTGCTGCTGGACCCGGGTCATCGTGACCTGTACATCTTCACCGCCGCGCCGTGCTGCAGCGGCGGGGTCGTCTACTACAAGAAGACGAGCATCGACAACCCGAACTTCGGCACCGGTCGAGGCACCGTCTTCATCCAGAGCGCCACGAGCACGCACCTCAACAACGTGACCTCGACCAAGCAGCCGCTGACGGCGGCGACCGGCCTCCTGGTCCTGGCCGGGGACGACCATTCGCACTACTACCATCACAACAAGATCGACCTCAGCGGCGGGACCGATACGACGCCCCCGGACACCGTCATCGACTCGGGTCCGAGTGGGACCGTCAGTGTCTCGTCCGCATCGTTCGGCTTCCACGCGACGGAAGCCGGATCGAGCTTCAGTTGCCGGCTTGACGGTGGCGCGGCGGCGAGCTGTACCTCACCGAAGACCTACAGCGGCCTGGCCGATGGCAGTCACACGTTCAGCGTCACGGCGACGGACACGGCCGGCAACGCCGATCCGACCCCCGCGACGCGGTCGTGGACGATCGACACCACCGTCACGGACACGACGCCGCCCACGGTGGGGCTCACTGCGCCGGCGGCCGGCGCGTCGATCAACGGTCCCATCACCGTCTCGGCGACCGCGTCCGACAACGTGGCCGTCGCGCGGGTCGACTTCTCGGTCGACGGCACGGCGATCGGCTCGGACACGGCATCGCCGTACAGCGTCACCTGGGACCCGGCGTCGTCCGCCGATGGCGTCCACACGATCTCGGCCAGCGCAGTCGATACCTCGGGTCTGACCGCGTCCGATAGCCGAAGCGTGACCCTTGATCGGACCCCGCCGGATACCGTCATCGACGGCGGGCCGAGCGGGACGGTCAGCGCGACCAGCGCCTCATTCACGTTCCATGCCACCGAGACCGGCTCGACGTTCCGTTGCTCGCTTGACGGCGGGTCCGCCGCGGCCTGCACGTCACCCAAGAGTTACACCGGCCTGCTCAATGGACCGCACACCTTCGCGGTCACCGCCACCGATGCTGCCAACAATCCCGATCCGACGGCCGCGACCCAGTCATGGACGGTCGCCGCCGGGTCGACCACGTTGTTCTCCGACGGCTTCGAGAGTGGCTCGTTCAGCGGCGGCGGGTGGACGGTCACGACCGGCGGCGACGGTACCGCCTCGGTCCAGTCGGCGCTCGTGAAGAGCGGCTCCTTCGCAGCCCGACTCTCGGAGACGGCCAACACGGGCTCGGTCGCCTATGTGCGAAAAGGCCTGTCGGCGAGCTATCTCGACCTCACCGTCGGACTCGACGTGCAGATCACTGCCGAGGGTGTCTCGGGCGGGAACGTGCCGATCGTGCGGCTGCTGGACGCGGCTGGGACCCGCCTCGTGGGGGTCTATCGGCAGAATCTGGGCGGCGATCGCCTGTGGGTCGCGCATTCGGCGAGCCACTTCAGCACGAATGGGTTGCTACCACTGAACACCTGGGGACGGGTCGAAACGCACGTCATCGTCAACGGCACGGCCAGCACGATCGAGATCCGGCTGAACGGCACGGTCGTCTATTCGGCTACCAACGCGAGCCTCGGGACGGCCGGGATCCGGACCATCCAACTCGGGAACGACACCTCCAAACAGACCTTCTCGCTCGTCGCCGACGACGTGGCGGTCAGCGGATGACACGCTCGACGAACGAGGGCGCCGCGGAGGCTTCGCCCTGACGTCACGCATGGACCTCGCGATGCGACCCGCCGCACCCGGCACCTTCGGCCGGGTGCGGTTGGCTGTGCCCGGGAGTGCCTCCATGGTCGGCCTCGGCATCGCGCTCCTGGGTGTGGTCGGGATGCTGTTCTGGTACCTCTCCGTCTCGACCATCCGGCTGGCCGACATGTCTGACCTTGGCCTGGTCTCGGTCGTGCCGATCTGGGCGTACCTGGGGTTCGTGCCGATCGCCGGGGGCTTCGTCGCGGCCCTGACATGGCCGTCCGCGCCGCGCTGGCTGGCGCCGGCGCTGTTGATCGTCGTGATCCTGAGCCTGTATGGAGCCGTACCCTGGATCGAGGGCACCGCCCGGTTCTCGCCGAGCTGGCGGCACCTCGGGATCATCGACTACGTCACCCGCCACGGGGCCGTGAACCCGGCGATCGACGCGTACCACAACTGGCCGGGCATGTTCATCGTCTCGTCCGCGCTCCAGGGGCTGCTGGACATCCGGGATCTCACGCCAGTGGCGTTGTGGGCGCCGGTCCTGTTCAGCCTCGCCTATCTGCCGGCGCTCTATCTCGTGTTCGAGGCGCTGGTCCCCGATCGTCGGGTCATCTGGCTCGGGATCCTGATCTTCTATCTGGGCGACTGGATCGGGCAGGACTACTTCTCACCCCAGGCGGTCGGGTTGTTCTTCTATCTCGTGATCGTCGCGGTGGTCGTCCGCTGGCTGATCCACCCCGATGCCCACCGGCCCGCCCTCCTGCCGGCCGGACGACGCTTCCATCCGCGCACCCTGCTTGCGCGGTTGTTCGCCCGGATGGGCGCCCGCGATCCGATGCCGGCGGATCACGTGCCGCCGACGACCCGAGTCGTGCTGGTGGGCGCGATCCTCGCGATGTTCCTGTTCGTGGTCGCCACCCATCAGCTGACGCCGTTCTTCACGATCGCCGCTGTCGGCGGATTGGCTGTGTTGCGCCGGATGCCCTGGTACGGCTTGTCGGTCGTGATGGGGGTGATCGTGGCCGCCTGGGTCGCGTTCGCGGCGGTGGCCTTCCTCGTCGGCCACTTCCAGAACGTGGCGGGCTACGTGGGGACGCTATCGGAGTCTCTCGCGGCCAACCTGACCGGCCGCATCCAGGGCAGCGACGGCCACCGGATGATGGTGCTGTTGCGCCTCGGACTGACCGGCGCGCTGTGGGGCCTCGCCGGGCTCGGCGGACTGCGTCGCATGCGCAACGGCCGCTGGGACGTGACCGCGGGCGCGCTGGCCCTC
>DASSMQ010000014.1:0-4872 GCA_035688805.1 Candidatus Limnocylindrales bacterium
CAAACACGCGGAGGCTCGTCGCCTCAAGCTCATCGTGCAGTCCGGCAAGCCCCATCCGGGCGAACCGATGCGGTGTATCCCGGGATTCGCTGCGTCCTGCGGTCCGGGAAGCACAGGGCGTCCCGAGAGGTCCGCACCGGACGCGCGAGGGCCTGAACATGAAGGACTGTCACGGGGCGAACCGCATGGTCGATGGCCCGGTCGAGCAACCTGTACTGCGCCCACGCGGTGCGCATCGCTCGTTGTCACAGCCCGCTATCGTGCTCGACTCGGGCACTGAGGCGCGCCAGATCCCGCCACAGTGTTCGCCGGGCGCGCATCGATCATGGCCCCGCCCACGACGGTTCTCGGCGCAAACGCGCCAAAGGCCACGAGCTGGGTCGACCCGAGGCGGGCGACGTGAGCGGGCCCGCACCCGGGCGTGGGCCACCCGACCCGGCCGCGCAGGCACCCGGCCACGGCGGTCATGCCGAGTCCCCGCGGCAGGGCCGCCAGGGACCCTGTGCTACACTCCGCCCGGCTCGGGAGCCCTCCCGACCACCAGCCAGATCGCCCACCGGCCCAGGCCGAGTGGAGCTCACACGCGGATCGTCCTCCGGGGCGGTGCCGGTCAGTCGACCGGTCCCCGGAATCAGCGTGGATCCGCGGAGGAACCAACCGACAGGAGGTCGCCCATCATGCCGTCCGTCTCCATGCGGCAGCTGCTCGAGGCCGGTGTCCATTTCGGCCACCAGACCCGCCGCTGGAACCCCAAGATGCGCCCGTTCATCTTCGCGGAGCGCAACGGGATCCACATCATCGACCTGGCCCAGACCGTCCAGCGCCTGGACGTGGCGCTCGAGGCTGTCCGCGAGACCGTCGCGCGTGGTGACCAGGTCCTGTTCGTCGGCACCAAGAAGCAGGCCCAGGAGCCCATCGCCGCCGAGGCGATCCGGGCCGGCCAGCCGTATGTCAACCGACGCTGGCTCGGCGGCATGCTCACGAACTTCACGACCATCAAGAAGCGGATCGGCCTCCTGGAGCAGCTGGAGGCCCGCCAGGGTGCCGGCGACTTCGAGCGGATGACCAAGAAGGAAGCGGCCAAGCTGACCGAGGAGATGATCAAGCTCCAGGCGACGGTCGGCGGCATGCGCAAGATGAAGCGCCTGCCCGGCGCCATCTTCATCGTCGACCCACATCGTGAGCGGATCGCGGTGACGGAGGCGAACAAGCTCGAGATCCCGGTCGTCGGCACCGGCGACACCAACGTCGATCCCGACGAGCTCGATTTCATCATCCCGGCCAACGACGACGCCATCCGGTCGATCCGCCTGCTATGCACGCTGGTTGCGGAGGCGGCCCTCGAGGGAGGCCGCGAACGGGGCGCCCGAGCGGCCAGTGAACCGGAGGTCATGGAGCCTGCCGGCATGCCTGAGACCGAGGAGGACGGGGCCGCCGCTACGGACGCATACGTCGCAGCCCTCGCCGGTGGTGCCGCACTGACCTTCGAGCCCGACACGGACGAGGATGACCTGCTGCCCGGTGACCGCGTGGCGCGCGCCGAGGCCGCGGTCGCCGAAGCCGCCGAAGCCGAGGCATCTCCGGAGGAGATCGCCGCCGAGCTGGCGCGCGAGGCCGCCGAGAAGGCCGAGGCCGACGGCGCCGCCTGACGGCACCGCGGTCACGACCCTCACGCGAGGCGGTCGCGAACCCAGGACGATATCCACAGGCGCCATCGCGTCTGCGATGCACACGGAACAGGAGCACACCCACCCATGGCGGACATCTCGGCCGAGCTGGTCAAGCGCCTGCGCGAGCAGACCGGCGCCGGGTTCATGGACTGCAAGAAGGCCCTGCAGGAGGCCGACGGCGACCTCGAGCGGGCGACAGCGATCCTGCGCGAACGCGGCTTGGCGGCCGCTGCCCGGAAATCCTCGCGCGAGGCGCGCGAGGGCCTTATCTCCAGTTACATCCACACCGGCGGACGAGTCGGCGTGCTGATCGAGGTCAATTGCGAAACGGACTTCGTGGCACGCACGGATGAATTCCAGAAGCTCGTCCGCGACCTCGCCGTGCAGGTCGCCGGGCTCTCGCCGCTCTACGTCGACGCCGACAGCATCCCGGCATCCGACCTCGAGGCCAAGAAGGCCGAGCTGGCGGCCGACGAGACCGTCAAGGCCAAGCCCGAGGCGATCCGGCCGCAGATCATCGAGGGCCAGCTCAAGAAGTGGTATTCGCTGGTGTGTCTCTACGACCAGCCCTTCCGCGACGAGGAGCGGACCGTCGGCGAGCTGATCACGGAGCGGATCGCCACCATCGGCGAGAACATCCGCGTCCGCCGATTCGTCCGCTACGCGCTCGGGGAGGAACGGTGACCGAGGCGGCGGTGGCCCCTGCGACCGAGGAGTCGGCGGTCCGCTACCGCCGGATCCTCCTGAAGCTGTCGGGTGAGGCGCTGTTGGGCGATCGACCCTACGGCGTCGATCCGGCGTTCTGCGCATTCATCGCCGGTCAGGTGCGCAAGGTCCACGACCGCGGCGTCCAGGTCGGCATCGTGGTCGGTGGCGGCAACATCTTCCGGGGCATGGCGGCCGCCGCGCGCGGTATGGACCGCGCCACCGGCGACTACATCGGGATGCTGGCGACGGTGATGAACGGCCTCGCCCTCCAGGACGCCCTCGAGAAGGCGGGCGTACCGACCCGGGTCATGACCGCGATCGCGATGAACGAGGTCGCCGAGCCGTACATCCGCAGGCGCGCGATCCGCCACCTCGAGAAGGGTCGCGTGGCGATCTTCGTCGCGGGCACGGGCAACCCGTACTTCACGACCGATACCGCCGCGGCGCTGCGCGCCGTCGAGATCAATGCCGAGGTCCTGCTCAAGGCGACCAAGGTCGACGGTGTCTACGACCGCGACCCGATGACGGACGACGGCGCCCGGCGCTACGCTCATCTGGACTACGCCGACCTGCTCCGCGATCAGCTCAAGGTCATGGACGCGGCGGCCGTCAGCCTGTGCATGGAGAACGGGCTGCCGATCATCGTGTTCGACCTCAACCAGCCCGACAACATCACCCGAGTCGCGACCGGCGAACCGGTCGGGACGATCATCTCCAGCGGAGGTGCCTCTTCATGAGCACCGAGACCCTCGCGGACGCCGACCACAAGATGGGCCGCGCGGTCGATGCCATGGAGCGCGACTTCAGCGCGATCCGCACCGGTCGCGCTTCGACCGGGCTGGTCGAGCGCCTCCTGGTCGACTACTACGGCACCCAGACGCCGCTCAACCAGCTGGCCGGCATCAGCGTGCCCGAGCCGCATCAGATCGTCATCCAGCCGTGGGACCGGAGCGTCCTCGGCGCCATCGAGAAGACGATCACCAAGAGCGACATCGGGCTCGTGCCCAACGTGGACGGCACGGTCGTCCGCCTGAACATCCCACCATTGACCGAGGAGCGTCGCAAGGACCTGGTCAAGGTCGTCCACAAGCGCATGGAAGAGGCGCGCGTGGAGATCCGCAACATCCGGCGCGACGCGAACGACCAGATCAAGCGCGAGGAGCGCGACGGGACGCTCGGCACCGACGAGTCCCATCGACAGGCCGAGGTCCTCCAGCGGACCACGGATCGACATATCAGCGAGGTCGACCGACGGGGCGAAGCCAAGGAGCAGGAGGTCCTCGAGGTCTAGGTGGCCCGCGCACCACTGGCCCGCCCGACCGACGCCCCGCCGATCGCCCACGTCCCGACCGGCCCCGATACGAGCGGCCAGGTCATCCTGGACGATCCCGCCGACCCGACAGCGGTGCTAGCTGACGAACTGCCGCGCCACGTGGCCATCATCATGGACGGCAATCGGCGCTGGGCCCGCCAGCACGAGCTGCCGGAGATCGAGGGCCACGCCGCCGGCGTCGAAGCCATCCGCGCCCTGCTCAAGCATGCGGTCCGGCGCGGGATCCGGGTCCTGACCCTGTACGCCTTCAGTCGCGAGAACTGGGCCCGGTCCGATGACGAGGTCACGGGCCTCTTCGGCCTGCTCGAAGCGGCGATCCGCAGCGAGACCGATGAATTGCGCCGCGAGGGAGTTCGCATCCGACTCCTCGGACGGCTCGACGAGCTGCCCATCGCGACGCGCGATTCGATCGGCGACGCCCTCGACGCGACGGCCGGCGGAGACCGACTGCTGCTGAACATCGCGTTCAACTACGCCGGCCGCACGGAGCTCGTCGATGCCGTCCGCCGCCTCGTCAGTGAGGGCATCCCCGCCGACGAGATCGACGAAGCCGCCGTCGGGGCGGCGCTCTACACCGCAGGCTTGCCAGATCCCGACCTCGTGATCCGGACCGGTGGCGAGCAACGACTGTCCAACTTCCTCATCTGGCAATCCGCCTACGCCGAGTTCTACACCTGCGAGACCCTCTGGCCGGAGTTCGGTCCCGCAGCGTTCGACGCCGCCCTCCTGGAGTTCGCCCGGCGCCAGCGCCGGTTCGGGCGCTAGGCGGACCGGCGGGGTGCGCGAGCGCGCGACCAGCGCGGCCATCCTCGTCCCGGTCCTGCTCATCGTCCTCGGCATCGGCGGCTACGTACTCGCGGCCGGGGTCGCCCTCGCGACCGTGCTTGCCGGGCGGGAGGCGTTCGCGCTCCTCGATCGCGCCGGTCACCCGGCGTTGCCGGTCCTGGGCATCGTGCTGGCGGTCACGTTCGTCCTCGATTCCGCGGTGCCGGACCTGCTGGAGGGCAGTGGCCTGCTGCTCCTGGCGGTCGGGCTGGTCCTCATCGCCGTGGCCTCCTTCACCCGACCGGATCCTCGGGATGGGCTGAGCACCTGGATGGCGACCGTGTTCGGCGCTGCCTATGTCGGACTCCTGGCGTTCGTCGTCCGCCTCGGACACGC
>DASSMQ010000015.1:0-10517 GCA_035688805.1 Candidatus Limnocylindrales bacterium
ACGGGCGGTCGGGATGCCGTCGGTCGCCACCCACCTGGAGCTGACGGCCGCGCCCGTGGCAGGGCCGGACGAGGGAGACGGGTCCGCCGCCGATGGGGCGGTGGCCGCCACCGAAGCCCCGGCGGCGACGCCCACGATCGCACCGAGACCGACTGCGTTGACGACGCCCGACGTCGATGTCGTGCCCGTCGTGGCAGCAGCGTTGGCCATCGTGGCGTTGGTGGCGCTCGGTCGATGGACGAGGGGCGCCGCTCCGACTCGTTGACGCCGGACACCGAACCGGTACCGAAGGGGGGCGCGCTCGCGCACCGAACCAGCCCATAGGGCTATGGGCGGGCGCATCCACCGGCCGGACCATTCCTGCACGCCATGGCTCGGCGGTGCGTCGATCGGGCCCGGCACCAGGGAGATCCGACCAGCATGCATCGACGACCGCTTCACCGGGCCGCAGCTCTCGCATCCGCCGCGCTGTTCCTGATGGCCGGCAGCGCGATGGCCGACAGCCTGACCGCGGACGGCGACGCGACGACGACGACCGTCGATGGCAACCGCAACTTCGGGATCGTCGCTCCGGGCGCCGAGCTGACCGCCGACGTGCGGTTCGTCCTCGTCTGTGTCGGCCTCCAGCACGTCGACGCCGGACAGTCGGTCCCCCTGCACTGGTCCGGTGTCTCGATCGTGCCGGCCGGCGGTTCGATCGTCTCGGTCGGCGACGCGACGCTCGACCCGCCGCCCGCGGGCTGGGCCGCGGACGGGCTCGGCTGCCCCGACCCGGTCCCGGCGACGGACAGCGGCATCCAGTCGCACGTCGTCCTACGGGCCCCGACCTCGGCGGGCACCCATACCTTCTCGATCACCTGGGACCGGAGCGTGTCGCCGGCGGGCAGCAACGACCTCAGCGCGTTCGGGAGGACCCCGACATCGGTCAGCTTCACGATGACCGTGCCGAACAACACCGCGCCGGTGCTGACCGTCCCCGCCTCGTTCAGTGCGGAAGGGGATACGACGGGCGGCTGGACCGCCGACTGGTCCGGCGTGACGGCGACCGACGCCGAAGACGACCCCGACCCGACCCCGACCTGTAGCCCCGGGGTCGGCACCGTCCTCCCGCTGGGCGTCACGAACGTCACGTGCTCGGTCACCGACAGCGGGAACCTGACCGCGACCGGTGGGTTCTCGGTCACCGTGGTCGATACCACGCGACCGACACTGGTCGGACTTCCCTCGGACCAGTCGCTGACCACGGCCGATCCCGGTGGCGCGGTGGCCACCTGGTCGGACCCGACGGCCACCGATATCGTCGATGCGGCCCCGACCGTCGCGTGCGTGCCCGCCAGCGGTACGACGTTCGCGATCGGCAGCACGACCGTCGATTGCGCTGCCACCGACCGATCCGGCAACACCGCGACAGGCTCGTTCACCATCACCGTGGATCAGCAGGTCGCCGAGCACACCGCGAGCGCCATCTGGCTCGAGCCCGTGGCGGGATCCGGGTCGACCTTCGTCGCCAACCGCGGCCGGACGATCCCGGTCAAGGTCCGGCTGTTCGTCGACGGGGTGGAGCGGACCAGTGGCGACGCGGTCCTGTCCGTCGCTCCGTGCGGTGGCGACGTGATCGCGCGATCGCCGATGGCCTGGAGTGGCGGCCGGTGGACCGTCTCGATCGACACGTCCCGCCTGTCGGCTGCGTGCTGGACGGTCGCGGCCTCGATCGACGGAACGGTTGCGGGCGCGTTCACGCTGGAACTCCGCGGCGACCCCGCGGCAGCGCCGGCCGGCAAGGCCGCGACGGCCGACCGGTCAGCGAAGCCATCGTCGCCGACGGCATCCATCTTCCGGTCCCCGAAGGGGAAGGCACGCGGTCGATAGCGAGTTGGCCTAGCATCCGGGGGTGACCCCCGAACTCGAGGCGACCCTCAAGGGACTTCCCGATCGCCCCGGCGTGTACCTGATGAAGGACACCCGGGGCGTCGTGCTGTATGTCGGCAAGGCGCAGAGCCTGCGCAACCGCGTTCGCAGCTATTGGCAGAAGCAGGCTCCCGGCGGCGAGATCCATCGGATCCGAAGCGTCATCGACCGGGTCGCCGACGTCGAGGTCACCGAGGTCGACAGCGTCAGCGAGGCGCTCCTGCTCGAGGCCAACCTGATCAAGCGGTTCAAGCCGCGCTTCAACGTCCGACTCAAGGACGACAAGAGTTATCCCTACATCAAGGTCACCCTGGCCGACGATTTCCCGCGGGTGGAGCGGACGCGCAAGCTGGTCAACGACGGGAGCCGCTACTTCGGGCCATACGCCTCGGCGTCGAGTGTCGACGAATCGATGAACCTCGTCCGGCGGCTCTTCCCGTTCCGGACCTGCACGATCGACATCCGCGATGGGCAGCGCGCGCTCCAGCGGCCCTGCCTCCTGTACCACATCAAGCGCTGCCAGGGGCCGTGCATCGAAGCCATCTCGCGAGCTGACTATCGCGCCGACATCGAGCAGGTCGAGCTCTTCCTCGAGGGCCGCCAGGAGACGCTGGTCAAGGCCCTCCGGCGCGAGATGGCCGTGGCCTCCGAGCGCCAGGACTACGAGCGCGCTGCCGGCCACCGCGACAAGATCCGGGCCATCGAGCGGACGATGGAGAGCCAGAAGATGGCGGCGTTCGCCCGGACCGAGCTCGACCTCATCGGGATGGCCCGACAGGACAACCAGGCGGCGATGACGTTGTTCGTGATCCGCGACGGCAAGCTCATCGGCCGTGACGTCTACCTGCTCGATGCGGCCCGCGAGGCGACCGATGACGAGGTGCTCGCCAGCTTCCTCGAGCAGTACTACGCCCGGGCGACCTCGATCCCGCGCGAGATCTACGTCCCGGCCGGCGTGACCGACACGGCCGACCTCCACACGTTCCTCGAGGAGCGACGCGGTGGGCCCGTCCACGTCCGCACGCCGCAGCGTGGGGAGAAGCGCGACCTGATGGGCCTGGCGGCCCGAAACGCCTCGGAGACCCTGGCCCGCGAGCAGGCTCGCTGGCTGGCCGACCAGGGGAAGACGCTGGCCGCGCTCGAGGAACTCGCCAGCGCGCTGGACCTACCGGTCACCCCGTTCCGCATCGAGTGCTACGACATCAGCAACTTCCAGGGCGCCGAATCGGTCGGCAGCATGGTCGTGTTCGAGGACGGCAAGCCGCGGACCGGCGAGTACCGCCGGTTCCGGATCCGGACGGTCGAGGGTCCGAACGATTTCGCCAGCCACCAGGAGGTCCTGCGACGCCGGTTCCGGACCACCAGGGCGGGGGAGGAGGGGAGCGAGGAGGAGCGCCGCTGGGCGATGCCCGACCTGGTCATCGTCGATGGTGGCAAGGGCCAGGTGAGCGCGGCCAAGGAGGTGCTCGACGCGCTGGGGCTCCATGACCTGCCGCTGGCGGGCCTGGCGAAGGAGCGCGAGGAGCTGTTCCTGCCAGGGCGCGCCGCGCCGGTGGTGCTGCCGGCCACGTCGTCGGCGCTGTACCTCGTCCAGCGCCTGCGCGACGAGGCGCATCGATTCGCCATCACGTACCACCGCAGCCTGCGCGACAAGCGGACGGTCCGGTCGGCATTCGACGATCTGCCCGGGGTCGGGCCCAAGCGCAAGCGCGAGCTGCTGAAGGTGTTCGGCTCGATCAAGCGGGTCCGGGAGGCCCCGGTCGAGCAGATCGCGGCCGTGCCCGGGATCAGCCGCACCCTGGCGGAGCGGATCAAGGCGACGCTCGAGGCCTGACCGTCCCGAACGGGGCGACCGGGGGGTCTTTCGTGTAGCATCCCGCCGGTATGCGTAGAGCCGGACCCCTGCTGATCCTCCTGATCGGCGTCCTCGCCCTCATCATCGACTTCTTCCCGAGACTCTCCCTTCCGGACTTCGCCGCCACCGACGGCTCGTTCCGGCCGGTCGAGACGAAGCTCGGCCTCGACCTCAAGGGCGGTCTGCGGGTCGAGTACCAGGCGTTGCCCAAGGACGGCGTCCAACCGACCCGCGAGGCGCTCGGGGTCATCAAGGACATCATCGAACGGCGGGTGAACACGACCGGCGTGGCGGAGCCCGTCGTCGTTGTCCAGGGCTCGGACCGGGTCGTCATCGAACTGCCCGGCATCTCCGACGTCGACGCCGTGCGCCGCCTCGTCGGTCAGACCGGCCGACTCGATTTCGTGCCGCTCGGCACGACCCAGGCCACCCAGGGCCAGGTCCTCGACCTGAAGCAATACCCGCCGCTGTTCAGCGGCGACCAGCTCGAGTCGGCGGCCGTCGGCCGTGACGCGAACGGCGGGGGGCTGACCGTCACGTTCGTGCTCAAGAACGACGGCGCCCAGTCGGGCGGGCAGCTGTTCGCGAAGTACACCGCCGAGCACATCAACCAGTACTTCGCCATCGTCCTCGACGGATCGGTCATCTCGGCACCGGTCATCAAGAATTCGATCCCCAACGGACAGGTCGAGATCTCGGCCGGCAATATCGGTGGCTTCCCGGCCAAGGAAGCGAACAACCTGGTCACGGTGCTCAAGTTCGGTTCGCTGCCGTTCCCGATCCGCGAGCTGTCGAGCGAGCAGATCTCCGCGACCCTCGGCGAGCAGTTCCTGACCCAGAGCCTGCTCGCCGGGTTCATCGGTATCGGCCTGGTGATCACCTTCATGCTGCTCTACTACCGGCTGCCCGGGCTCGTCGCCTCGTTCGCGCTCGTCTACTACACGATCGTGGTACTGGCCATCTTCCGGCTCATCCCGGTCACGCTTACGCTCGCCGGCATCGCGGGCTTCGTGCTGTCGGTGGGCATGGCGGTCGACGCCAACATCCTGATCTTCGAGCGGATGAAGGAAGAGCTGCGCATCGGCAAGTCGTTGCCGGCGGCGGTCGAGGCCGGCTTCAACCGGGCCTGGAACTCGATCCTCGACTCGAACGTGTCGAGCCTGATCACCGCGACCATCCTGTACGCGTTCGGATCGTCGGTCATCCGCGGCTTCGCCTTGGTCCTGATCATCGGCGTGCTGACGTCGATGTTCAGCGCCATCGTCGTGACTCGGTCCATGATGCGCGTCCTCGTCCGCCAGCCATGGGCACGCAAGGCGCGCCTGTTCGGGCTGCGGGACGAGGAATTCGTCGCGGCCACGTCGAACCGTCCCTCCCGGCGGGCGCTGCGCGCCGATGTTTGACGTCATCGGCAAACGCCGGTTCTTCTACGCCCTGTCGTTGTTCCTGACGATCCCGGGCCTGTTCTTCATCCTCATCTCGCCCATCAGCGACGCCGGGTTGCAGCTGACGATCGACTACACCGGAGGGACCCGCTGGGAGATCAAGTTCGCCGACCCGGCGGTCACACCGGACCAGGTCGAAGGGGTCTTCGCCGACAACGGACTGGCCGCGACGGCGATCCGTACGCAGTCCGGCTACATCGAGATCAAGACCGAGGAGATCGGCCTTACTCCCCAGCCAGCCGAGTCGGCGACGCCGTCGGGGTCACCGGCCGCGTCGGGCTCGGCCGCGCCATCGAGCTCCGCTGCGGCGTCGTCGGGTTCGGCCGCTCCCTCCTCGACGGCGGGGGCCTCCGGGAGCCAAGCTGCCTCCGCCACGCCGGCCACGTCCGCCAGCCCGGCCGCGTCGGCCAGCCCCGGGGCATCGGGTAGCCCGTCGCCCTCGGCCAGTCCGAGCCCCCCGGCGCTGCCGGTCGGCAACACCGAGCTGCCCCGCGACGGAAAGCTCGGCCAGATGGTGACCGCGCTCGAGGCCCGCCTCGGCAAGATCGAGTCGCAGCGCAGCCTGACGACCATCGGTGCGGTGGTCAGCTCCGACCTGCTGCGGGAGGCGCTGATCCTGATCGTCGTCGGGTCCCTCGGCATCGTGGCCTGGATCACCTACCGCTTCCGAGACGTGAAGTTCGGGGTGACGGCCCTGGTGTCACTGCTCCATGACGTCATCGTCGTGGTCGGCTCATTCGCCATCCTCGGCACGTTCTTCCGCGTCGAGATCGACGCCCTCTTCGTGACGGCGATGCTGACGGTCATCGGCTTCTCGGTGCACGACACCATCGTCGTGTTCGACCGGATCCGCGAGAACAAGGCCCGCCACCTCGGGGAGCCGTTCGACGAGATCGTCAACCACTCGATCCTGCAGACGTTCGGACGCTCGATCACGACCAGCTTCACGGTGCTGCTGACGCTGCTCGCGCTGTTCCTGTTCGGCGGGTCCGCCATCAGCGACTTCGTGCTGGCCCTCCTGATCGGCATCGTCATCGGGACCTACTCCTCGATCTTCGTCGCCAGCCCGCTGTTGGTGGATTGGGCCGCCAGGGAGGATCGGCGGCACGGCCGCGTCCCGACCACGAGAGCGCCGCGCCCACGGCGAGCCGTGTCCTGATCCCGGGCTCCGGTCGAGTCCGTGTTCCGTTGAGGCGCGGGTAAGCGCTGCATGGCATCCTGACTCGGTGCTCGAACCCCGCTTCCGCTGGGCCTTCCCGTCACCGGCCCCGGTGGATCCCGAACTCGTCACGGCCGCGATCGAGCATGGCCTCGCCGAGCGGATGACCGGGTTGTTGGCCCGCCGTGGGGTGACCGGAGCGGCCGACCTGCGAGCCTGGTTCGCCGAGCCGCGCGATGGGCTGCACGATCCTCGGCTCCTGCCCGACGCCGACCGGCTGGTCGAGCGCCTGACGCGGGCCCGCACCAACGGCGAGCGGGTCATGGTCTTCGGCGATTTCGACGCCGATGGACTCGACGGGCTCGCGATCCTCGTGCTGGCGCTGCGCCGCTTCGGGCTCGATGTCGTGCCGTACGTCCCGAGTCGCCTCGAGGAAGGGCACGGGCTGTCACTCGCCGCGGTCGACACGGCCGTGGCCGGGCACATGACGGTGATCGTCACGGTCGACTGCGGCACGAGCTCCGCGCCCGAGATCATCGCGGCCGGGATGCGAGGCGTCGATGTCCTCGTCACCGACCATCATCGCGTCCCGCCGGAGCCGCCACCGGCGTATGCCCTGGTCAACCCGCACCGGTCGGATTCGCGCTACCCGGACCCGCGGCTGGCGGGCAGTGGGATCGCCTTCAAGGTGGCCCAGCTGCTGCTCGCCGACCTGCCCGATGGCCCGGCGTTCGCGCTCGGGCTGGCGGACCTGGCGACCATCGGGACCGTCGCCGACGTCGCCCCGATCGTCGGCGAGAATCGGGCCATCGCCCGCATCGGTCTCGAATTGCTGCGAACCGACCCACGTCCGGGCGTGGCAGCGCTGCTGGAGCGCGCACGGATCGATCCCGCCCGGGTCGACCTCGAGACGATCGCCTTCACCCTCGCCCCTCGGCTGAACGCCGCCGGGAGGGTCGGCGAGGCGTCGGAGGCGGCCAGACTGTTGCTGGCGACGGACCCGGCCGAGGCGGCCAGTCGTGCCGACGCGCTCGAAGCGGCCAACCTGTCGCGCCGCGACCTGACCAGCGTCGCGGTGGCTGAGGCGCGCGCGCTCGTCGCGGCCGACCCTGATCGACCCGCGTCGATCGTCCACGGTCCCTGGCCGGTCGGGATCGTCGGCCTCGTCGCTGCGCGACTGACGGAGGATCGTGCCCGGCCCGCCGTGGTCGGTGCCGACCTCGGTGAGGTCATCCGGGCCTCGTGCCGGAGCGATGGCTCGGTCGATCTGGCCGCCGCGCTCGCATCCTGCGCTGACTTGTTCACCCGGCACGGTGGGCATGCCGGCGCGGCCGGTTTCGAGCTGCCGGCCGATCGCTGGCCGGCCTTCGTCGAGCGGTTCGAGGCGATCGCCGCCCAGAGCGTGCCGGCGGATCCCCGCGCGGTGCTCCGCATCGACCTGGCCATCCCGGCGCTCGATGTCGACTACCGACTGTTGCGCGACCTCGCCGGCCTCGCCCCGTACGGGCCGGGTAACCCGGAACCGCTCGTGGCGGTCCTTGGTCTCACCGTCACCCGGGTCCGGGTGGCGGCTGACGATCACACCTCGCTGACCCTCCGACGCGATCGTGACGTGCTGGACGGGATCGCCTTCGGCCGGGCCGACATCGCGGCACTCGTGTCCGAAGGCGACCGGATCGACGTGGTGGCGCGGTTGACGAGCCGGACGTTCGGCGGTTTCGAATCCCTTCAGCTGGAGATCCGCGACGCGGCGCCAAGCGGTGCCCATGCCGAGGCCGCTGGGCTGCTTGGCACGGGCGTCGCAGCGGTCGTGGGGGCAGCGTCATGACCCGCACCGCGGCGCCCGGCCCGCCCCGTGCCCGCGACCCGTACGGCATCGGACCGGTCGGGTCCTTCATCGGCCCGGCGCTGTCCGTCCTCGGCCTGGTCCTCGTCGGGGTCCTCACGCTGAGTCTGCTGAACGGCGAGGTCCCGTTCCTCACCAGTGGTCGATCGAACGGCGGCACGACGGGGGGTCCGGTGACCCCCGGGCGGACCGCGGCGCCATCGAACGTCGTCATCGTCCCGGAGGAGGCCGCCTTCGATGGCTCGATGGTCTACGCAAAGGACGGGAACATCTGGATCCAGCGAGACAAGGACGTCCACCAGCTGACCGACGGCGGTGGCGATTCGATGCCGTCGTGGTCGCCGGACGGTGCGTGGGTCTATTTCGTCCGGACGCATGCCGAGTTCAGCGACTGGCTCAAGGCCGGACGACCGAGCCACTACCTCCTCGCGGTGCCGGACATCATGCGCGTGCCCGCGGATGGCAGCGGAGCGCCGCAGCGGATCACGTCGGGCCGGATCCGACGGGGTCGCTACGTCTGGTCGGCATGGATGCGGCAGCCGGTCCTCTCGCCGGACGGCAAGACCATCGCCCTCGTCACCGACGCCCCGCAGCCCGACCAGTCCAACGTGGTGCTGCAATTCTGGGACGTGGCCCGGAAGCGCCTGACTCGCGCAGGGGTGCACGAGAACGACGTCCTGGGTCACCAGGATCCGGAGTGGCGCGCGGACGGACTCGTCCTGCTGTACACCCAGAACGGCCGCGACGGGCCGCGCGGCGCGCCGGTCATCATGCGCTACGACGTGCGCACGAAGCGAGCCCGCGCGGTGACGTCGACCGGCTACATGCAGCCATCGTTCTCGCCCGATGGGCGGTACATCGCCGCGACGAGGCAGACGACGCTCGGGACGGACGTGGCGGTCCTGGACGCGGCGTCGGGCCATGAGTTACTGCGGCTGACCGACGACGCCGCATCCTGGGCGCCGGTCTGGTCGCCGGCCGGCGACGGGATCGCCTTCCTGCATATCGTCGGTCAGACCGTGGACTTGCGACTGGCCAAGCTCGAGGGACCGGCCGGGTCGTGGACGGTCGCCAAGACCATCGACCTGACCGACGTGTCGGGCCTCGACGCCGAGTCGCGGCCGGACTGGTTCATCCCGGCCAACCTGCTGCCGGCGGTCGAGCCGTCGCCCGGTGCGGCTGGCGGATCCGGGCCGCCGTCCGGCACGACCAGCCCGTGACCGGCGGCCGGTGACCCCGACGTATCTCGAGCGCCTCGCCGCGCGGACCAGGGTCACCGGCACGGTGCTCTGCCTCGGGATCGACCCGGACCCGGACGCCCTGCCGCGAGGTTTCTCGCGGGACCTGGCCGGCGTCGAAGCGTTCGCGACCATGGTGCTGGATGCGGCGCTGCCGCGGGCGACGGCCGTCAAGCCGAACCTCGCGTTCTTCGAGGCGTTCGGGTCAGCCGGTCTGGCCGCGCTCGAGCGCCTGCGGGCGCGGATCCCGGCGGACGTGCCGGTCGTCGCCGACGCCAAGCGCGGCGATATCGGATCGACCGCCGTTCGACAGGCCGTCGCCCTCTTCGATGTCCTCGGGGCCGACGCGGTCACCGTCAACCCGTACGTCGGGTCGGAGGCCGTCATGCCGTTGCTCGATCGGTCCGACCGCTTCGCCTATCTGCTCTGTCGGACATCCAATCCGGGCGCGGGCGAGCTGCTGGATCTCCGTGTCGACGCAGACCTCGACCGCGACGCTCCGGCCGAACGTCTCCACGAGCGGGTCGCCCGGCTGGCCACGGGATGGGGTCCGGGCGGAACGGTCGGCCTGGTGGTCGGTGCGACCGCGCCCGGCGAACTGGCCACGATCCGTTCGATCGCGACCGGGCTGCCATTCCTGGTGCCCGGAATCGGGGCCCAGGGCGGCGAGATCGAACCGGTCCTGAGCCACGGACCGGCCACGGCAGGCGCCGTGGGCGCTCGGCCCGGCGGCGGGCTCCTCGTGAACGTCTCACGCGGCATCGCCGGTGCCTGGACGGTCGCCCGCGAGGCTGCCGCGGTGGGGTCGCCGCGTGATCCAGCGGAGCGCATCGCCGCCGCTGCCGCCGACTGGGCCGCCCGACTTCCTGTGCTACCCTAGCCGGCGCGGTCGACCCGTCGCGGCCGACCCTTCCCGAAGAGGAACCCGATCATGCCGACCCCTGGACCCCTCGAACTGGTCATCATCCTGGTCATCGCGCTGCTCGTGCTCGGGCCGGGCAAGCTGCCGGACGTCGGGGCGGCGCTGGGCAAGAGCATCCGCGAGTTCCGCAAGGCCTCGTCAGAC
>DASSMQ010000016.1:0-34127 GCA_035688805.1 Candidatus Limnocylindrales bacterium
AGAGGCGATCGAGGCCGACACTGCGGGTCCGATGGTCAAGGCCATGCTGTCAAGCGCTGACGCCGAGGAGAGTCGCCTCGAGGGCGGGTCGGATCCCGCACGTTGGGCGATCGCCGTCGAAGCACGACGCGAACTCGACCAGCCGTGGGAACTGGCGTATGCGCGCTACCGGCATGCCGAGGCGATCCTCGGCAGCGGGGCTCCCGCGGCCGATGCTGCCGTTCCGTTGCGCGCGGCCTACGCCGTCGCGAGCGAACTGGGCGCTGCGCCGCTTCGGATCGCTATCGAGGAGCTGGCCTCACGCGCACGGATCGAGCTAGCGAACCAGCCGGCGCCGGTCGCTGCCGCGGAGACACGCACGGCCACGACATTGACAGCGCGCGAGCTCGAGGTCATGACGCTCGTTGCCGCCGGGCATACCAACCGTGAGATCGGTCATCGGCTGTTCATCAGCGAGAAGACCGCGTCCGTCCACGTCACGCACGTGATGGACAAATTGGGCGCACTGAGCCGGTACGAGGCAGCTGCGGCGGCGACCCGACTGGGCCTGCTCGACCCCACGAAGGTGCCGTAGCCCAAGCCCGGCCCTGTCAGCACAAGATTTGACACACTTGATACGTTCCATATATGGTTCGTACAAGGTTGGTCCCGGGTCCACTCCGGTGTAGCGCCCGCCAAACATGTTCCGGCGGGCGAAGTCCGACCTCGACAAAGGAGAAGTCGCCATGCGCCGTATCGCCTTCCTGGTCGCGTCCATCTCACTCGTGCTCGCCATGGGCGCTGGACCGGTCGCGGCCCGTCAGCCGGGTTCGACCATCGCCGAGACGGTCATCGCCGTGAATCGACAGACCGGCGGATTCGACCATCTGCTTGCAGCCATCCGTCGTGCCGGGCTGGTCGGCACACTCGATGGGAATCGCCAGTTCACGGTGTTCGCACCGACTGACGCGGCGTTCGAGCGCCTGTTCTCGGTGCTGGGCGTCTCGGGCGTACGCGACATCCCGGTCAGCACCCTCCGAACCGTCCTCCTCTATCACGTCGCGCCGGGTCAGCGGTCAAGCGATGTCGTCGTGTCCAGCGACCGGATCCGAACGATCGGCAAGGGGTTCCTTCGACCGAGCGTCCATGACGGTTCGGCATGGATCAACGACGCCCGGATCACGACCCCCGACGTGGATGTCTCGAATGGCGTCATCCACGTCATCGACAGCGTCCTGCTTCCCTAGGGCCGACCGGCCCTCATCCGAGATGGCGGTGGCCCTCACCCACCGCCATCTATCCTCTGGGTCCACCTCCGTCATGACCACCCACCACCTCCTCGCCAGTCAGTTCGTCCCGCGCCCGGTCGATGACGTCGTCCACTTCTTCGGAGACCCGCGGAACCTCGCTCGATTGACGCCGACGTCGATGGGCTTCGAGCTCCTGACCGAGGATCTCGAGGTCCGAGACGGGCTCCAGATCCGGTACCGCATCCGGCCGCTGCTCGGCATCCCGGCGACGTGGGAGACGCGGATCACCGAGGCGGACCCGCCGCGGGGCTTCGTCGACGTCCAGGCTCGCGGTCCGTACCGCCTCTGGGAACATCGGCATCGGTTCGAGCCGGTCGACGGAGGGACGCTGGTCCACGATGCGATCGACTATCGCCTGCCGCTCGGTCCACTGGGTGACGTCGCGCACGCGCTGATCGTCCGGCGCCAGCTCGAGTGGATCTTTCGCTACCGGGCCGCCGCCATCCGGGCGATCTTCGCTGCGTCCGGAGCGCCGACCGGCCGGACCATCGCCGTGGCCGGGGGGACCGGATTCGTCGGCGGTGGGATCGCCCTGGAGCTCCACCGGCGCGGCCATCGCGTCGTCGTCCTATCGCACGAGGACGACCGTCAGTCCACCCCGCTCCCCGACGCGGTCGACGTCCGGCGTGCCGATGTCACGACCGGCGAGGGCCTCGCCGAGGCACTTCGGGACGCGGACTCGGTGGTCATCGCGCTCGCCTTCGAGAACTCGCCGATCGAGGCCCCACGGCGGCATCAGACATTCATGGAGGTCGACGCCGGTGGGACCGAGCGCGTGGTCGCCGCGGCCGTCACGGCAGGCGTCGGTCGGGTCGCCTACGTGTCCGGCGCCGGCGCCGCACCGGACTCCCGCCACTGGTTTCGGGCGAAATGGCGGGCCGAGCAGGCGGTCCGCGGATCGGGGATGACCTGGACGATCGTTCGTCCGACGTGGATCTACGGCGCCCGCGATGTCGCGCTGAACCGGTTCCTCGGCTTCGCTCGTCAGCTCATGGCGGTGCCGATGACGAACCTCGGTCGACAGCAGCTGGCACCCGTCTTCATCGACGACGTGGGACGGTTGATCGCCGACGCCCTTGTCGACCCGGCGGCCGAGGACCGGGTCTTCGAGTTGGGCGGCCCGGAGGCACTCTCGATGCGAGAGATCATCGCTACCGCACTCCGGGTAGCGGATCTGCGACGGCCGATCGTGCCTGGGCCGACCCCGTTGATCAAGCTCGGCTCCGTCCCGTTGTCGTGGTTCCGGACCCCGCTGCTCACCCCGGACGCGGTCGACTTCATCAATCAGCCCGCGGTGGTGGACATCGATCCACTGCTCGAGCAGATGCCTCGACGGCTCACACCGTTGGCGGAAGGGCTGGCGTCCTACCTCGGTCGATCGTCAGCCGATGCGTCGCTGGCGATCGACGGCCACGTCTTCATTTCGCGATCCGTCGCAGCGGCCTGAGCGGATCGATGGGTCGCGATCGCCTGCGCCAGGTGCTCACGCTCGCCAGCTACCTCGTTACCGTTGCGGTCAACGGCGCGGCCAATGCGCTCCCGATCAATGGGCAGACGACGGCCTCCATCAGCGATCGTTTCGAAGTCCTCGTCATCCCCGCGGGCTATGTCTTCGCGATCTGGGGCCTGATCTACGCGCTCCTCGGGGCATTCTCGATCGACCAGGCACGTCCATCGCGGGCCACGGATCCGACGCTTCGCCGCCTGGGATATCTGCCCGCCCTGACGGGGGTCCTCAACACCGTCTGGCTCCTGCTCTTCCAGTACGAGGTGTTCGTCCTCACGGTACCCGTCATGCTCGGGCTCTTGGTGAGCCTGATCGCCATCAATGCGGTGACCTTCGCTGATCGGGACCACCTGGCCGGGACGATGCGATGGACGGTCCGCGCGCCGTTCTCCGTGTACCTCGGCTGGATCACCGTCGCCACGATCGCGAATATCGCTCAGACCCTCAAGGCGACCGGATTCGATGGCTTCGGGATCAGTCCGCCGATCGTCGCGGGTGGTGTACTCGGGTTGGGGCTCGCCATCGCGGTCACATTCGTCTGGCGGTTCGCCGACAGCGTCTACGGATCGGTGATCGTCTGGGCCTACGTCGGGATCGCGGTCAAGGAGTCCAGCACGCCGGTCGTGCCCGCGGTCGCCCTGGTGGGAGCGACGGTCGTGGGCGCGGTACTCCTCGCGACCGTTGCACTCGGTCGCCGGCCAACGGCGATGCGCATGGCCGGTGTCCGGCCTACGGCCCCGTGGTCCGTGGCCCGGCCCCGTCCGGGCCGTGGACCGATCGACGACCGACGCGGTTAACATTACACAGACCATGTACACGATCAAGGAAGCCGCCGCCCGGTCGGGAGTGACTCCGCCGCTGATCCGCGCGTGGGAGCGGCGATATGGCGTCGTGCGACCCAAACGAACGCCGTCCGGGTATCGCTTGTACGACGACCCGACGATCCAGATCCTGGTCGCGATGCGGACGCTCGTGGCATCCGGATGGACCGCCTCCGAGGCCGCACGGGCGATCGCCGCTGGGGAGGTGCCGATCGATACGGTCGCTCCCGCGCCATCCTCCGCGCCGCCGGCTCGGATGACACCGAGCGGCGGCGAGGGGCTACGAGCGGCGTTGATCGATCGATTCGTGGGGTCCGCGGAGAAGGCGTCGGCTGCCGAGACCGAGGCGATCCTCGACGAGATGCTCGCCACCGGCTCGTTCGAAGCGGTCGTCGACGACTTGCTCCTGCCTGCCGCAGCAGCGCTCGGCGATGGGTGGGCGGCCGGCCGCCTCAGCGTCGCGGCCGAACATGCCGCCAGCGCCGCGGTCGCGCGACGCCTGGCAGCGATGTTCCAGGCGGCAGGTGTCCCGCGGCGCGTATCGGTCGTGGTCGGCCTGCCGCCGGGGTCTCGTCACGAGCTCGGTGCGCTGGCCTTCGCGGCAGCGCTGCGTCGACGGGGCGTCGGGGTGCTGTATCTCGGCGCGGACGTGACGGTCGACGGTTGGGTCGACGCGATGGCACGCACGCGCGCCGGGGCGGCGGTGGTCGGGGTCGTGACGCAGGCCGATCAGGCGGCCGCGAGCGAGGTCGTCGCGGCGCTGCTCGCGCAGGAGATCCCGATCATCGCGCTGGGCGGCGCGGCAGCGACCGCGACCGAGGCCGATCTGACGCCCAGCACGCTCATCCTGCCCGATCGTGTCGCGGATGCGGCCGCGATGGTCGCCGACGCCGTCATGCGCCGGCCGCGCCGGTCGGAGGCACGAGGCGCGACCTCGCGCTGACGCCATGGCCGTCTCGGTCGTCTGGTTCCGACGCGATCTGCGCGTCCACGATCACCCAGGGTTGGCCAGAGCCGTCGAGGCGGGCGACCACGTCGCGCCGCTGTTCATCGTGGACGAGCGGCTGCTCGATGGACGATGGCCATCTCCAAACCGGCTGTGGTTCATGCGTGGGAGCCTGCACCACCTGGCCGAGGAGTTGGCGCTTCGCGGGGCGCCGCTGACCGTGCTTCGTGGCGATCCGCACTCGATCGTGCCCGAGTTCGCGGCGTCCGTCGGAGCGACGAGGGTGATCGTCAGCCGCGACTACGCACCGTACGGAAGGAGGCGCGACGCCGAGGTGGATGCGCGCCTTGGGGCGCACGGCATCACCTTCGAGGCGGCACCCGGCGGGCTGATGGTCGAGCCGGAGTCGGTGGCGACCGCGGCCGGGACGCCGTACCGCATCTACGGCCCGTTCAGGAAGCGGTGGCTGGCGGTCACCTGGCGTACCGTCCTACCCGCGCCGTCAGCGATCCGCCCGGTGCGATTTCACCAAGTTCGGGCCGCGACGCCGCGGGTGCGCTCCCGGATCGACGACGTCCTCGAGCCCATCACGCCGACGGCTGATCCGAGGGCACTCCCGGAACCGGGCGAACCTGCCGCTCGGCGGCGGCTCGACCAGTGGGCCTCGGGTCGGACGTTTGACCGGTATGCCCAGGACCGCGATCGGCTCGATCTGCAGGCGACGTCGCGTCTCGGCGCGGACCTGCGATGGGGTCTGCTGTCCCCCACCGAGGTCGCCGAGCGTTGCCATGGCGAGGGTGACGGGCCACGCCGGTTCCTCGACGAGCTCGCCTGGCGTGACTTCTATGCATACCTTCTGTGGCATGAGCCGCGCGTCGCCCGCCACTCGTTCCGCGCCAGCTTCGAGCACGTGGCACGATCGTCGGATCCAGCTCTGGTCGCCGCCTGGACGGCCGGCCGGACCGGGTACCCCGTGATCGACGCCGCGATGCGACAGCTCCGGGCGACCGGCTGGATGCCCAACCGCGCGCGGATGCTCGTCGCCTCGTTCCTGTCCAAGGATCTGGGGATCGACTGGCGGGTCGGCGAAGCGCACTTCATGACCCATCTCATCGACGGCGATCCAGCCAGCAACAACGGTGGCTGGCAGTGGGCCGCCTCGACGGGGACGGATGCCCAACCCTGGTTCCGGGTCTTCGACCCGACCGCCCAGGGCCGTCGTCACGACCCCGATGGCACCTACGTGCGCACCTGGGTCCCGGAGCTACGGGGCGTCGCAGGGGCCGCCGTCCACGAGCCGCCGCCGGGCACGTATCCCCGGCGCATCGTCGACCACGCCGACGCCCGAGCCGCGGCGCTGGCAGCCTATCGAGCGGCCCGAGACAGGTCCAGATGATGGGCGCGAACCGGCGAACGACCTCCCGTCGTCACGTCGGTTGGAGCGCGAGGCCGGCGTTCCGCCCCTCCCGGCGGAGTCGGACGCGACGCAGCAGCTGGGCGTTCGCGGCGACGATGATCGTGGAGGCACTCATCGCGATCGCCCCGACCGCCATCGGAAGGTCGATCCCCCACGGCATGAGGATGCCGGCTGCGACCGGGATGGCGACAAGGTTGTAGCCGGTCGCCCAGACCAAGTTCTGGATCATCTTTCGGTAGGTCGATCGCGACAGCTCGATGGCGCCGACGACGTCGCGTGGGTCGCTCCGAACGAGCACGATGCCGGCCGACTCGACCGCGACATCCGTCCCAGCGCCGATCGCGATCCCGACATCGGCCGTCGCGAGCGCCGGCGCGTCGTTCACGCCGTCGCCGACCATGGCGACCCTGCGACCGCCCTCCTGGAAGCGCCTCACCGCGGCGGCTTTGTCGGCGGGCAGGACCTGCGCCGCGACCTCGTCGATGCCGAGTCGCCGGGCGACCGAGTCGGCCACGGCCTCGCTGTCGCCGGTGATCATGGCGACGCGAAGCCCAAGGGCATGCAGGTCACGGACTGCCTCAGCAGACTCCGCCCGGATCTCGTCCTCGAGGGCGATCGCACCGACGATCTTCCCGTCCAAGATCACGTGCAGGACGGTGCGACCATCCTTCGCCCAGGCCGTCGTCGCGTCCAGCTCGGTCAGGCCGAGGTCCTCGAGCAGCCGTGGTCCCCCGACGCTGACCGCCGCGCCGTCGACGCGGGCGCGAGCTCCCCGTCCGGCGAGCGACTCGAAGTCGGTCGCAGCGGCCGCCTCGATCCCGCGGTCCTTCGCCCCGGCGACGATGGCCTTCGCGAGCGGGTGTTCCGAGTCGGCCTCGACGCCGGCCGCGAGGCGAAGGACATGCTCGTCGTCACCGTCGACGGCCGCCACGTCGGCGAGCAGCGGCTGGCCCTTCGTGAGGGTCCCGGTCTTGTCGAAGATCACCACTTGCAACTCGCGCGCTCGCTCGAGCGCGATCCGGTCTTTCACCAGGAGACCGTTCCGGGCGCCCAGGGACGTACTGATCGCGATCACGAGCGGGATCGCGAGGCCGAGGGCGTGCGGGCAGGCGATGACGAGCACGGTCGCGGTTCGCACGAGGGCACCCTCGCGATCCCCCTGCAGCCACCAGAACGCAAGCGTGACCGCGCCCGCCGCGAGGGCCACGTAGAACAGGATGGCCGCCGCCCGGTCGGCGAGCGCCTGCGCTCGAGACGCCGAGGCCTGCGCCGCCTCGACCATCCGCATGATCCCGGACAGGGCCGTCTCATCACCGACGGCGCTCACCCGGACACGCAGGCTGCCGCCGGCAGCCACGGTTCCGGCAATGACCTTGTCGCCGGACTCCTTCGGAACAGGCCTCGATTCTCCGGTGATCATCGACTCGTCGACGTCTGCCCCGCCCTCCACGACCACGCCGTCAGCCGGCACGCGACCGCCGGGTCGGACGAGAAGGACGTCACCGACGCGGAGTTGGTCGAGCGGGACGGCTTCGGTGCCGCCGTCGGTGACCCGCTCGGCAGTATCGGGAAGCAGCTCCGCCAGCGCGGCAAGTGCGCCCCGGGCCTGCGCGATCGAGCGCATCTCGAGCCAGTGGCCCAGCAGCATGATCGTGATGAGGGTCGCGAGCTCCCACCAGATCTCGACGTCGAACAGGCCCAACGTGCCTGCCCAACTCGTCGCGAATGCGACGACGATCGCAAGGGAGATGAGGGTCATCATCCCCGGCTTTCGGTCCGCAAGCTCGCCCCTGGCACCACGGATGAAGACGAGGCCGCCATACAGGAACACCACCGTCCCGATCAGCGCGGGGACGTATGCGGATCCCGGATAGGACGGGATCCGATATCCGAACCATTCCTGGATGTCGCGACTGAGGAGAACGACCGGGATCGTCAGCGCAAGACTCAGCCAGAACTTGTCCCGGAACATCGCCACCGAGTGGCCGGCATGACGGTCGTGGGCGGCATGCGCGCTATGGGCGTCATGCCCTGCGTGGCCGGTGTGGGCGCCCTGATCGGCAGGGGTCGGGGCTGGGGCGACATGGGCGCCGGGGGCGCGGCTCACGCCAGCGTGCGATCCGTGATCGGCGTCATGGTGACCCATGTCGTGCGTCATGTGCCGGTCGACAGTGTGGCGGACATCTGTGGCTCCATACTCCCTGGGAGTATACCAGATGCGGTGCGCCCGGGATCGAGGATGGTCGCGAACCGACTCGGCCCGGATCGGCATGTGGACACGGCCGCACCCCGCGGAGGCAAGTCCGTAAGATCGAGCGATGACGATCCAACGGATGCATCACGTCGGCATCGTGGTCGACGACCTCGAGGGCGCGACTCGGTTCTTCGTCGAGCTCGGGCTCGAGTTGGAGGGCGAGGGTCCGGTCGAAGGCGGTTGGGTGGACCGCATCATCGGGCTCGAGGGGACGCGATCCGACATCGCGATGCTGCAGACGCCCGACGGGCACAGCCGGATCGAGCTTTCGAGCTTCCGTGCGCCGTCATTCGAGGGAGAACGGCGGCAGGAGCCGGCCAACGCCCCGGGGTACCGCCACGTCGCGTTCGAGGTCGACGACATCGATGCCGTCGTCGCCGGTCTCCGGGCGCGCGGCACCGAGCTCGTCGGCGACCTGCTGCAGTACGAGGATGTCTACCGGCTGTGCTACGTCCGGGGGCCGGAGGGGATCATCGTCGAGCTGGCCGAGCCGCTCGGCTGACCCGCCCTCATCAGTCGGCGTCGCCAGGCGTCGCCCTCAGTTGCGCTGGGCGATCTGGATGAGGTTGCCGCACGTGTCATCGAAGACGGCCGTCGTGACCGTGCCCAGGTCGAGCGGCTCCTGGGTGAACTGGACACCAAGGTCTCGCATCCGGTCGAACTCGGCCCGCACGTCGTCGACCCCGAACGACGTATACGGGATGCCGTCCTCGACGAGGGCCGCCTTGAACGGTCTGGCAGCCGGGTGCTGGTCCGGTTCGAGCAACAACTCGGTCCCGTCGCGATCCTGCGGCGAGACGACGGTGAGCCACCGAGCCTCGCCCATCGGGATGTCCTCCTTCTTCTGGAACCCGAGCACATCCGTGTAGAACCGCACAGCCTTCTCCTGGTCATCGACCAGGACGCTGGTGACGACGATCTTCATCCATCAGCTCCTTTCCCTGCCGCCGGGCAGCCAGCGGGTCGTGATCTCGCGCAGCGGCGCGGTGTCCAGGTCGTGGAACTTGTACCGGCCGACACGGCGCGTCCGGATCAGTCCGGCATGCTCGAGGACATCGAGGTGCTGCGAGATCGCCTGCCTCGTCGACCCGAGGCCATGCTTCGAGCTCAGCCGGACACACAGCTCGAACAGGGTCTGGCCGTCGCGTTCCGTCAATGAATCGAGGATGGCCCGCCGAGTCGGGTCAGCTAACGCCTTGAACACGTCAGCCACGAGCGGATGATAGGCAAGCATTCACTTGCCTGTCAAGACGCCCGTGGCTTGGCTCAGGGTCGTGGCACCCCGCGCGGCCTTGCTTCGAGCGCCCGCGTCTGCTCAGGCGCCGGCGCCGGCTCCCGTCGCCAGGTACCCGGTATTGACCTCGCCTTTGTGCGCCGCGAACGCCGCGAGCACCTCTTGCTTCTCGGCAGCCGGGACCGCGAAGACATCCAGCGTGCGTCCGAGCTCCGCCGCGACCTCATCGAATTCCTCGGGCGAGATCCGCAGCTGTCGGTGGGCTTCCTCCAGCCCGAGCGGCGTGTCGCCTGGCTTCGTTCCGGTGTAATGGAACGGCCCGCCGGAGACATCACAGACCCACAGCGTGCGCATGAACTTCAAGCCCGGCAAGCGGACCAGCTGGTTCGAATGCCAGTCCCGGAGCGCCGGGTTGGCCGACGCTCGACCGACCACCGGGTTCTTGATCAGCGCGTCACTGAAGTGGTCGATGACAGCAGCGATGGCGAACACGCCTCCGAGGCGCTCGTAGAGACTCGATCCAGTCATCCTCGTCCACCTTCTTGAGCGGCCCGCCCGGCCGGCCATCCGTTCCGTCGGTCCGGGTGGCCGGACACGGGCCGCCGATTCGCCGTCCGACGGCGTGTGGCGTCGTCAGACCGCCGGGCAGGCCGGGGTGTCGAAGCCGCCGTCACCCACCGTCAGCGGGGCATTGCCCACGTCTCGTGGGATCAGTCCCACGATCGGGCCACCGTTGGCCGCGGCCGCCGGCGTCGTGTCGGTCCGGTTCGCCCCGTCATCGGCGACCCCGACGCAGCGCAACGGGGTGATCCCATGGACGTGGCCGAACGCGGGACCGGCCATCGTGAGGCCGAGAGAGAGGGCAAGGGTCATGCCCACGAGCAGTCGTCGCATACCTACCTCCTTGGATGCTGCCCGGGCCGACCTGGCCCAGCCGACACCAAAGGGTTCGCCTGAGCTCGCTGGGTGGTTTTCGGGTGTCCTCTGCCGGCCGCCATCCAGGGCCGACCCCACACGGTCCATTCCTACAGCGCGGGGGCGATGGCCCTCACCGCACGTCGATGCTCGCCACGGCGCCCCGCGATCGTGTAGGTCTCGATCGGACCGTGGCCGCGCAGGTGGATCGGACCGCGGCGCTCGGCCTCGAAGAGGCCTTCCACATGGCGCCAGGTCTCGGCGCTGACCTGGACGCGCCCACGGATCCCGTGCGATTCGAGCCGGCTCGCGATATTGACGGTCTCCCCCCAGATATCGAACTGGAATTTGTGCTTGCCGATGACACCGCCGATGACCGGCCCCGTATGCACGCCGATCCGGAGGCGACGGTCGGCGAGTTCGCGATCTTCGGCGGCGACCTCGAGCATGGCCAGCCCCAGATCCACGACGCGCGCTGCATGGTCCTCGAGCGGCTCTGGCAGACCGCCGGCGACCATGTACGCGTCGCCGATCGTCTTGATCTTCTCAAGACCTCGCGCGGCAACGAGCTCATCGAATCGAGCGAACAGTCGACCGAGAAGGCCGACCACCTCGTCCGCTGACAGACGCGCCGCCAACGGCGTGAAGCCGACGATGTCGGCGAAGAGCACCGTCACGGCCGGATACCCGTCGGCGATCGTCTGCTCGCCGGCAAGGAGCCGCGAGGAGATCGACGCCGGCAGGACGTTGCGGAGCAGGGCGTCAGCCCGGCCCTTCTCGAGTCGAAGGGCATCGGCCTGGCGGGTGATCACGATGTCCTGGTAGAAGACTCGGCGGCGTGATTGCTCGAGCAGTCGCAGTGCCATCAACGTTCCGATCACGGCCGCACCGAAGATGAACGCGTCCACGAGCAGGCTGCCCCGAACGGGATAGGTGATGGCGGCGACGATGAAGCCGACGACGATCACCACCGAGCGCCAGGCAGCGAAGATGAAACCGGTCCGAGCCACGAATCCGAATGCGAACAACAGCATCAGCGCGCTGATGCCGTATCCGGGCAGGACGCCTCCCGTGGAGGCCAGCCAGAGGATCACCAGCCCGTTCACGGAGGTGAGGAACGAGACCGCCGAGTGCTGTCGATCCAGCGTGTCGGCCCTCGAGGACAAGACGAACGCAGCCCAATTCAGGACCGCCAGGGCGGAACACACGGGGAACGCCCGATCGAGGGGGATGGGTGTCCCGATCGGGATCACGACGGCTGCAAAGAGCCACATGATCGCGGCAGCCGCCGTGGTGATCCGGAATCCGCTCAGGCTCTCGGCGCCCCCGTGGCGCTGATACTCCCGCTCGAGGTTGCGGTCGACGAACCGCAATGAGCCGGGCCGAAGCGCGCCCGGGTCGATTCCGGCGTCCGTTGCCGCGCCGTCCGCCGCGGGATAGACGGCCGGCCGGCCGGCCGGGATCTCGCCGTGCCTGGGATGGGTCACGTTCCTGGGCCAGCGCCCCATGGTGATGCTCAACGGATCACGCCTTGAGTGATGGGGAGATCTCGCCACCACCGACGGCAGTGACTGCGGCTCGAGCGTGGCGCATCGACGTGCGTCGGTCATCGTCGGTCCGCCCACAGCCGCATCGGCGCAATGACGTAGGCGAGCGGCACTGCAACGGGATTGCCACGGCTGCTGGTCGATCGTGCCAGCGGGTGTGCCCGGGCGAGTCGCACGCTGACGCCGAACCCGTGTGACGCGGTCGCCCGGATGGTCGCCCGCGGAGCTCGAAAGGAGTCCGAACCGATGTGCCTGACCTGTGGTTGCATGGACGCCCACCGCGAGATGGGTACGTCGAACCTGACCTACGACGACATCAAGCGCGCCGCCGATGAGAACGGTCGGTCGGTCGCCGACACGCTCGACATCATGGAGCGGACCGAGGCGAAGGACCGCCAGCAGCACACGCAGGAGTACGCCGAACTCGCCCGATCCTGACGTCCGGCGCCGAGGATCTGGCGGACCCCCCGTCAGGGGCGAGAGCGGCCTCCCGAGAACCGGTCCGCGACCAGAAGGGCGACGTCGAGCGCTAGCAACGCGACGGCCGCGAGGCCGATCGCCCGATCGCCCCTCGGCGGCTCGGTGGTGGCAGGCAGCGGGCGCCTGTTGCCGTCGGATCGCCGATCGAGCTCACCTCGGAGCAGCGCTCGTTCGATCTGCAGTCGCTCGCGATAGACCGTTTCCCACTCCTCGAACGGCACGGTCAGCCGCGCGAGCTCAGCGTCGATGGCGTTCAGGGCGGCCTGTGACCGCTGGATCCCGCCATGGGATGTCGCCAGCGTGCGGAGGGCATCTTCGAGGCGCTCCGATTCGGCGCTCGTGGTCAGGTAGGCGGGCGACGTGGTCAGCTCCGTGGCGATGGCAGCCCGCGCTCGCGCGACGACCGTCTTGATCCCCGCGATCGCCACGTCAGACGGATAGACCAGGACCTCGACGTCCGCGCCGGACAAGACCATCAGACGATCTGGCACCAAGCCCCCAAGTGCCTTGCCCGCGACCGCGTCGAGGAGCCGGGGCGGCAGCGACAGGATGGCCGGGGCCGGGCGCCGGCTCACCTCCAGCCCAGCTTCGCCGAGGACGCGCTCGAGGTCGGCCAGGACAGCGTCGTAGCCGCCCGGCTTCACGACGACGGGGACGTGCGCGTCTTCCCAGTGCTTCGCGAGGCTCCTGAGCTTGCGAACGGACGACACCGCCGCCAGGATCACGATCGTCAGTGCCAGGACGAACGTGAACGGATAGCCCCTGAGCACACCGCTCACCATGCCCAGACCCCGCTGGCGTCGGGAGGTCTCGGTCACGGTGACCGCGGCGAACCCGATGAGCAGCGGGATCAGGGCCGCCAGGCCGAGCATCAGCAGCCGCACGACATCGTCGTCGACCCAGTCCGGGACTGGCACGAACGCGAGCAGGAACGTGCCCACGTCGGGCAGGACGATCCCGATGACCACGAGGACCCAGACCAATGAGCCCAGCGCGATGACCAGGAGCACCGACTGCTTGCGGCCCTCGACCTTGCCGAAGAGCAGGATCGTCGCCCAGCCAAGGGCACTACTCAGCAACCGACCGGCGAACCGGCCGACAGCGGCGAAGACCGCCCCGAAGATCGCCATGGGCGCCGACGATGATCAGGCGGCCGGCGTCGACCGCTCGGTGGTCGGCCGCGGGGCCGGTCGCGCCGTCGCCTGGTCCGCCTTGGCCCGGACGCGAGCGGCCGTCGCCTGCGAGGACTCGTACCAGCTCTGCGTGATCTCGGCCGCCACTTCGCGCCCACCCAGACCGAAGGCCAGGCCGAAGGCGAGGGCGAGCGCCCCGACGAGGCCGATGAACAACGTGTTCACGAGGGTGGCAGCGATGCCGAGCTGATCGATGGCGATGACCACAGCGAAGGCGATGATCGCGATCTCGGCGATCCGGCCCAGCAGGGGCGCGTTCGTGAATCCCATCTCGCCGGCACCGACGTCGATCGCGCGCCTGACGAACCTCGCGAGGAGTGGCGCCAGCAGGAGGATGACGGCAGCGACGATCAGGTTCGGGATCCACAGCAGGATCTGATTGAGCAGCTGGCTCACCTGGGTCATGCCCAGCACGTTCGCAGCGGCGACCAGGAAGATGATCCGGATGAGCCACTTCACGAGCTCACCCGCCACGATGCTCGGCTTCACCCGCTGGCTCTGACTGCCGTACACCTCCCCACCGTGCTCGGCGAAGAGGCGGTCCGCACCGGCCCGCTTGAGCACTTCCGTCGTGATCCGAGCAAGGGCGCCGGCGACGATCCAGCCGATCAGGATGATCAGCAACGCGCCGATCACCTGGGGGATCGCGGCGAGGAACGTGTTGAGCGCATTGGATAGTGCCAGGAAGACCGCGTCTCCCCACGTCGAGATCTGGACAGTCGGCATCAGGTGGGCTCCGAGCTAGGGGTGTGGTGCGCTCGAATATGCCCGTGCGCCAGGGACGGGGCGCCTTCGTCGACCCTGCACCGGCTTGCAGTGGCATGGCGAACCGCCGGGCAGACGGGCCCTCATCAGGCGGCCCAGACTCTTGACATTGGAGCGACACCAAGGTCTAGCGTGCGGCCCATGGCGACACCCGAGACCGGCTTCCTGGTCATCGCCGACCTGACCGGATACACCGCGTACCTCGCGGCAGGCGAACTCGAGCACGCGCCGACGATCGCCGGCGATCTACTGGAAACGATCGTGGGCCGGCTTGAGCCGCCCTTCCGACTAGCCAAGTTCGAGGGGGACGCCGCGTTCCTGTGGGCGGAGGACGGTCGCGCCGACGCGTCGTTACTCCTGGACGCGATCGAAGCGTCCTATGTCGCCTTCCGACGCCGCCTCCGAAGCATCGACCAGGCCACCAGCTGCGCCTGTCAGTCCTGCCGCCTAGCGCCTCGACTGGACCTGAAGCTTTTCGTCCATCACGGCTCGTACGTGCGGACGCCGATCGCCGGTCGCGACGAACTCGCGGGATCCGATGTCATCGTCGTCCATCGACTCCTCAAGGGCGCCGCTGTCTCGTCGGGTCGGGCGGATGGCTTCGCGCTCTTCACCGCACAGGCGGTCGACGTCCTCGGACTCGACCCGGTGGCGCTCGGCCTCGCCCGGGCCGACGACTCCATCGAGCACCTCGGCCAGATCTCGACGTTCACTCTCGATCTCGAGGCACGCTGGCAGGCCGAGGCCGGGACCCGTCGGCTGGACGAGGCGGGAGCCCAGCCGATCCTCCACCTGGAGAAGGTCATGCCGGCAGATCCAGCCACCGTGTGGGCGTACCTCACCTCGCCGACGCTCCGGTCGCGCTGGGAGGGTTCGATCCGGATCGACGAGCTGGGCGCGGGTGGACGACGCGGGATAGGAACGCTTGCCCGATGCGTGACGGGACGGCTCGCGACGCTCGAGGAGATCGTGGACTGGCAACCGTACGACCACGTCGGGTCGCGAGTGACCGTCCCCGACGTCGGCCCGGTCGCAGTCGCGATCGACCTCGAGACCGTCGACGGCGGGACACGGGTCCGGTCCCGCTGGGGATATCGGGGCCCATCGCCGGTCGATGCGGCAGCCGTCCGGCGGTTCCGAGGCGAGCGAGGTGCGGCGTTCGGGCGCCTCGCCCGAGTGCTGGCCGAGTCGCTGCCGGTCGTCGAGCCCACGGAGGTCGAATCGTGATCAGCTTCAGGACCGAGCAGACGATCGAGCGTTCTGCACATGATGTCTGGACCTACGCGGCCGATGTCGCTCGCCATCCGGATTGGATGGGGGTCAGCCACGCGCGGTTGGTGAGCGGTCATGCTACCGAGGTCGGATCACGCGCCGTTGAACGGATGAAGTTCGGCCCGCGATCCATCGATGTCGGCCTCGAGGTCTCCGCCGCGATCCCGGCTCGGCGCATCGCCTGGCGGATCGCGGGCGGCAGTCCGATGCAAGGAGAGGTGGCGCTTGAGCTCGAGGCCCTCGATCCCCATCGCACTCGCGCGACCTGGTCCGGTTCGATCGGGCTCACCGGACCGTGGCGGCTCCTCGAGCCGCTGATGGCGTCAGAGGTCAAGTCCGGGGAGGCGGCCGAGCTCCGCCACCTCAAGGACAACCTCGAACGGAACGAGATCGGGGTGGTCGGCGGTCGGTCTTGACATTCGACTGTCTCCAAGGTTTCCTGATCTGGTGAGGATCGGTGAGCTGGCCGGACGCGTGGGGGTGTCTACGGATACCGTCCGGTTCTACGAGCGCTCGGGATGGCTCCCCAAGCCGGCACGGCGCGAGAACGACTACCGGGAGTACGGCGAGTCCGACGCAGAGCACCTCCGCCTCCTGATCGATCTCCGTCGTCTCGATCTGCCGCTCGAGGATGCGGCGCAGATCGCGGCATGGTGCCATTCAGGCCATTGCGCGGACACCACCAGCGCGCTGCCCCGGCTGATCGCCGGGCGACGCGCAGCGATCGCTGATCGGGTCGCCGGGCTGCAGGCGCTGGACGCCGACCTGGCATCACTGGAGCGTCACCTCCGCGCCCGGCGTCGTCGGTCATTGGATGTCGTGGGCTCGGGGGTGGCGTGTTGCGACACCGCAAGCGCGGTCGTGGCGAGCGAAGGCGGCTGCTCGTGCTGCGGAGCGGGACCAGCGACGGACTGACCGAGGTCGATCGTCGCGGTCCGGACGGACCACTCGTCATACGACCGTCAAACGGACGGATCAGTCTGCTCCACGGCGCATATGGCGTCACCAGGATGGGAGCCACGCGTGGAGCTGATCGGTACCTTCGAGCGAGCGTTCGCGGCCTGGATCTATCCGAACCGGTTCCTGGTCGGCATGCTGCTCGGAGTCATCGTCGCTGCCGTCCTCGCCGTCGGATGGCGGCAGCGCTGGGATCTGGCCGCGCGACGCCATCCATTGACGACCGTCGGCGGTCTGGCGCTCGTCCTCGCGGTCGCCGGGCCGCTCGGTTGGTATCTTGGGTCGCCGCTGGTCGTATCGACCAGCATCGACGAGGCGCCGCCGGTGATCGCCGCTGTCGCATCGCCCGCGGCATCTGAGACGCCCAGGCCCCTGAGCGGGTCACCCGCGCCGTCGCCGACCGCCGCCGCATCGGCGCAGCCGTCGTCCGACCCATCGCCGCAGAGCCCCGCGCCCGGTCTCTTGTCAGAGCGATACGGGACCTTCTCGGGCGCGGACGACTTCCACTTCGGCAAGGGGACCGCGCGCCTCATCGAGACGAGCGCGGGATCGTTCACGCTCCGGCTCGAACGCTTCGCCGTCCGCAACGGACCGGATCTGCACGTCTACCTGTCGCCCTCACCCGATGGCTACGCGACGGGCGCGATCGAGCTCGGCCGACTCAAGGCCGACCGCGGCAACCAGAACTACCGAGTGCCGGCCGGAGCGGACGTCGCTTCGGTCCGGAGCGTGGTGATCTGGTGCAAGCAGTTCTCGGTACTCTTCGCGACGGCTCCACTGCGCTGAGGCTGTTCCTGCAATGCCAACGTCACGAAGCTGAGCCCGAGGTTCGTCACTGATCGGTTGCTCAGGCGGACAGGTCACGCTCGGCACCGAGGGACGACACGGAGGAGGATCGCATGGACCAGAAGAACCTCGCCGAGCTCTACGACCTCGATCCCATCGCGTGGTCCACGGCGCTCGCAGCGCTCGAGTCGGGCGAACCGCAGAAACAGACCCCGTTCCTCGCCACGACGCGCCCCGACGGTCGACCACATGTCGCGGGGGTCGGTGCCCTCTGGGACGACGGCCGGATCTATTTCGTGAGCGGCGCCGACACGCGCAAGAGCCGCAACCTGGCGAAGAACCCCGATTGCGCGGTGGCGTTGTCGCTGCCGGGCATCGACCTGGTGATCGAAGGGTGCGCCGAGCGCGTAACGGACGAGCCGACGCTCCAGCGACTTGCGAAACGCTACGGCGACCAGGGCTGGCCGGCCTCGATCAAGGATGGGGCCTTCACGTACGACTACAGTGCCCCGAGCGCCGGACCGCCGCCGTGGGACCTGTACGCCGTCCGCCCGGTCACGGTGTTCGGGGTGCTGTCCGCGGAGCCGGGTGGCGCCACGCGTTGGCGCTTCGACAGCTGACGAGCGGTGCGTCGGATCGGTTCGTTCGGCACTGGCCCGGCGCTTCGCTCTGGAAGGACGATCCTGATCGGGGATCTCGTCATCGATCAGGAGTCTGTCCATGCCACCACATTGCGATTCGATGGATGGTCCGGTGGTGCTGGCCGCGAAGCGGGCGTTGGATGCCCGCGACGCGACGTTGGCACTGCCCTACGTCAAGGCCGAGGGCGAGCGTGAGGTTCTCGACGCCTTCGACCGGACGATCGCGTCGCGCGACGGCAACCAGGCAGGCCAACGCGCTCGCCGACCAGTACTTCTTCGAGACGGTCGTCCGCGTCCACCGAGCCGGCGAAGGCGCCCCGTACACGGGCCTGAAGCCCGCTGGTCTCGGCTTCGGCCCGGTCGTGCCGGTCGCCGAGCGGGCCATCGAGACCGGCTCGTCCGACGAGCTCGCCCGCCTGCTGACCGAGAAGGTCCGCCACGAAGTCGCTGAGCGATTCCGTCGAGCGATGGAGCTGAAGGAACACGCCGCCGAGGGCGTGCCCGCGGCCCGAGCATACGTGGAAGCCATGCTCGGACTGCAGGTCTGGTCCCACAAGCTCTACGGCTGTGCGTCGGCCGGCCCTCACGACGAACACGGCCAGGCCCACGACCACGGGGATTGATGCGGGCAGTCTGATGCGGGGTCGGGGCGTGGCTGCTGACCCCGCCGACGGTCAACCGGGCGTTCGCGCCTCCCAGTAGGCGCGCCAACCACCGTATCCCGAGATGTCGCGGTGGCCTTCGGTCATCTCGGCCGGGAACAGGATGCCCGGCACGACCCGACCATCGGACAGGTGGACCGGGCCGCGGTACAGGCCGGGCGGTTCACCGGCCTCCACGCGCTGCCAGACATCGTCGGGCACGCGATAGATCTCGCCCGGGACGGACACCCCGCCCTCCTCGACCTGGTACATCCCGGGATGGACGTCCCCGATCGAGAAGATCCGGTAGATCGGTGCGGTCATCGCTTCCTCGACGAAGTCGGCGCCTTCGAGATTCGCGTGCAGCGCGAGCCCACGCATGAGGGTCCCGTTGACGAACAGCAGATCGGATGCCATGCGACCTCCGGTGACGCGAGGGATGTCGTCGACAGGATCGACTGCCGGGCGCCCCTCGCGCCCGGCAGCCCATGACCGACGGCGGCGGATCAGGCCGGCGCGGCTGCCGCCTCCGCCTCGGGAGGCGTGGTGATCGCCTCCTTCAGGTCGGCGGCTGTGGCGTGCCCCTCGCGATAGGCGACCGCCCAGATGACGGCCGCCCCGAGCAGATAGCCGACCCACACCTCGTTCGGGGCCACGAGCGTCAACCCGTTGGCGCCGGACTGGAGGATCAGGCCGGCGGGGTTGTGGATGAACCCGACGAATGCCAGGGCGGCGGCGATCACCGAGTAGACGATCGCCCGGCTGTACTGCTTGTCGATCACGAAGACGGCGATGGCTCCCAGCATCAGTCCGGCGAGCACGGCCCCGGAGCCGAGGATCGACAGGCCGTTGTAGAGGACGCCGTTTCCTGCGAGGGTCGCGTAGCCGACCTGGCTCGCACTCGTCCCGGCGGACACGAGCGCGTTGTCGACGAGGGTCCCGGCCCACTGGGCGATGTTCGGGACGAGGGCCAGGACGATGGCCGGCGCGTACTTCGCCTTCGATGTCTGGAACGCCTGGGAGCCGATGACCAGGCCGATGAACAGCAGGATCGGGAACAGCGCCGCCCGCGGGATGACCGCCAGGAACAGCCCGGTGACCCCGAGGAAGCAGATGAGGGCGATGACGACGCCCGTCGCAAGCGAGTAACCGATCCGCCCGCCGACGGCCTTCCAGCCCGGATGGCCGATGTACACGGCCGGCGGGAACGGGCTGCCCAGGAACGAGCCGACTACCGCGCCGATGCCATCGGCCAACAGGATGTGTCGAAGGTTGTAGTTGTCGCCCGCCGCGGAGGCGCTCTCGACGTTGTTCATGCCCTCGGTGAAGTTGTACACGCCGAGCGGGATGGCGGTGGCGAGCAGCGGCGCCACGTCACTCAAGCCGCTGAGCACCTCGGTGCCGGGCCGGGGCAGGTGGATGCCGAACTGGGCGAACGAGGCGCTGACGGCCGCCGGATCGAGGCCCTGCCAGCCGAACACGAAGTACGACAGCCAGCCGATGACCGTCCCGACGATGATCGCGGCGAGTCCGCCTGGGATGCCGAACGGCAATCGGACCCCGGCCGTCCACGACAGCAGCACGATCGCGAAGGTCGCGAGAGCGATCCAGGCCGCGTTCCACATCTCGAACGCGGCGCTCATCGAGATGAACGCGATCGAGATCCCGGCCAACGTCCCGAGCATGGCCGCTCGCGGGGTGTAGCGCCGGATGGTCGGGCCGATGAACGCGCCGATCAAGACCACGATGCCGATGAAGAAGGCCCAGGCCAGCCCGGCTTCCCACGCCTTCATGACATCGCCGTTGGTCTTGATGACGACCGGCAGCATGATCACGAACGTCACGAAGAAGTAGTGCGGGACGCTCGGCCCGTAGGGCATGGCGGCCACGTCGGCACGGCCCTCGCTCCGGCTCAGCCGGTAGGCGAGATACGCGTAGTACAGGTTGCCGATCGGCAGGGCGATGCCCAGCGCCGGCAGGATGCGCCCGAAGACGACGTCGTCCGGCAGCTTGATGACGAACAGGACGAGACTCGACAGCACGAGGACGTTCAGCAGCACGTTCGTGCCGAGCCCGAAGAACGCGTTCCAGTCGCCGGCGACCCACAAGCGGGGCTTGAAGGTGCTCGATCGTGATTCCACGGATCCCTCCACTGCTACTGGTACGGGTGGTGACGAGCCCCGGGGTCGATCAGCCGATGGCCGCTCCCGCCGCGGCCGGCCGGCGGCCGGACCCGGTCGTACTGGCCAGCGCGGCGAGGAACCGCTCGGAATCGCTCACCCAGCCGAAGATCCCTCCCTGGGCCTTGATCATCTCGAGCGCGACGCGCTGGAACTCTGGGAAGTAGGACCCGACCGCGTCCGACAGGACGAGCGCGTCGTAGCCCCTGTCGTTCGCCTCGCGGACGCTGGTGTGGACACACACCTCGGTCGTCACGCCGCAGACGACGAGCTGCTGGATGCCCTTCATCTTCAGGATGGCATCGAGGTCGGTGGCGTAGAAGGCGCCTTTGCCCGGCTTGTCCACGACCGGCTCGCCGTCGATCGGGTACACCTCTTCGACGATGTCGTGGCCGAGCTCGCCGCGAACGAGGATCCGACCCATCGGCCCGACGTCACCGATGGTCACCTTGCCGTGGCCGCGGACTTTCTTGGACGGCGGCAGGTCGGACAGGTCGGGTCGATGGCCCTCGCGGGTGTGGATCACGAAGATACCCGCCTCGCGGCAGGCCTTGAGGACCCGCTCGGCCGCCGGCAGCGCCTTCAGCAGCGGCGACGTGTCGTTGCCGAGCGCCTCGCCGAACCCGCCTGGATACACGAAGTCCCGTTGGAAGTCGATCATCAGCAGCGCGGTGGTGGCCGGCTCGAAGTCGAATCCGTAGGGCTCTGCGTCGACGGTGGGCATGGATCCTCCTCTCGTTAGCGACTGCCGATGGATGCGGGTACCGGGTCGGGCACGATGCGCGTCCCGGTGCTGCCGGCGATCGCGCGTTCGAGCGCTGCCGGCGTGGTGATCACGACCTCGCGGCCGCCCCGGGCCAGGAAATCGACGGCGGCTTCGACCTTGGGCCCCATGCTCCCCTTCGGGAACTCGCCGTCGGCCAGGTAGCCCAGCGCCTCGGTAGCCGTCATCGAGTCGATCAGGCGCTCGTCGGGCTGGCGGAAGTGCCAGGCGACCCGCTCCACGCCCGTGGACAGGACGAGCAAGGGCACGTCAAGACTCGATGCCAGCAGGGCGGACGCACGGTCCTTGTCGATGACCGCCTCGACGCCCTGGTAGCCGGCGTCGGTCTCGACCACCGGGATCCCACCACCGCCCACCGCGACGACGACGAACCCGGCATCGACGAGGGTCCGGATCTGGGCCGACTCGACGATGCGCAATGGCAGCGGGGACGCGACGACCCGACGGTAGCCACGGCCCGAGTCCTCCACCATCTGCCAGCCGTTGCGCCGGCGTTTGGTCGCTGCCTGACCCGCCGTGTAGAACGGGCCGATCGGCTTGGTCGGGTCGGTGAACGCGGCGTCGGCCGCGTCGACGACGGTGTGGGTCAGCACGTAGGCCACCCGGTCGGGCAGATCCCGGCGCGCCAGTTCGTTGAGCAGGGCCATCGCCAGGATGTGGCCGATCCCGCCCTGCGAGTCGGCCGACGACATCTCCAGCGATAGCTGCGGCACCGGCGCGGAATCGCCGACGAGCTCCGAGCGGAGGAGGATGAACCCGACCTGTGGCCCGTTCCCGTGGGTCAGCACGATGCCCCAGCCATCGGCGACCAGCGTGGCGATGTGGCGAGCCATCTCGATCGCGTTGTCGTACTGCTCGGCGATCGTGCCCTGCTGTCCGTCCAGGATGAGCGCGTTGCCACCGATGGCCACGACCGCTCGCCGTCCCGCCGCGGCGGTCATCAGGCGGCGACCCGGACGCCGAACCGCTCGGCCATGGCCCGGATCGCGTCCTCGAAGCAGGCAAGTGGGGCCCGGGCGATACCGGCCCCGATCTGCCCGACGCCGGCTTCCCGATGGGCGATGCCGGTGTTGATGACCGGGGCGATGCCGGTCTCGACGACCAGGCGTGCATCGATGCCGGTCGGCGTGCCCGCGAACCCGAGCGAGGGCAGCCCGTACGCGGAGTTGCGGGCAAGGGTGATCCGCTCCATCGAGCGCGTGAAGGCGATCGCGTCGGACGGCGTCCCACCGACGAAGCGCACGATGGCCGGCGCCGCCGCCATGGCGAACCCACCGATGCCGAAGGTCTCGGTGATGGCGCTATCGCCGAGGTCGGGATTGGCGTCGTCCGGGCCGTAGCCCGGGAAGTAGAGCCCGTCCGGCACGCCGACCGGCGACGTGTACCAGGTCGGGCCCGTGCCGCTCACCCGGATGCCGAAGTCGACGCCGTTGCGGGACATCGCGGTGACGACCGTCGAGCCGTCGATGCCCGACGCCGCGTCGAGTCCGGCCTTGCAGGCAGCCATCGACAGGTTCAGGAAGAAGTGATCGTTCCCGCGCAGGAACGCGAGGATCTCGCCGGCCATGGCCGGTGGCAGCGCGGTGGCGAGGGTCGGCGCGATGAGTCGGGTGAACAGCGAGGTCGCCGCCACGTTCCGGTTGTGGCCTTCGTCCCCCATCTGCAGGGCTTGGGCGGTGATGGCCTTGAGGTCGATCGCGCCGCCGGTCCGCAGGACGGTCGAAAGGCCGGGCCCGAGGGTCGACGCAAACCAGCGCAGGCGTTCGAGGACGGCCGCGTCGTACGCGCCGAACCGCAGCACCTTGCCCAGTCCTTCGTTGAGCGTCGCATACGAGCGATTGCCGGCCGCCAGGTTCTCGACCACCACGACCGGCATCGACGGCGATACGACCCCGGCCATCGGCCCGACCGCCCCGTGGTCGTGGCTCGGTGCGAACCCGACCGACCCGGCATCGAGCAAGGCGCGGGCCTCGTTCGCGGTGGCCGCCCAGCCCTCGAACAGGCACGCTCCGATCGCCGCGCCCTGGACCGGCCCGCACATCGACGGCCAGGCGATCGGCGGTCCGCTGTGCAGCAGGGTCCTGGTCGACAGGATGTCGATGACCTCCGCGGCCGGCCGGACGTCGACGAGCGACGCTTGGGAGCCGAGGATGCGCTCGACGGCGTTCGCATTGGCCGTCGCGATCCGATCGCCGATGGCGTCGGCGTGGTCATCGGCCAGGAGCGCCAGCGCTAGGCCGAGATCGCGGTCGCCGGACGCTGGTGGTCGCCAGTCGAGCGAGACGACCGGGGCGCCCGCCGCGCCGATCGGATCGGCAAAGCCGGCGAGCCCGATGTTGATGGCGCGCACACCGTCCATCAGCCCGCGACCGGCGTTCTGGCGCATCAGTCAGCCGCCCCTACCAGCGGGGTATGGGCATCGGACACCACGCCGGCGATCGATGCCGCGAACATCGCCGCGCGAGCGTTGCTGGACTCGAGGATGGCACCGCTCGCTGCGAGGATCCCCTCCTGTCGGGCGAGACCCTGGGGGTCGAGGTCGGTGCCGCACACGGAGGCGACGATCGGCAGGCGGCGTCCAGCTGACGCAGCGGTCGCGATGGCCGCTTCGATGGCCGGCGCCATCGCCGACGCGGGGTCGGGATGCGACCCATACCCGAGCACGACGTCGAGCAGCAGGGCGACGACCGTCGGGTCCGATGCCGCCTCGACGATGTGCTCGTTGCGCAGCCGCGGATCGATCATCGGGTGCGGCCGACCGACCGTGAACTCGTCGTCTCCGAGGTCGAGGATGCGATCGTGACGCTCCCCCCCGAGCATCGCCCGGAGCACGACCTTGGCCTCGCCGGCGAGGGATCCGCCCGAATACAGTCCCTGGATCTTGCGCTGCGTGGACGCGAGGCCCGTGGCGGCGTCGGCGGCCCGCGCCAGGAGCGCCTCGTCCGGCGACGTCCACGCCCCGTTGGGCGGTTCGAGCGCGCTCGAGGGGTCGCGGGACAGGGCCACGGCGATCCGGGCGGCAGCCTCGAATGTGGGAGCCGGGTGCGCCCCGACCGCGTCGACGTCGGCGGCGTCGCCGCCGAGGAAGTTGACGACGACGGGCTTGGGCGATCGACTGATGGCGGCGAGGATGCGGGCGGCCACGGTCGCTGCGGGCGGCTTCGAGATCAGGACGATCACCGATGTCGCCGCGTCGGCGAGGAGGAGGTCGATCGCCGCCGCCATCGTGGTGCCACCGACCCGTTCGTCCAGATCCCGGCCGCCGGTGCCGAACGCGTGCGACACCCCGCCACCGGCCCCATGGATCAGCGAGCTCACCTGCTGGATGCCGGTCCCCGAGGCGCCGACCAGCCCGATCGGACCGCGGCGGACCGCGTTCGCGAATCCCAGGGGCACGCCGCCGACGATCGCCGTGCCGCAGTCCGGGCCCATGACCAGGAGGCCCCGACGCTGGGCCATCGACTTGAGTCGGACCTCGTCCTCGACCGAGACGTTATCGCTGAACAGGAAGACGTTGAGTCCGCGCTTGAGCGCTCGGATCGCCTCTGCGGTCGCGTACCCACCGGGCGTCGACACGAGAACGAGGTTCGCGTCGGGGAGCTCGGCAAGGCCTTCGCCGAGCGTCTGGGCGACCTGCACGTCCGCTGGACTGCCGGCGTCGCCGGTGCCAGCCGCCAGCAGCGAGGCCGCACGTTCCAGTGCGACCGTGGCGGTGGCGTCGTCATCGGCCGCCAGGGCAACCACGAGATCGTTCGGCCGCGGGTCGCCGGTGGCGGCGTCGGCGAGACCCGCCTCCGCCAGGACGGCAAGGTTGGCCGGGGTCGCCATCACGAGGCCCGCGCGTCGCACCCCGTCGAGTCCCTCCAACTGGGCCGCGATCGCCATGAGTTCGACCGAATCGCGATAGCTGTTGCGATGGACCGAGCCTCGTACGACGGTCACGCCGCCACCCGCGCCCCGCGAGCGGCCCGTGCGCCCCGTTCGGCCCGTGCCGCGGCGACGTCCATCGCCGCGAAGAGTCCGACCAGCGTGTCGCCACCCGACGTCGCGCCGAACGACAGGGCGCGCGCGATCGCCGCCGGCAGCGGATCGCCCGCTCCGTGGGGTGCCCCCGACGCGACGAGGACGTCATGCAGCCACTCGGAATAGGCGCCGCGCGCGGCATGGGCGATCGTCGCGGCCGCAACAGACGTGGTGCGAGTGGGTGCGGCGGCGGTGACGGCTGCGGCGATCTTCGCGCGCTGCGGGTGATCCAGCGCGTCGAGACCCGCCAGCAATCCGACCAGCACGTCGTCCGCGGCGGGAGTCAACCCCCGGCCCATCCCGATCATCCCGACCGCGTCGCGGGTCGCCGCACCGCCGGCGTCGTACGTCAGGTCGATGACGAGCCGTCGGACGATGGCGGCGATCGTCGTCGACCAGGGGTCGTCGGTCGCCCAGCGCCCCGAGGCCAGGCTGCCCACGTGAGCGAGGCCGGCGGCAACGCTCCTGGCCTCGGCGGTCCGGCGCGGGTCCCAGGCCGTGACGGCGCGTCGAGCCGCGGCCGGGAGCATCGGCGACCAGGGGACCGCCGATCCACCGTCGATGCTTAATCCGACGGCTGGCACGGCCCAGCCGCCGACCGTCGGTGCCATCGTCATGCCGGGCGCCAGCCCGATGGTGCGAAGGTCCGACGGGCCGCGAACGAGGATCCCGCCCGGGAGTCCGCCGACCTCGTCGATGGCCACCACGACCAGCCGGTCATCGACGGTCCGGCGCACGTAGAAGGCCGCGCGATGGATGCTGACGATGACGCCTGCCAGGGCGCTCGGGCGCCCATCGACCTCGAGCGAATAGCGGGTGGCGGCCAGGACGGTGCGGGCGTCGGACAGGGTCGTTGCTCCGCTGACGGGGCGTGGGACGGCCCTATCCTATGGACGCTAGGATGACGTCGTCACTCACAGGAACTCACACATCCGAGGCGCTTCGACTGTGGAGTCCTCCCTGCCCCTGAGCGTGGATCGTGCCGGCCGGACGGGCGTCCCCGTATCGGCCGTGCTGGACCTCGCGGCCCTCGCCGATGCGCGCCTCGTGGCCGGACGGACCGGCCTCGACCGGATCGTGGGTTCGGTCAATGTGATGGAGGTCCCGGACATCCTCCAGTGGGTCAAGCCCGGCGAACTGCTGGTCACGACCGCCTATCCCCTCCGGGAGGACCCGGTCGCGCTGGAGCAGCTCGTGCCCGACCTGGTGGCGAGTGGCCTGTCCGGGCTGGCGATCAAGCCGGCGCGCTACATCCCGTCGATCCCGGCCCGGATGATCGAGGACGCCGACCGGCTCGGCTTCCCACTGATCGAGCTGCCACCCTCGGCGTCCTTCAACGAGATCATCGGTGCGATCCTCGGCGTCATCCTCGACGTCCAGTCGGTCCGGCTGCAGCGGGCGGCCGACATCCACGACCGATTCACGAAGATCGTCCTGAGTGGTGGAGGGCTGCGCCACATCGCTGAGGCCCTCGCCGATTCGATCGCGATGCCGGTCGCCATCCTCGACGGACATGGTGGGGTCCTGGCGCACTCAGCTGGGCTCGACGATGCCCAGGTCGGCGTCGTCCTGGCCTCGAACCTCGACGCCGGAGGCGACGGGGCGCTCGGATCGGTCACGCTCGCGGACGGTCGGCCGGCGGTGGCCAGGCCGATCGTCGCCGGCCCGGATCGCCACGGATCGATCGTCGCCCTGGGGCAGGTCACGCGGCTCGGCGCCGACGAGCTCGAGGCCCTCGACTACGCCGCCACGGTCGCCGCATTGCGCCTCGTCCAGGCGCGCGCCGTCGCCGAATCGGACCGGCGGTTCCAGGCCGTCTGCCTCGAGGAGCTCGTGACCGGTCACGTCACGGACCGCGACGCCCTCATGGAGCGCGCGATGGCCTTCGATTGGGACCTGAGCGTCCCACGCTGCGTGCTCGTCGCGGAGTACCAGACCCTGGATGGTCGGCCATTCGGGCAGCTGGCGGGTTCCGCCGGCGAGCTCGCGGCGCGCCACCGGCTCTTCGAGGCGGCTCGATTCGGACTGGGCCATGGTGCGATCATCTGGGAGCGGACGGCCGGGGTGGCCGCCCTGATCGCCGCCACCGGCCACGGTCGCGGGCCGATCCGATCGGCGGGACAGGACGTGCTGGCCGAGGCACTGCGTCGATCGCCCGGGAGCGTCGTCGATATCGGGATCGGGCGGATCACGCCGGACCCGCTCCGACTCGACGAAAGCTTCCGCGAGGCACGGTCGGCGATCGCCGTGGCGGGTTGGAGTCGCGGGCACGGCGCGGTCTCGCTGTTCGAGGACATGCAGCTCGACCGATTGCTCTTCGATACGCCCCAGGCGGAGCGGGCGACGTTCATCGAGGACACGATCGGCGCGCTGCTCGCCTACGACGCCCGCCACCGGACCAACCTCGTGGAAACGCTCGAGATCTACCTCGCGACGCGACGCGTGGCCGTGGCGGCGCGACGGCTGTACGTCCATGCCAACACCCTGACCAACCGGCTGGAGCGGATCGCCGACATCGTCGGGCCGTTCGTCGACGACGCCGACCGCTGCCTCACGCTGGGCCTGGCCATCCGGCTACGGCGCTCGCTCGGCCGGGGTCCGGCCGCGCACTGACCCCCGGCCACGGCGACGACCGGGGGCCAGCCGCGAACCGCGCATCGCTACCCAGGGAGCGCCGGGTTGACATGCGTTCCGTTGCGCGTCTATAGTGTATTCACATTAGTTATAGACATCCGTGAGGCTCGTGATGACCGCAGCGCAGGCGCCCCATCTCCACAGTGTCGACCGCCCCGCCGCCTCCCGGCCAGAGCTCTCCGGTGGTCGGCGGCCGCTGACCAGCGCCGAGCGCACCCGCTTCGAGGGGTACCTCGAGGAGATCCTGGGACAGCTCGGCATGGACGTCGCCACGCCGGGCACGCGCCAGACGCCCCGTCGGTTCCTGCAGGCCCTGATCGATTCGACCGAGGGCTATGACGGCGACCCGAAGCTGGTGACCTCCTTCCCCACCGAATGCCGCGGCGACGCGAGCTGCGAGATCGCCCAGATCGTCGAGGGTCCGATCCCGTTCTTCGCGCTCTGCGAGCACCATGCGATGCCCTTCTTCGGGCGCGCCTACGTCGGCTACGTCGCCCATGACCGGATCATCGGCATCAGCAAGCTGACCCGCCTGGTCCGGGTGCTGACCCGACGGTTCGGCGTCCAGGAACGGATGACCCACCAGATCGCCGATGCCCTCGTGCGCCTCGTCGGCGCGCATGGGGCGGCGGTCTATCTGGAGGCCGATCACCTGTGCACCGAGATGCGCGGTGTCCGCCAGCACGGAGCCTCGACGCGCACCACCGCCTATCGCGGCGTGTACGAGCGCGACGCAGCGCTTCGGCGCGAGTTCCTGGACCTGCGCGACGCCGATCGAGGTCGGTCATGAGCAGCGGCACGGTCGCTGTTCCGCCGCCGGCCAGACTCGGTGGGGCGCTGGAGTCCCTGTGGTCCGACGAGTCCGACGGATCCGACGCGGCGAGCATGCGGGGCGGCCCGATGCCACCCGAGCTCGAGGCACGCTACGGCGGCCCCCTGTCGATCCGCCTGCGCCCCGATCGACCGACGGTCATGGCCAATTTCGTCTCGACCCTCGATGGCGTGGTCGCCTTCGGCTCAGGCGGGCTGTCCGGCGGCCGGCTGGTCAGCGGTTCCCACGATCCGGACCGTTTCGTGATGGGCTTGCTGCGGGCGATGGCCGACGTCGTGGTCGTCGGGGCCGGCACGCTGCGCGCTTCGAAGGCCCACCGCTGGACGGCCGACGCCGTCTACCCGCGTTCGGCCACCGCCTACGCCGCGTGGCGCCGAACGATGGGTCTGGCCGATCGACCGACGACGGTCATCGTGACCGGAAGCGGTGACATCCCGGTCGGGCGGGCGTCGACGCTCGATCCCGATATCCCGGTCGTGATCGCCACGACGCGCGCCGGCGCTCGTCGCCTCGCGCGAGCCGACCTGGGATCCCATATCGACGTGGAACCGATCGCCGCCGGGGGCGCGGTCAGCGGCGACGAGGTCGTCGCGCTGAGTGCCCGCCTCGGCGCACGGCTCCTGCTGACCGAGGGTGGCCCGCACCTGCTTGGTCGGATCCTCGCCGACGACCAGCTCGACGAGCTGTTCCTGACTCTCGCCCCGCAGCTGGTCGGTCGCGATGGCGACGACCGGCTCGGGCTGGTCGAGGGCCTGGCCCTCCATCCGGCGGCCGCGCGCTGGCTCCGACTCGACGACGTCCGGCGCTCCGGCGACCACCTGTTCCTGCGCTACGGCCGGCGATCCGACCGACACCCCGCCACGGAGGACTGATCCATGCCAGCACGCACCCATGTCATCGTCGGCGCGAGCCTTGCGGGCGCGACCGCGGCCACGACGCTGCGCAAGGAGGGTTTCGATGGACGGATCGTCCTGATCGGCGACGAGACCGAGTTGCCGTACGAGCGACCCGAGCTGTCCAAGGGCTATCTCACCGGGACCGGCACGAAGTCGCTGTTCGTCCATCCAGACGACGCCTATGTCGACGCTGATATCGACCTTCGCCTCGGGCAGAAGGTCCAGCGGATCGAACCGGCGGCGCGCCGGGTCGTGGTCGACGGGGCGGCCGTGCCGTACGACCGCCTGCTGTTGGCGACCGGCGCCCGGCCGCGGCGGCCGACCGGCCCCGGCGCCGATCTCGACGGGGTGCTGACGCTGCGCACGATGGCCGATGCCGACGCCATCCGGGCACGCGCCCTGACGGCGACATCGATCGTGGTCGTCGGCGGGGGCTGGATCGGTTCCGAGGTCGCGGCCTCGCTGCGATCGATGGATCTGCCGGTGACCCTCGTGATGGCGACCCCCCGGCCGCTCGAGACGGTCCTCGGGCCGCAGGTCGGCGAGATCTACCGGGCGGCCCATGAGCGGCATGGCGTCCGGCTGGTGACCGGATCGATGGTCGCGCGCTTCGACGGCGACACATCGGTCGCCGGCGTCCGACTCGAAGACGGACGCCGCATTCCCGCCGACCTCGTGGTCGTCGGCATCGGCGCCGAACCTCGGACGGGACTCGCGATCGAGGCCGGGTTCGCCGTGGATGACGGGATCCTCGTCGACGACCGGCTGGAAACGAGCGTCGCGGGTGTATTCGCGGCAGGCGATGTCGCGAACGCCATCCATCCGACGTACGAGCGACGGCTCCGGCTCGAGCACTGGGACAACGCCCGTCGTCAAGCCAGGACGGCAGCGGCCAATATGCTCGGTGCGCGCACCCGCTATGCGCGGATCCCGTACTTCTACTCCGACCAGTTCGAGCTCGGCATGGAGTACCGCGGGTTCGCCCCGACGTGGGACGAGGTCGTGGTCCGGGGCGATCCCGGCAGCGGCGAGTTCCTCGCCTTCTGGCTGCGCGCCGACCGGGTCGCCGCGGCGATGAACGTCAACGTCTGGGATATGGGTCCGGCGCTGCAGGACCTGGTGGCCGCTGCCGCCACCGTCGATCGGTCGCAGCTGGCCGACACGGCCCGGCCGCTCACCGAGCTCACGCGCGCCGCATGACGCCCGGCCGGCGATCCGGCCCGATCCGCGCCGACCCGGTCAGGCCGGCGTTTCCTCCCGCTTGTGCATCGCGGCCAGCCCGTCGAGCGCCAGCGGCTCGAGCAGGTCGGGCGACGCCTCGGCGATGCGCGCCTTCGTCGTCGCGCGGAGGGTCGCGGTCCGAAGCCCATGGCTGAGCGCAGCGCGTTCCCCGACCACCGCGCCTGGCCCGACTTCGGCGACTTCCTTCCCATCGACCTCGACCACGAACATGCCGTCGAGGATCAGGTAGACCTGGGTCGCCTGGTCGCCCTGCGTCACGAGAGTCTCGCCCGCCTCCAGGCGCCGGATCTTCGGCTTGTCGCCGCCGTGCATGATCAGCCCGGACAGCTGTCGTTCCATGGCCGACTCGACCGTGCTCACGACGGCTGGTGAGTCGTATTCGCCCCACGGCGTGCGGTCGCCGAACGAGTCGTTGAACCAGGTCGTGAAGTCGACCACCCCGGATTTCTGGACGAGCTTCCCGTCATCGCCATAGACCCAGTGGCGCGGGAAGGGGCTCGCCCCGACGAGGGCGTGACTGGAGGTACCGTCCGTCCGGATCGTCAGCGCCAGGGTGGTCCACGCGATCGACGGCCAGAACTGACCATATGGCTTGCGCGGGACCGGCCGCGGCGTCGGCAGACCCATCCGGCCGCCGACGGTCTGCACGAACCGGACGCCGTCAGCCGTCACCTCGGGCGGCTGCTGGATGTCGGGCAGATGGACGGCCGGGAACCGGATCGCGGCCGGCCCGAGGCGGACGGTGGTCGCCCCGATATGACCGCCCCCGAGATAGCCCTGACCGACGACCCGCCCATCCTCGACCTCGATGAACGCCCGCAGTTCATTGGCTTCCCGGAAGCGATCGCTCTTGCGCAGCGCCTCGAGGTCGTCGATCTGCTCCGGGGGCACCTCGTCGTAGTGGGTCACCCCGAGCTCGAAGGGGATCTTCGACAGACCCTCGATGGCCTCGGACGGGATCCACGAGATCGCCGTCACGCTCGACTCGTACCGTGTGCTCACCTACGCGCCCTCCAGTCGATTCCTGCCCTGACAGCATGACGCGCGGGGTGCCCGCTGTCTTGGGCCCCGCGTCCCGGGCTGGGCAGGACGACGGCGGCGCTCAACGCTGGCGGGTTTCGCCACGGGTCAGTCGGTCAGGCGCCGGAAGGCCCACAGCGTGATCGTGTGCAGCACCAGCCCGACCGCGGCGATGGCCACGATCGCACGACCGAGCACGTCCCACTCCAGGCCGACCGTCATCAGCGAGCGCATCGCCTCGATCACGAAGCTGATCGGATTCCAGTCGTTGACGACCCGCAGCCAGTCGGGCATGAGTGCGGGGGGAACGAAGGCGGTCGACATGAACGCCACCGGGAAGAAGAGGATCGACAAGGCGCTCGTCGCCTGCTCGTTGCGGGTCAGCAGGGCCGGGACGAACGACGTCCCGGACCAGGCGACGCCGAAGGCTCCACCGAGCAGCGCGACCGCGATCGCGCCAGGGAGTCCGGTGGCGATCGGCGCGCCGAGCAGGACCGACAACAGCAGGATGATCGCCGCCATCGTCGTGCACTCCACGAACAGCGGCACGAACTCACCGGCCAGGATGGCATACCGACTGATCGGCGCGATCCGTAGCTTGTCGAGATAGCCGTTACGGTAGTCGTAGAGCAGATTGCCCCCGGCCCAGGACACGGCGAAGAAGACTGTGAACGCGATCTGGCCAGGCGCGAGATAGGCGAGATAGCTGCCACCCTCGAATCCCGGCAGCTGGACGATGTCCTTGAAGAGCTGGCTGAAGACGACCAGCTGGATGAGCGGGTAGAGGACGATGCTGAACGGATTGGCCGGCACGCGATAGAACCGGCGCAGGGTCCGGCGACCGAGGAACGCGCTGTCGTGGGCGAACCAGGCTAGGGCGGTCATCAGCCGCCCCACCAGCCGAGTTCGATCGGGCGGTCGGCGGCCTCCGCCCGGATCTCACGTCCGGTGTAGCGCAGGAACACATCAGCGAGGGTCGGCTCGCTCATCGCGATCCCCCGGATGGCGACACCGTCGCCATCGAGCCTCCGGAACAGCTCCGGGATGGTGGCATGGGCCTCGACGACCCCGAGGCGCACCCCGACGTCGGTCCGCTCGAGCGAACGCATCGGCGCGAAGCCCTCGAGCCGGCGCACGACGGCATCCTGGGCCGCCACCACCCCATCGCCGCCGTCCGCCACGAGCCGCAGCTCCACGGTGTCGGCGCCGACCGACCGCTTCAACTCCGCAGGGCTGCCGGACACCACGATGCGGCCACGATCGATGATCGACACCCGATCGCAGAGCGCGTCGGCCTCCTCCATGTAGTGGGTGGTGAGGAACATCGTCGTCCCGCCGTCGCGGATGCGCCGAAGCTCATCCCAGAGCGCGCCCCGGCTCTGCGGATCGAGGCCCTCGGTGGGCTCGTCGAGGAACAGCACCGCCGGGCGATGCACGAGCGCGGACGCCAGGTCCAGACGGCGACGCATGCCGCCCGAGTAGGTGCCGGCCTTCCGGTCGGCGACGTCGGCGAGCCCCATCAACGCGAGCAACTCGTCGACCCGGGACCGAAGTCCGGCGGAAGGGACACGGTACAGCCGCCCGATGAGCTCCAGGCTTTCGCGACCGGTGGCCATCGGATCGACGGCGACGTTCTGCATCGCAAAGCCGATCAGGGTGCGGACGGCCTGCGGCTCGCCGGCGGGGTCATGGCCGGCCACCATCGCCCGCCCGCTCGTGGCCCGCAGGAGCGTGGCGAGGATGCGGATGGTCGTGGTCTTGCCGGCACCGTTGGGCCCGAGGAAGCCGAAGAACTCGCCGGCACCGACCGCGAAGCTGATGTCGTCGACGGCCCGCGTCCCGCCCGGATAG
>DASSMQ010000017.1:0-17648 GCA_035688805.1 Candidatus Limnocylindrales bacterium
TGGATCGTCGTGTGTCGGCGCCCAGCCATATGCACCGGTGAAGCTCGTGTCCGTGGAGATGTTGGTTTCATCTCCGGCAGACGCCACCAGTGCCGCTGCCCCGGTCAACGTGTTGCGTGCCTTGAAGGCCACGACGGCGTCGGTAGCCTGCGTTATCGAAGTCTGGGCGACCGTCGGATTGTCAGATTCCGTCTGCATGTTGGTCGCGACCGCCGCGACTGACAGCGGCATGGCGGCACTCGCGGCCACAGCGCCCGCGGCACCAGCGGCCGCGGTGAGCAAGGCTCGACGGGAGCGGGGCGCGTTGGGGTCGGACGCCATCTCGGTTCCCTCCAACTCGATGGCGAAGGGGACGTCCCCCCGCCTCATCGGGATAGTGGCATGACGCCGTTGTCGAGGTCGAGTTACAAACGGCCCCTTCCGTCACGCGTCCGAGAACGGCCCTCCGCTGGCACGCCTCGATCAGCTGGTCAGGCCGGCGAGGTGCTCCGCGTCGTGATCGATCGCGTTGCGGACGAGTCCTCCGACGTCCCAGATGCCGAAGTGGGCATGCGTCCCCGTCCGCGCCCAACCGTCCTCGTCGAGCGCGGCCAGGGTGTCGAGCGTCTCGCGCCGCAGCGCGCCGAATCGCGCGAGCAGGGCGTCGATGTCGAGCTCGGGCTCACCGGGCCACGGCCCGGGCTCGGTCCACTCCCAGTGCGGATCGGCGACCGTCGCGAGGTCGCGAAGGCGCGATTGGTGGACCTCGGTCTCGACCGCGATCAAGTGGCGCACCACCTGTTCGGGCGTCCACTCGCCCTCTGGCACCGGGCGTCCGGACATCGACCGCGCCGCGAAGGCCAGCCGGGGCGGGAACCCGGTCAGTGCGGCGGACAGCGCAGCGCGGTCGATCATACGAGGCGGGCCAGCATCGACTGGCGCCATGACTCCGTCGCCTCGACCGCGTTGAACGTGTACAGGTGGAAACCGGTCACGTGGGCCAGCGGGTCGGCCAGCAGCGGCGCGACGCCCTCGACGAAGCCGGTCGGCTTGTAGAAGCCGCCGCTCCTGGCAAGGCCCGTCACGAAGCGCAGGTTCTTGACGAGGAACCGCTTCGCATCCTTGACCCCGATGCGGGCGGCGATCGACAGCAGCTTCTGGGGATCGGCCACGCCGGGCACGCCGATGACGATCTCGGGGGTCAGCCCGTCGGCCCGCTGGGCACGAACCCAGTCGGCGATGGCGGTCGTGTCGAAGTCCATCTGGGTCGTGACGTGATCGACGAACGGCGCCTTGTCGCGGAGTGCCGCCACCAGGGCGGCGTCCGGGATGTCCGGGTGGCCCTGCGGATAGCCGGGGCAACCGAGCGTGGTGAACGGGTGGCCGAGCTCGGTCATCGCCTGAAGCAACGACAACCCATCGAGATAGATGCCCGGTTCATCGGCATCGCCACCGACCACGAACGCGTGCCGCAGCCCGCCGTCGCGGGCGCGGTCGAGCAGCCCAGCCAGCGTCGATCGATCCGGGATCATCCGCGCCGACAAGTGGGGGATCGCCCGGAATCCGTCGGCCTGGAGCCGCACCGCCCAGTCGACCGTCGCATCGATGCCCTTGGCCGGCGACGCCGTGACCGACACCCGCGCACCGGCAGGCAGGTGCGGGATCTGGTCGGGCAGGTTCTTGAGCGGCAGCAATTCGAAGATCGGATCGGCGAGGGCGGCCGCGAGCGCCGCCCGGGCGGTCTCATCGAGCCCGCGTCGTCGACCGAAGAGCGTCGTCATCGAGCCGGATCAGCGATATCGGGCGAATGCCCGGCCGATGCGATCGAGCACGGCGACCTCGCCATCGTCGATCTCCCCGACGCCGACCAGGATCTCGTCGAGCATCGCCCGGCGGCCGCGCAGGACACCGTCACGCAGGTCGCGACCGGAGGCGGTCAGCCGGACGCGCGTGACGCGTCGATCGGTCTCGCTCTTGGTGGTCACCACCAGCTCACGCCTGGCCAGCCGCCGAACCACTCGGCTCGTCGGAGAGAGCTCCGCGCCGATGCGGGCCGCGACCTGGCTGACCGATGCGCCCTCAGCCGCTTCCCCCACGATCACCAGGACCCGCCACTGCGGGAAGGTGAGCTCCACCCCGGTCGCCGCGATCGCCCGGGCCGTGACGGCGACGGACCCGTAGGCGATCGCCTCGAGTCCGTCGCCTGCCGCTCCGGACCACGGCCACTGGGCGTTTGCGCGATCCGCGATCATGATGTCCAGGTGGACACCAAAGTCCCGGTCGTCGGCGACGTCCGGGGGATGTCCAGCCGGCGGCGCAGGCCGCATCGTGCGCCTAGGGAGCCGACCCTATCCATCCTCGGCAGCATAAGACAGGAGACCGTCATGGCCCTCGTTTCCCGGGTCCTCGCCTCGCTGCGTGACGAGCGTGGCCAGGGTCTTGCGGAGTACGCACTGATCCTCGCCCTCATCGCCATCGTCGCGATCATCGCCCTCATCTTCCTGGGCGGCCAGGTCAGCACGATCCTGAGCACGGTCGGCAACTCCGTCTAGACCTGATGCCCGGTCCACACCGGGCGCCGGTAGCCGATCGAAGGCCACCAGCCCACCGACACTGTCGAATGGTGAAGACGGCGGTGGAGGTCGGTCGGTGGCCTTCGTCTATCCAGGGACGTCCGCGGACGTGGCCGGCCATCACGGCGGTCAGACCTCCGAATCGGGCATCGACGCCTTGCGCTTGACGATGAACTCGCCGAGCGCCTCGTCGATGCCGGCGTCGATCGGCGGGGCCTCGTAGTCGGCCAGCATCCGCTTCCAGATCGCGTTCGCGCGCTGGGCGGCGTCGAGGCCGCCGTCCTCGGTCCACTGCTCGAAGCTGTTGTTGTCGGCTACCTCGGAGCGATAGAACGCCGTCTCGAAGTTCGCCAGGGTGTGGGCCGTACCCAGGAAGTGCTGCCCTGGACCGTTGCCCCGGATAGCGTCGAGCGCCTGGCCGTTCTCGGACAGGTCGACTCCCTTGACGAACACGGCCATCATCCCGCACTGGTCGGCGTCGAGGATGAACTTCTCGTAGCCGACGGTCAGACCGCCCTCCAGCCAACCCGCGGCGTGGAGCACGAAGTTCACCCCGCCGAGGACGGTCGGCTGCAGGGTCGCCGCGCTCTCGTAGGCGGCCTGCGCGTCGGCGATCTTCGAGGCGCACAGCGAGCCGCCCGAGCGGAATGGCACGCCGAGACGCCGGGCGAGTGACGCCACGGTGTAGAGCACGAGCGCCGGTTCCGGCGTGCCGAAGGTCGGCGCACCCGACTGCATCGACATCGAGCTCGCGAAACTGCCCAGCACGACCGGCGCGCCCGGTCGGACGAGCTGCACGAACGTCATCCCGGCAAGGGCCTCGGCCAGGGTCTGGGCGGCCACGCCGGCCGCGGTGACCGGGGCCATCGCGCCGGCCAGGATGAAGGGGGTCAGCAGGGTCGCCTGGTTCGCCTCGGCGTAGGCCCGCGCCGCCCCGAGCATCGTCGCGTCCCACACGAGCGGCGAATTGGCGTTGATCAGCGACAGGATGACGGCGTGGTCCTCAAGGTAGTCGGCCCCGAACAGGATCCGCGCCATCTCGACCGTGTCGCGCGCTCGCTCTGGCGCCGTCACCGACCCCATGAACGGCTTGTCCGAGAAGCGCATGTGGGCGTACACCATGTCGAGGTGACGCTTGTTGACCGGGACATCGACCGGCTCGCAGACCGTCCCGCCGCTGTGGTGGAGATGCGGCGAGAGGTACGTCAACTTCACGAGGTTGCGGAAGTCTTCCAGCGTGCCGTATCGCCGCCCGCGATCGAGATCGCGCACGAACGGCGACCCGTAGTTCGGCGCGAAGACGGTGTGCGGGCCGCCGATCTCGACGTCGTTGGCGTGGTTCCGGGCGTACTGGGTGAACTGGCGCGGCGCGGTCGCCTGGACGATCCGACGGCACATGCCGCGCGGGAACCGGACTCGCTCGCCACTGACGTCGGCCCCGGCCTCGCGCAGCAGCCGGAGCGCATCGGCGTCCCCGCGGAACTCGATGCCCACCTCCTCGAGGATGGTGTCCGCGTTGTGCTCGATGATCGACAGGCCTTCCTCGCCCAGGACCTCGAACGGGGCGAGCGTGCGGGTCAGGAACGGCAGCCGCTCGATCTGGGCGTGCAGCCGCGCAGCACGCCGACCCTCGCGGCCGCCCGTCCGACGGTTGCCCATCGTCTCGGTCATCGATCCTCTCCGCTGGTGGTGCCGACGGCGGCGCGCCGACGCCGCCGGTCGCTGCGTGGATGCGGTCCGGATCGCCCGTCGACCGCGCCGGCGTCGCGACGTGGCGGCAGCTCGACCACGCGGGCGAGGTTCGGGTTCGGGGCGGTCCGATGGGGGATCGCCATCGCCTCGACGAAGTGCTCCTGGAAGCGCGGCTCGACGGCGGTCTCGATCTTCTCGACGCGCCGGACGACGGTCTCGATCTCGCGTCGCGCCGTGCCGGACAGCAGGGCGATGAGCGCGCCGGTCCCGGCGGCGTTGCCGGCTGCCCGCACCCGCGTGATGTCGCAGTCGGGCACCAGTCCGAGGACCATCGCGTGGAGCGGGTCGATCTGGCTCCCGAAGGCGCCAGCGAGACGGACCTCGTCGACCGTCTCGATGCCGAGCTGATCCATCAACAGCCGCACGCCGGCGTAGAGCGCGGCCTTCGCCAGCTGGATGGCCCTGACGTCGTTCTGGGTCACGAGGATCCGCGGACCGCCGTCGGTCGATTCGTGGAGAACGTAGCTGAACGTGCGGCCGTCGGCGACGACGCGTGGCGTCCGTGCGGTGAGCGCCCCGTCGATCACCCCGTCTGCGGTGATGACGCCGGCGAGGAAGAGCTCGGCCACCACCTCGATGATGCCGGAGCCGCAGATGCCGGTCACGCCCGTGCCGGCGGCAGCCAGCGCGGCGGCGAAGGTGGGATCGTCGGACCAGGCGTCGACGCCGATGATCCGGAAGCGTGGATCGAGGGTCGTCCGGTCGATGCGCACGCGTTCGATCGCGCCGGGGGCGGCGCGCTGGCCCGAGCTGATCTGCGCGCCTTCGAAGGCGGGCCCGGTCGGGCTGCTCGCGGCCAGGAGGCGGCGCCGGTCCCCGAGGACGATCTCGGCATTCGTGCCGACGTCGACGACCAGCGTCATCGCCTCTGCCTTGTGCGGCTCCTCGGCGAGGATCACGCCGGCCGTGTCCGCGCCGACGTGTCCGGCGATGCACGGCAGCACGTAGACCCGGGCCCCCGGATGGGTGCGGATCGCCAGCTCGGCGGCGGTCGTCTCGACCGCCGTGTCCGTGGCCAACGCGAAGGGCGCGGACCCGAGCGGCGTGGGGTCGATGCCGAGCAGCAGGTGGTGCATGATCGGGTTGCCGACGATGGTCAGCTCGAGGATCTCGGTCCGCTTGACCCCGGCCTTGTTGCCGAGCGAGGCGAGGAGCCCGTCGAGCGCCTTGCGGACGGCCGTCGTCAGCTCGACGTCGCCGCCCTCGTGCATCATCACGTAGCTCACCCGGCTCATCAGGTCCTCGCCGAACCGGATCTGGGGATTCATGACCCCGGCGCTCGCGAGGATCGAGCCATCGACGAGGTTCACGAGATGCCCGGCGATGGTGGTCGACCCGACGTCGATGGCCACCCCGAACGCGCGGTCGTGGAAGCCCGGCCAGATGGCGATGACGTCACGGCCCCCGTGGACAGCGACCGTGACCCGGTACCCACCGCCGGTGAGGGCCGACTGGAGGCCGCGGACAACGGACAGGTCCGCCCGCAGCTCGTCGAGGTCCCATTCCCGCGACAGCGCGTCGAACAGGCGCCCGAGATCGCCGGTGGGCGTGGCCAGGTCGGGTTCCGTGACGTCGATCGTGTGCAGTCGCACGACCGGGTCCATCTCGAACGGGCGTGAGTCGAGGTCCTTCCGGACCACCTGGCGGTGGACCTGGCTCTCGGGCGGGACATCGACCACGACGTCGCCGAGCAGTTCGGCGACGCACGCCAACCGCCGGTCGTCGGCCAGGCCGATCTCCCAGCGGTAGCGCGCTTCGACCTCGCCGGTCTCGCTGAGGTGGTCCGGCGCGGAGGTGATGCCGTGCTTGGCGAACGTCCCGAATGCGGGCACGACGGCACAGCGGCCGCAGATCCCGCGACCGCCGCAGACCGAGTCGATGTCGACGCCGAGCGTCCTGGCCGCGTCCAGCACGGTGGTCCCCGCCGGTACGCGGCCGCGCCGGCCCGACGGCGTGAAGATGACCTGCGGGTCCGCGCCTCCTGGACCGGTCCCGGTCATACCGCCCCGGCCACGGTCAGGCCGCGCCGACCGGTGCGCCGCGCCGGCGGTTGACCCGACGTCCGCCGGCCTCGCCTTCCGGGGGGGCGACCCGGAACTGGCGGATCCAGCGGGCCGCGTCCTGGTCGTTGCCCATCAGCACATCGCTGGCCATCACCGCGTGGCGGACCCCTTCGGCGATGGGATTGGTGATGGCCGACGTCAGGCCCGAGGCGATGGCCATGTTCAGGAACGCGCCGTTGATGCCTTCGCGATTGGGCAGCCCGAAGCTGACATTCGAGGCGCCGCAGGTCGAGTTCACCTTCAGCTCGTCGCGCAGTCGGCCGAGGATGTGGAAGACCTGGCGCCCGGCACCGGCAAGGGCGCCGATCGGCATCAACAGGGGATCGACCACGATGTCCTCGCGCGGGATGCCGTGGTCGGCGGCCCGCTCGACGATCCGCTTCGCGACCGCGAATCGGACGTCCGGATCCATGCTGATCCCGGTCTCATCGTTGCTGATGGCCACGACCGCGCAGCCGTACTTCTTGACCAGCGGCAGCACCCGTTCGAGTCGCTCGTCCTCACCGGTCACACTGTTGAGCAACGGCTTGCCCTGGTAGACCGCGAGACCTGCCTCGAGGGCTTCGACGATCGACGAGTCGATCGACAGTGGCAGGTCCGTGAGCGACTGCACGAGCTGGATGGTCCGGGCCAGGATGGCCGGCTCGTCGGCGAGGGGGATGCCGGCGTTCACGTCGAGCATGTGCGCACCAGCCTCGACCTGGGCGATGGTGTCGCGCTCGACGCGGCTGAAGTCGCCGGCCTTCATCTCCTCGGCCAGGAGCTTGCGACCGGTCGGGTTGATCCGCTCCCCGATGACGACGAAGGGCTGGTCGTCGCCGATCACGACCTCGCGGGTGGCGGAGCTGATGACCGTCCGCGTCACGCGTCGACCGCCTTGCCCTGGGTCTCGTCGTGGGCCGGCGCGAACACCGGGCCCCCTTCGACGCCTCCCGACTGGATGAGCATCGCCAGCCGGTGCTTGTCGTAGTCGCCCTCGAGGCGCTCGGCCTCCGCGGCGACTTCCTTGTCGATGTCCTCGCCGCACCGCTGCTGGGTCCGTCGCCACTCGGCGATGTAGTCGTTGTAGGCGCGCCGGCCGGCCCGACTGGCCGCCTTATCGATCGCCACCTGGAAGCGCGGATGGAGCACGATCTTGCTCTGGTGCCGGCCCTCGCGGGCAGTGACCTGCGCCGGGATGTCGCGCCACCAGATGACGGTCATGGTCGCCACGTCGGTCAATTCCCTCCGAGCTCGAGGAGCGGTGTGACAGTCGGTGCCGGCCGGCCGGCGGCGACCGCCGCGATGGTCGTGGCGAGCTGGCCATAGCCGGTCGCTCGCCGTTCGAAGCGAAGGCCCAGCCGACGGGCGGCGCGACGTGCGATCACGTCGAGCGATGGGTCGTCGGTCTGGGCGAGGTAGACCAGTCGTCGGTAGTTGCCGAAGTACTGATCGCGCAGTTCGGGGTGGCGGTCGAGGCCCAGACCCTTGATGACCAGCCTGTCGAAGTTCCGGGCCAGGAAATCGGTCAGGAAGAACGTGGCCGGCTCTTCCTCCGCGAGACGCTCGAACTCGGGGCTCGTCGCGTAGAACTCGTAGCAATGCGCGCCAGCCAGGCGCTCGACGCCTTCCTCGGCGATCACCGGATCGAGCAGGCCACCGGTGCCGCAATCGGCGTAGGCCACGAAGACGCGGTCGTAGCCCGCTCGCCGCCGCCGGATCCGATCGCGCACCGCGGCGGGGATGCCGCCGGGACGGTTGTGGAGGGTGGCCGGCAAGCAGGTGATGTCGACGTTGGGCAGGTCGCGGGTCAGCGCGACGAGCTCACGAGCGAGCGCCCCGCACCCGACGACGAGGACGCGCGGTGCGGTCGTAGCTGCCGATCGGGTGGGCTCGGTCTCAGGCGGGGACACGATTCTGGGCGCGGCGCTCATCGATCAGCCGACGGGCGGTCTCGGCCGCGACGCCTGCGTCGCGACAGTAGGCATCGGCGCCGACCGCCATCCCGAACTCCTCGTTCAGTGGCGCGCCGCCGACCAGCACGATGAAGTCGTCGCGCATCTCGCGGTCCTTGAGGGTCTGGATGACGACCTTCATGTACGGCATCGTGGTGGTCAGCAGGGCCGACATACCGAGGATGTCCGGTTTGTGCTCGGTGAGCGCGTTGATGAACTTGTCGGCGTCGGTGTTGATGCCGAGGTCGACCACCTCGAAGCCCGCGCCTTCGAGCATCATCCCCACCAGGTTCTTGCCGATGTCGTGGATGTCGCCCTTCACGGTGCCGATGACGACCTTGCCGACCGGTTCCGCGCCGGTCTCGGCGAGGAGCGGGCGCAGGATCTCCATGCCGGCCTTCATCGCATTGGCGGCGAGCAGGACCTCGGGCACGAACAGGATGCCGTCGCGGAAGTCGATGCCGACGATCTTCATGCCGGCCACGAGCGCGTCGTCCAGGACCCTGGTGGCCGTGAAGCCACGCCCGAGCAGGATGTTCGTCCCCTGGACGATCTCATCCTTCATGCCGTCGTACAGGTCGTTGTGCATCTGCTCGACGAGCTCGTCGTCGGACAGGGCGTTGAGGTCGATGTCCTGGTAGTCGTCTGTCATCGGGTTCGCTCCCGGGATCCCGCGTCTCGGCGGGGATCGGCGGCCGCGGGGGGTTCCACATCGTGGAACCGTGCCGTATGATGGAACCCGCGAGTCCCGAATCTAGCCGACCGAGGTGTCCGTGTCCAGCGTCCAGTCCATCAGACGAGCGTTCGCGGTGCTCGACGCCCTCGACGAGGGACCGCTCGGGGTGACGGATGTCGCCGACCGCTCGGGGCTGCCGAAGTCGACCGCGGCCCGATTGCTGGCGACGCTGGTCGGAGAGGGTGCGGTCGAGCAGGTCCCGGGCGAGACCGCGTATCGGCTCGGGCCGCGGCTTGTAACGCTGGGCGGTGGGTTCTCGCTGGTCCGGTCGCTGGCGGCCGTCGGACGGCCGGTGCTGGCCGACCTTGCGGCCGAGTCCGGGGAGGCGGCCGGACTGGGGGTGCCCGATGGTGACCTCATCCACTACATCGACCAGGTCGATACGCCCAACCCGGTCCTCGTGCGCGATTGGACGGGCGCGCGCGCACCGCTGCACGCCGTCTCGTCGGGGCAGGTACTGCTTGCGTTCCGGACGCCGGCCGCGATCGAGCGCTACCTGGCCGGGTCCCTCGAGCGGTTCACGCCGCGGACCCTGGCGGATGCCGATGAGGTGCGCGAGCGGCTGCGCGACGTGCGCCGGCGCGGGTACGCCTGGGCGATCGAGGAATTCGATGCGGGCATCTCGTCGGTCGCGGCACCGATCGCGGACGGGTCGGGCGAGGTCATCGCGGCGGTGCACATCCACGGACCGTCGTACCGATTCCCGGCGGCCGGCACGGAAGCGGACCTTGCCCAGGCGGTGGTGGCCGGGGCGGCCCGGATCGCGGCGGGACTGCGCGAGGGGTAGCCGGTCGGTCACGTGGGCGTCGTGCTGGGCGTCCCGTCTTGTGCGGCCGGGCGGCTGTTGCGGCGCGTGCCACGACTGGGCGTTCCGCCTCGTGCGGCCGGGCGGCTGTTGCGGCGCGTGCCACGACTGGGCGTTCCGCCTCGTGCGCCCGGGCGGTGTCGGCCGGCGGGTGCCGCGACCGGGAGTCTCGTCTTGGTCGTCCGGGCGGTGTCGGCCGGCGGGTGCCCGCGACTGGGAGTCGCGTCTTGTCGCGGAACGTGCCAGGACCACGGTCTACGGCACGGTTCCGGGTCTGACCGTCGCGTGTGCAGCCCGTGGCGTCATATCGGGGCGCAGAACGCCCGAAAAGCGGGACTGGGAGTCGCGGGACCCGCGTGGAGTCGCCGGTGGCGTCACGTCACGGTGCGGTACGCCCGAAAAACGGGACCGAGAGTCGCGGGGCCCCGCGTGGAGTCGCCCGTGGCGTCACGTCACGGTGCGGTACGCCCGAAAAACGGGACTGGGAGTCGCGGGGCCCTATGTGGCGCGCGGTCTGTGGGGCCCAGGCCGCGTGGCGTCGCGGGTCGCGACCGCCGTCGCGGCGCCGAACGGCGGGGCTGCCACGGGATCGCCGGCCCCTCGGGCGTGTTCCGGCACCCGTCCTTAGCCGGCCTCGGCGTCGGCCTCCGCGGACCCCGCCGCGCCCTTGAGCTTGGCGGCCTTGGCCTCGATGTCGGCGGCGAGCTCCGCAGCTTCCTCGGCCGCGGCGGCGCGGGCGCCATCCAGCGTGGACGAGCCTTCAGGGGCGCCTTCTCGCGCCCGATCCATCTGCGCCGCGACGCTCGCCCGAACCTCGCGGGTGCGCAGCTCGATCTCGTCTCCCAACTCCCCGAGCCGGCGGTCGACCCGATACCGGTCACGGAACGCCGAGCCGGCGCGGGACATGTACCAGGCCGCCGCGCCGGCCGCGACCGCCACACCGGTGATCACACCACGGAAGAAGCCCATCGGATGTCCTCCATCGTTCGACGCCACGGCCGTCGAGTCCCCCGGCGGCAACGACCGCCGATGCTGTCCTCAACCGCCGCGAACGCGGCGGATCTCCTCGCTGATGGCCGGCACCACCGTGCCGACGTCGCCGACCACCGCGTAGTCGGCGCGCCGGAAGATCGGCGCATCCGGGTCGGTGTTGATGATCAGGATCCGCTTGGCGGATTTCGCGCCGACGATGTGCTGGATCGCGCCACTGATGCCACAGGCGATGTACAGATCGGGCGCGATGCGCGTCCCGGTCTGGCCGATCTGCTGCGCGTGGGGTCGCCAGCCGAGGCTGGTCGCCACGCGCGACACGCCGACCGCGGCGCCGAGCAACCCGGCCAGCTCGTCGAGGAGGGCGAATGCCTCGGCGCTGCCCATGCCTCGTCCGCCACCGACCACGACCTTCGCGTCCGACAGCGATACCTGGTCGGCCGCCGCGACATCGCGCCCCACGACGCGCGCCCGCAGGTCAGCGTCGGTGATCGCCGGCTCGACCGTCACGACCGATGCCGGCGCCCGCGATCCATCCGACTCGGGGGCCTGGACGACGTGCGGGGCCACGGTCAACAACCGCGGCTCGCCGTCGAGCCACGCCCGCTCCAGCAGGCTGCCCGCCCAGCGTTGCCGGGTCAGCGTCCAGCGATCGCCCGGCTCGACCGTAACGACGTTGGCGGCCATCGACAGTCCAAGACGAGCCGCGACGTGGGCCAGGACCTCGGTGCCGCGCTCACTGCCGGGCGCGATGACCGCGCTGAAGCCTCCGTCGCGCACGACTCCGGCCACGGCGGCGGCCCAGGCCGCCGGCGCGTATGCCGCCAACCGGTCGTCGGCCGCGAGGTGCACCCTCGCGACACCGAGTCCGCCGAGCGCCGCCGCGACCCCGGCTGCACCGCCGGCACCGCCCGATCCGTCGGCCACGACCACCGCGTCGACGGTCCCACCCAGTCGACGGGCGAGATCGCCGGCGAATCCCAGGGCTTCGGCGCTGAGGCGGTCCGGCGCCGACCCGGCGATCTCGACGAGGACGAGGATCGCGCTCACAGGACGCCCAGCTCGCGCAACAGCTCGACGACCCGCGGAGCGGCCTCCGGGCCGCGGCCGAGGATCTCCGCCTGCTGCTCCTTCTCGGGCGGCAGCTCGAGTCGATCGAGCGTCGGCCCACCGCCGACCCGCTCCGGAGCGATCCGTTCGATCTCCTTCTTCTTGGCCCGCAGCCGGCCAGGTACCGAGGGATAGCGCGGCAGGTTGATGCCCTCCTTGACCCCGACCACCGCCGGGAGGGGCAGCTCGAAGACCTCGGCGCCACCGGGGACCTGTCGACGCGCCGTCGCGACACCACCGCGGATCTCGAGGGCCTTGATCCCGGTGACGACGGGGCGGTCGAGCGCGACGGCTAACCGGATCCCGACCTGGTAGCCGCCCGAGTCGGCCGATTCATTGCCGACCAGGATCAGGTCGAACGGCCCGCCATCCGCCTCCAGGTCTCGGATCGCCGCACCGATCGCTGTGGAGGTCGCGACCGGATCCCAGTCGGCGCCGTCCGTCTCGAGCAGGACCGCCCTCTCGACCCCGACCGCCAGGGCATCACGAAGCTGGTCGGCGGCCTCGGCCGGCCCGAGCGTCAGGACGACCGATTCGCCGCCGTTGGCCTCGACCAGTCGAACGGCCTCCTCGACCGCGCACTCCTCGTGCGGGCTGACCACGAAGCCGAGGTAGCGAGTGTCGATGGTGCGGCCGTCGTCGGCCAGGACGATCCGGCCACCGGTGGCCGGGACACGCTTGACGCAGACGAGGACGCGCATGGTTCGGGTCAGGCCCGGATCCGCTCATTGTCGGGGTCGAACAACGGCGTCGCCCCGGCGACGGCGACCGTGACCGGATAGCGCTCACCGAAGTACTCGACGAGCAGCTTGGTACCGACCACCGCCTGCTCCGGCGGCAAGTACGCCATCAGCAGATGCTTGCCGACCGACGGGCCGGAGCCGGCGCTCGTCACATAGGAGCGTCGGCCCTTCGCGTCGACGAGCGGCTTGCCGTCGAGGGCCAGGATCGGTTCCTTGCCGAGCATGTACCGGGCGACCCCGGTCGACGACCGCGGGTCGTCGACGGTCAGCGTGCACATCACCGCGGCGGGCGGTGCCGCGCGCTGGCGCTCGTAGGCCGCCTTGCCGAGGAAGTCCGCATCCTTGAGTTTCGGGCGGGCCATGCCGGCCTCGACCAGATCGAACTCGGTCTCGAGCTCGGCGCCGTGTGCCCGATAGCCCTTCTCGAGCCGCCCGGTGGTGGCGTACACCCCGATGCCGACCGGAACGACCCCGTGCGCCTGACCCGAGGCCCAGAGCGTGTCCCACAGGCGCAGGCCCTGCTCCATGGGGGCGTAGATCTCCCAGCCGAGTTCGCCGACGTAGGAGATGCGTGACGCCAGGGCACGGACCCCGTCGATCTCGATGAGCCGGCAGGTCCCGAACGGGAAGCCCGCGTGCGAGACGTCGTCGCGCGTCGCCCCCGCGAGCAGGTCGCGGGCCCGCGGGCCCCAGACCCCGATCGTGGTAAGGGCAGAGGTGGCGTCGAACAGCTGGGCGCTGCCGTCCTCGGGCAGGTGGTCGGTGAACCACTTCTTGTCGCGCATGCCCATGCCACCGCCGGTCACGACCCGGAACCGGTCGTGGGCGAGCCGCATGATGGTCAGGTCGGCGACGATGCCGCCCGCCTCGTTGAGCAGCGGCGTGTAGACGACCCGTCCGATCGGCACGTCCATCTGGTTGACGACGAGGCCCTGCAGGTAGGCCAAGGCTCCCGGCCCCTGGACGTCGAAGATCGCGAATGCGACGAGGTCGACCATGCCGACCCGCTCGCGCATCGCCAGGTGCTCGGCGTTGATGATCGGCGACCACCAGCGCGATTCCCACTCGGCCTCTCGAGGCATCACCCGATCGCCGTAGTCGCCAAGCAGCCGCTCGTTGGTCCCGTACCAGAACGGGCGCTCCCAGCCGGCCGCCTCGAAGAATGTCGCTCCGAGTTCGACCTGACGAGGGTAGGTCGGGCTCAACCGGACGTTGCGGTTGCTCTCCCACTGTTCCATCGGATGGACGATGCCGTACGTCTTGTTGAAGCCTTCGGCCGTCCGGGCGGCGATGTGCGTCGCCGTCCGCTGGCTGTCGTAGAACCGGGCGATGTCGGACGTATGGAGGTCGATCTCGGACGAGCCATGGGTCATCCACTCCGCCACCGCGCGGGCGATGCCCGGGGCCTCCTTGATCCAGATCGCCGCCGCCGACCACAGGCCCTTGACCTCGGGCGTCTCGCCCAGGATCGGCATCCCGTCGGGGGTCAGCGACAGGAGGCCGTTGATGGCGTAGCGGATGCCGACCCGCTCATCGCCGAGGATGTCGGGCACCAGCTCGAGCGCCTGCTCCATCTGGAGCTCGAAGTCCTCCTGGGTGAACGGCAGCTCGGTCGGTGACATGGCCGAGGCCTGGATCGACGGGATGTCGTCGGCCTCCATGAGGATCGCGCGGTGGGCGTACGAGCCGACCTCGAGATCGCCACCGTGCTGGCGCTCGTACATGTTGGTATCCATGTCGCGCACGATCGGGAACGAGATCTCGCCGACCGTGTCGGCGAACTGGGGGACCGGCCCGACGCTGATCATCTGGTGCACGGCCGGCGTCAGCGGGATCGACGCGCCGGCCATCCGGGCGATGCGCGGGCTCCAGCAACCGCAGGCGATGACGACGGTCGACGTCTCGATGTCGCCGTGATTCGTGCGGACGCGCGTGACCCGGCCGTCCTCGACGTCGATGCCGGAGACCTCGGTCGCGGCGCCGATGGTCAGCGCACCGAGCTTCTGGGCGGCCTCGCGCATGATCGTGCCGGCGCGCAGCGAGTCGACCACGCCGACGCTCGGGGTGTGGAAGCCACCGAGGATCACGCTCTCTTCGATGTACGGCACGAGCGCCTTCACGCCGGCCGGATCGAGCAGCTCCGACTCGATCCCCCAGGCGCGCGACGAGGCCATCCGGCGGTTCAGTTCCTGCATCCGGGCCTCGGTCCGCGCGACCTCGATGCCGCCACTTCGCGTGAACACGCCCATCTCCTGGTACTGGGCGGCGCTGTCGAGGGTGAGCGCCGTCATCTCCTTGGAGTGGTCGGTCGGGAAGATGAAGTTCGAGGCGTGGCCGGTCGAGCCGCCCGGGTTCGGCAGGGGTCCCTTGTCGAGCAGCACGATGTCCCGCCAGCCCAGCTTCGCCAGGTGGTGCGCCATGCTGTTGCCGACGATGCCGGCGCCGATGATGACCACATCGGCTCGCGCGGGAAGCGCGCTCATGCCGACCCTCCTCCAGGTTTCGGTACGTGACGTGCCACGAAGGATACCCGTCGCCGACCGGCCGCGGGGCCCCACCGACCGGGCGCATCCGACGCACCAAGCCGCGCACAAGCCTTGACGCCGGCGCTCGTCCCGCGGACGCTACCGACTCGCCCGACCGAGCGTCGGACGACCAGCGAGGGGAACGGAGCGTCGTGCCGAGCCTGTTCATCGATGGGGCCTGGGTGGGGTCCGCGGACGGCCGCTGCAGCTCGGTGATCGATCCGAGCGACGGCAGCGTCGTGACCGAGGTCGATGTCGCCACCGACGCCCAGGTCCAGGCCGCCATCGCCGCCGCGCGCCGGGCGTTCGACCGGACGGACTGGCCGCGCACGCCGACGACGGACCGGGCGGGCATGCTTGACCGCGTCGCCGCGCTCCTCGAGCGCGACCAGGAGGTGCTGGCCACCGCCGAGACTCGCAACACCGGCAAGGCGCTGCGTGAGAGTCGCATCGACGTCGCCGACGTCGCGCGCGTGTTCCGCTATTACGCGGATCTCGCCGACAAGGAAGCGGGACGCCTCGTCGACACCAACATCCCGACCGCGCTCAGCCGGATCGTCTACGAGCCGGTCGGCGTGTGCGGGCTCATCGCGCCATGGAACTACCCGCTGCTCCAGCTGTCGTGGAAGGTCGCGCCCGCCCTGGCCGCCGGCAACACGATCGTCATGAAGCCAGCCCACCTGACCCCGCTGACCGCCATCCACCTCACCCGGTTGCTCGACGAGGCGGGCGTCCCGCCCGGTGTCGTCAACCTGGTCCTGGGTGAGGGCGAGCGGGTCGGTCAGGCCCTGGCCGATTCGGCCGACGTCGACCTCGTCTCGCTGACCGGCGGCATCACCGCGGGGCGGGCGCTGATGCGCGGCGCGGCCGACACCGTCAAGCGCGTCGCGCTCGAGCTCGGCGGCAAGAGCCCGAACATCATCTTCGCCGACGCCGACTTCGACACCGCGGTCGACAACGCGCTGACCGCGGCCTTCGTCCATTCCGGCCAGGTCTGCTCGGCCGGCTGCCGGGCGATCGTCGAGGCCGAGATCCACGACGCGTTCGTCGAGGCCATCGCCGCCCGCGCGGAGCGGATCCGTCTCGGACCAGGGACGGACGACCGCACCGAGACCGGCGCGCTCATCTCCGAGGCGCATCGGGCCAAGGTCGAAACACAGGTCGCGACGGCCCTCGAGGAGGGTGCGCGCCTGGTGGCCGGTGGTCGCCGACCGGCGGAACCGGACCTCCAGGCCGGCTTCTATTACCGACCGACCGTCCTCACCGACGTCCGGCGCGACATGCGGGTGATCCGGGAGGAGGTGTTCGGCCCGGTCCTCACCGTCGAGCGCTTCACGACCGAGGACGAGGCGATCGAGTCGGCCAACGACACCGAGTACGGCCTCGCGGGGGCGGTCTGGACCTCCGATGCGTCGCGCGCCCAGCGGGTCGCCAGCCGACTTCGCCACGGGACGATCTGGATCAACGACTACAACGTCTACGTCCCCCAGGCGGAATGGGGCGGTTTCAAGCGGTCCGGGATCGGCCGGGAACTTGGCCTGCAGGGTCTGGACGAGTACCGTGAGGCGAAGCACATCTGGCAGAACACGGCGCCTGGTCCCACTGGCTGGTTCGGAGGGTGACGACGTGACGGCGACGATGGAACCGGTGACCGGCCGATCGCCGACGGACGGCATCCCGACCCTCGCTGTCAAAGGCCTCTGGAAGGTGTTCGGGCCGGCGGAACGCAAGGTCATCGGCACCCCGGATGCGGACCTGACGCGCGACGAGCTGCGCCGCAAGACGGGTTCCACGATCGGCCTGCGGGACGTCTCGTTCGACGTCCGGCCCGGCGAGGTCTGCGTGGTCATGGGCCTGTCGGGCAGCGGCAAGTCGACGCTCGTCCGGTGCATGACCCGGCTGATCGAGCCGACGGCCGGCGAGGTCCGACTCGACGGCGAGGACGTCGTCAAAGCCAGTCAGGAGACGCTGCGCGAGTTGCGCCGTCGGCGCTTCTCGATGGTCTTCCAGCATTTCGGGTTGCTTCCCCACCGGCGCGTCATCGACAACGTCGCGTTCGGTCTGGAGATCCGCGGCGAACCGAAGGCGGCTCGCGAGGCGCGAGCCCAGGCGATGATCGACCTGGTCGGCCTGCAGGGTCACGCGGATAGCTATCCCGACCAGTTGTCGGGCGGCATGCAGCAGCGGGTGGGGCTGGCCAGAGCGCTCGCGGTCGACCCCGAGGTGATGTTCTTCGACGAGCCGTTCAGCGCCCTCGACCCGCTCATCCGCCGCGACATGCAGAACGAGGTCCTGCGCCTCCACCACGAGGTCGGCAAGACCATGGTGTTCATCACCCACGACCTGGCCGAGGCGCTCAAGCTCGGCGACCACATCGTGATCATGCGCGACGGGAAGGTCGTCCAGATCGGACGGCCCGAGGAGGTGGTCGGCGCCCC